>JAKQNV010000118.1 GCA_029565595.1 Candidatus Cloacimonadota bacterium
GGCGCGGCGCCAACATGGCCATCCTCAATGTGGACCATCCGCAAATTTTGGACTTCATCACCTGCAAGCAGAATACCTCAGAATTGACCAATTTCAACCTCAGCGTCGGCCTGACCGAGGAATTCATGCGCGCGGTCAACCAGGACGAGGAATACAACCTCGTTTCGCCAAAGACCGGGGAAACGGTCAGGCGCGAGAAGGCGCGCGACGTTTTTAGCATGATCGTGGACATGGCCCACAAGACCGGCGAACCGGGCATCGTTTTTCTGGACCGCATCAACAAGGCCAATCCCACGCCCCAGGTCGGCCGGATCGAATCCACCAATCCCTGCGGGGAACAGCCTCTATTGCCCAACGAAGCCTGCAACCTGGGCTCGATCAACCTCGCTGTCATGATAAGAAACGGCGCGGTGGACTGGGATAGATTGCGCGAAGTGGTGCGCCTGAGCGTGGATTTCCTGGACGACGTGATCGACTGCTCCAAATTCCCACTCAAGCAGATCGACGAAATGGTGAAAGCCAACCGCAAGATCGGGCTGGGCGTGATGGGTTGGGCTGATCTGCTTTACCAACTCCGGATCCCCTACGCCAGCGACGAAGCAGTCGCTTTGGCCGGGGAATTGATGGAATTCATCGATTACACGGCCATCCAACGCTCCCTGGAACTGGCAAAGAAAAAGGGGAGTTTTCCCAATTTTGCCGGGAGTTTCTACGATACCCAGTCCTTCGAGCGTGACGCCATCAAGCAGGATTGGCCGGCTTTGGCCAAAGAGATCAAGGCTTCCGGGCTGCGCAACGCAACCTTGACCACCATCGCCCCCACCGGGACGATCAGCATGATCCTGGATACTTCCAGCGGCATCGAGCCGCAATTTTCGCTGGTCTTCGTAAAAACCGTGATGGACGGCGACAGATTGCTCTACGTAAACAAGTGGTTCCGCCAGGCTTTGGAGGAAGAGGGGATCTACAGCGACGATCTGCTGGAGCGAGTCTCGCAGAGCGGCTCCATCGCGGAGTTTGAGGAGATCCCGCAAAACTTGCGCGACATCTTCCAGACCGCGCACGACATCAGTCCCGAATGGCATATCCGGATGCAGGCCGCCTTCCAAAAATACACGGACAACGCGGTGAGCAAAACCATCAATTTTCCCAATTCCGCCACGGTGGAAGACATCCGCGTGTCCTACGAACTGGCCTACCAGCTCGGCTGCAAGGGAGTCACGGTTTATCGCGACGGCAGCCGGGAAAACCAGGTGCTGACCTACGGAGCCACCAAGGAAGGTAAGGTCGCCCCCCGCAGCCGCCCGGAGGTCACGCACGGCATCACGCAAAGGCTGGAAACGGGCTGCGGGCACATGTACGTGACCATCAATACGGACGATCAGGGCGCCTGCGAAGTTTTCGTGCAGATGGGCAAAGTCGGCGGCTGCGCTTCGGCCCAGCTGGAAGCCATTGCCCGGCTATCCTCGCTGGCCCTGCGTTCGGACGTCAAACTGGAATCCATCATCAGGCAATTGAAAGGGATCCGCTGTCAGTCGCCGATGTGGCACAAGGGCAAGATGATCACCTCCTGCGGCGACGCAGTGGGCCAGGCTTTGGCATCCTTTCTGGCCGCTTACGCGACCGGGGACATCAAAAAACTGGAGATCGCCACCTCGGAAGGCGCGACTCCTGTAACGCTGGGCATCACCGGCATTTCGCTCTGCCCGGATTGCGGCTCCAGCATCGAACACACCGAGGGCTGCCTCAAATGCCCGTCCTGCGGCTGGTCCAAATGCTGATAATAATATTTTCGGAATCTCAAAGGAGACATAATGCGTTGTAAACATTGTGACGCCAAGCTTGCGGCTCACGATATCTGGTGCGTGAATTGCGGACGCCAGACCCAGATCGTGAACAAAGACCTTTCCGCCTGTACCAGCCTGAAACGGACCTGGGAAAAGTACAAATCCGTCAAGGGTGGCAACGTCCCGGCGGCCGCTGTGGTCCTGATCCTCGGCCTGCTTCCCGTTGCGGTGCTGCTGATCGCGCTGCACAGTTTCGGCTACCTCGACCTCGTCAACCTGAAAACTGCCGGAGCGCTGATCGTGCATTTGCTGGCCATCGGCCTGGGCGTATGCGTGTTCATCCCGGTGTTTATGATACCGTTTAAGCCGGTTTGCGCGGATCCTGGTTACAGTTTGAAATGGAAAGATGTCCTGGCCGCGTTCCGTTCCTATCCCCGCTATCTGGCCCTGGCCGCGGCTTGTGTGGTCTATTACATTTTGATCTACCTGATCTGCTTCGGCCTGCCCAATTTCGGCAGCGATCCCATCCTGCGCCTGGTCTGGATCGTGCTCCTGAACTATTTTGCGGCGATTGCGCTGCCTGTCCCGGTGTTGATGGAGCGGCTGAACGTCAATGCCCTCCAAGCGCTGAAAATATCATATAAGAACATGCACGCGGTCCGCTGGCAGATCTTCCTGCTGGCGCTGATCCTGGCCGTTTTGAATGCCCTGGCCTTGCTGATCCTGATCGTGCCGCTGCTGGTGACGGTTCCCTTCACCTGGTATGCCATCCGGGATTACACGGACAGGCTGCTGGAATTTGAACTGCTCCGTCCTGAAAAATAAAGGCTCGCTGATGTCCAAAAAAGAAATTGTCTCGCTGGCCATCCTCGTCGTGGTGATCGGTTACGGGGCCTGGAATTATTTCCATCGCTCCTACCGGGATACCAGGATGGACCAGGATCTACTGGACACGGTGGTCACAATTTCCGCCAAATCCAAAGACAAGAATGTGGGCGCGGAGATCGACTCCGTCTTTGCCTACATGCACACCTTGGAAGCCAAATTCGACGATTACGACTCGCTGAGCTGGATTTCAAAGCTGAATGCTGCCGACGGTAAAACCTTTCCCATGGATCCCGACGCCTACGAGCTGATCTGCCTCGCAGACAGTCTGCACAAAGTTTCCCACGGCCTGTTCGACATCACGGTGAAACCGCTTTACGACCTTTGGGGATTCAGCAAAGTCGGGACGGCCCTGGCGGACACCCTGTCCCAGGTTCCTCCGGATTCGCTTGTGATCAAGGAAACACTGAAACGGGTCGGTTTTGACAGGATCCGTTACAACAAAAAATCGATCACTTTACCAGCCGGAACTCAGATCACTTTCGGTGCGCTGGCCAAAGGCTACGCTTTGGACAAAGCGCGCGAATTAATGGAAAAGAGGGGCTTTCTCAGCGGCCAGATCGACTGCACCAGCAGCATGACCTTTTTCGGACAGCCCATCGCGCAGATCGTCAGCATCCAGCATCCGCGTCCGCAACCCCAGAAGCAGACCATCGGCAGTTTCAAGATCAAAAACGGTTCGTTAAGCACCTCGGGGGATTACCAGACCTATTTTGACTACGCGGGCCGGCGCTACCATCATATCATCGATCCCCGGACCGGTTATCCCGTGCAGAACATCTATTCCGTGACTGTGATCAATCCTTCCGGAGCGCTTTCCGACGGTCTTTCCACCGCGTTGTTTTTGTTGCATCCGGAAGAGGCTATGCAAGTCATTAAGCGTTATCCCGGCACCAACGCCGTGATCTTCTACCAGGAAAACGGCAACATCGTTTCTTTGAAGAGCTTGGGCATGAAGGATCTGGACTGGCGCGAGGAACAATGAACATCCCCGATCTCCAGTCGCAGAGCGATTCGCGGCGGATCAGCATCGACAAGGTCGGAGTCAAGGGCATCCGGTATCCGATCGTCGTTGAGGACCGCGCGAACAAGCTGCAGCAGACTGTCGCCGATCTGAACATCTACGTGGAATTGCACCACAGCCGGCGCGGAACGCACATGTCCCGTTTTGTGGAGGTGCTCAACCGCTACCACCGGGACAGCATCATCGGCCAGCTGGACAAACTGCTGCTGGAGGTCAAGACCCTGCTCAAAGCGGACGCCGCCTACATCGACATCAGTTTCCCCTATTTCATCAAAAAAAACGCCCCCGTCTCCAAGATCGCTTCCCTGATGGATTACCAGTGCCGCTTCAATGCCAGTTACACAGACGATTTCCAGCTCTGGATCGGAGTCTGCGTACCGGTCACGACTCTCTGCCCCTGTTCCAAGGAAATTTCCGCCGGCGGGGCACATAACCAGCGTTCATATGTATCGATCAGCGTCCGCTATTCGGAATTCATCTGGATCGAAGAGCTGATCGAGTTCGCCGAAAATGCCGCCAGTTGCCCGATCTGGCCCCTGCTCAAGCGTCGCGACGAAAAGTACGTCACGGAGCGTGCCTACGCCAATCCCAAATTTGTGGAGGATGTGGTGCGCGAGATCACGCAAAAACTGCAGTCCGACCGGCGCATCCTGGAATTTGAGATTTCTTCGGACAACCAGGAATCCATTCACAACCACAACGCCTATGCCTTGGTGCTGCGCAGCCGCAACGACTGAAAATCCGGAACGCCCTTGACCCCAGTAATCCTGCCCGTACCGGCTGAATCCGGCTTTTTGGCCAACGGCCTGAAATACATCATCCAGAGCGATAATGCCAATCCTGTGGTCTGCCTGCAACTATACATAAAGATCGGCAGCGCCTGGGAAAGCCCGGAGGAAGCAGGATTTGCGCATTTTCTGGAACACCTGGTCTTCAAATCCACCCGTGATTTCCCAGCCAACCGGATCATGCAGTTCGTCAATAGCCTGGGCGGATCCCTGAACGCTTTTACAGACTTCGACTGCACCTGTTTTCACATATCGCTGCCCTCCGAATTTCTTTCCGAGGGCTTGCATGTCTTGAGCGAACTGGCGCTGCATCCGGCTTTCACGGCGCGCGACGTCACTTTGGAAAAAGACATCATCATCGAGGAACTGCGCGAGTCCGAGACCGATCCGGAGGGGAGTTTTTTGGATT
Organism: Candidatus Cloacimonadota bacterium; assembly: GCA_029565595.1. Taxonomy (GTDB): domain Bacteria; phylum Cloacimonadota; class Cloacimonadia; order Cloacimonadales; family Cloacimonadaceae; genus Syntrophosphaera. The sequence goes on from JAKQNV010000118.1 coordinate 4,894, forward strand.
TCTTGCAGGAACGGGCTTTTAAGGAAAATCCCCTGCGGCGTCCCGTGCTGGGCACGAAACGGAGCGTGCGAAGCGCTACCAGTCGTGTCCTGAGGGATTTTTACCAGCGTTATTACCAGCCAGGCAACGCTTTTGTCGTGGCCTGCGGCGACACCGGTGCGGAGAAGTTAAAAACGGCGCTCGAAGAGTTTTTTGGCGGCTGGCAGGACAATCAGGATCTTCCCCATTTGGACAAATTGAGTTTTCTGGAACCCGAAATCCCACCGGAGAAGGAAGTTTTCCGGAAAGGCCGGCAGGAATTTATTGCCTACGCGCTGCCCGAACTGGCGGACACCCATCCTGCCAGCGATGCGCTGCTCGTCGCGATCCGTTATCTGGCGATCGGCCGTTCTTCGCGGCTGTTCCGGCGTTTGGTGGAGGAGGAACAACTATGTTCCTCGGTGAAGGTGACCTCTTACTGCGGCATCATGAGCGGAATTTCGGCGATCGTTCTCAATCCCACCCACAATAAGCATCTGGAGCGGATCCAGGCAGTTTTTGACGAGGAATACAATGCGTTGCGGGAAGGCAGGCTCGATCCCGCGGAGGTCGAGTTAGTGAAAAAGGACATCGTCAACACCTGGCGCTACGGCTTCGAAGGTACGGAAAACCTGGCGAACATGCTGGGCGCGGAGGAATTTATCTCCGGTTACGAAAAACTCTATTCCTATGACGAAACCGTCAATGCCATAGCTTTGGAGGATGTCCGCGAGAGTATAGAGAGATTTTGGACACCGCAGTTTCTTTCAAGGTTCCGCCAGGCCCCTAGTGACTATGCCCAGACTATAAGCAGAGATACTGCTGCCAGACACGGTCAAACCTCGGTCAACCAAGCATTTGAAGAGGTTGGGGTTCTGAGGGTGGATTTGGGTACCGACGCAGCCTTACCTCCTATACAGAAACTGGATGAGAATTATTTCACAGCCACGCTGCCCAACGGTTTCAAATTCCTCTACAGGCGCGTTCCCCAGCGTCCCATCACCGGTTTCGCGCTGGCCGCGGACGTTTCACAACTGAGCGAAAATCATGACCAACGAGGCGTAAACTATCTTTGTTCCACAGCCCTTTTATATTCCACGCAAAATATGCCGCATGAAAAACTGCTTTCACTCTGCCGCGAACACGGGATCAGCCTGAATGTGGAACAGCATCTCGACGCCACGGTTCTGGCCGGAAAGTGCTTTCATATGGAACTTCCCTTCGCGCTGACGGTTCTGTCCGAAATCATCAATAGGCCGGCTTTTGAACCATCATTTATGAAAACCGTCGTGCGCGTCACCCAGGACATGCTCCGCCGCGACACGCAAAATCCAGCCACATACGCGCACCTGCGCTGGATGGACATGCTTTGCGGCCAGGGAAATCCTTTCAGCCGCAGCACAGGCAGGATCTCCGATCTTGGCCGCCTGCAGCTGGAAAAGGTGCGAAACTGGTTTCTGGATCGCTATCGCGGCGATTCCTTCACCCTGGCGATCGTTGGTTCTGATGAGCCGGAAGCAGTTTTGCGCCTGGTTCTCAGCCATTTTGACCAAATTCCTTCCATAAAAGAAAAACTGCCCCTGCCCCATCCGGTGCCGCATCCGGTCCGGAAGCGTATGGCCAGCGATGCGAAAAAAACCGGCCAGGCCATCATCTACCTTGGCGGTTTAGCCCCCGACAGCCGCGACCATCTCCAGACGACCGCTTTTTACCTGTTGGCCCAAATCCTCGGCGGGGACATGGATTCCCGGCTCTTCAACCTGGTGCGCGAAAAATACGGCTATGCCTACCAAACAGGTTTTGACTACACTTCCGTGAACGAAATCGGCTATTGGTACGCCTACGCCTATTGCGATCCCGAGGACCGCAAACCCTGCCTGTGCCTGATGCGCGAGGTTTTGGAAGATGTCCGCGCCAACGGTGTCACAGAAACTGAATTGCTCCACGCGCAAAACTATCTCTGCGGCATGGCGCGCTTCGAACGCGAAAACGCCTCTCTTATGGCTTCGCTGCTGGCGTCCCTGACCGCGGTCGGCTACGATCCCCTCTTCTATTTCCAGCGCGAGGAACGGGTGCGCTCCGTGGACCGCGGCCTGCTCCAAAACATTGCCCAAAACTGGCTGGGACCGCAAAACCAATGGACCTACGTGCTATGCTGACCACCCTCGGCATCGACATCGGCTCCCGAAATACCAAGATCGCCCTCTGTGACAGGGTTTCGGGAGCGCTGACCTATTCCGCCTGGCGAAGCACCGAGGTGGATCCGCTGCGGACTGTGGAAGCCTTGCTCGCTGAAGCAGATGAGAAAACCGGAAGCGCGGAGTTTGGCCCCACGGCGGTCACCGGCTACGGCCGGAAACTCTACTCCAAACCGGCGAAAATCCTTTCCGAGATCACTTGCCACGCCCGCGGGGTCCGCTTTTTATTTCCTGCCTGCCGTACCGTCATCGATATCGGTGGCCAAGATTCCAAGATAATCACCCTCTCAGATGATG
>JAKQNV010000120.1 GCA_029565595.1 Candidatus Cloacimonadota bacterium
CGGCGGTGCTGAGAGATCGGAGGGTCTATCAGTGCCGCTGCAATTTTTATGCTTCACAACTTGAAAACTTGAAAACTCGAAAACCCCACAACTTGAATCTCGAAAACTTGAAAACTTGAAAACTCGGAAACCCTAAAACCCCCAAAACCTTCCTCTGTGCCTCTCTCTGTTATCTCCGTAGCTCTGTAGTGAAAAAAGAAACCTCTGTATCTCCGCAGTAAAACCCTAAAACCTTAAAACCTCTCATCAGTTGCCATCAATTCATCAATTCCGCCCTCTGTCACTCACCTGGCCCCCTTGTTTCACTCCCCAAAAGAAAACCCCGGATCGCTCCGGGGTCTGATATATGGTGCAGGGTATGCTCTTAGATGAGGCCCTGATCGCACATGGCGTTGGCTACTTTCAGGAAGCCGGCAATGTTGGCGCCCTTGACGTAGTTGACATATCCGTCGGCTTGGGTGCCGTGTTCGCGGCAGGCTTCGTGGATGTTTTTCATGATGCTGTGAAGGCGTTCGTCCACTTCTTCGCGGTTCCAGTTGAGGCGCATGCTGTTTTGGGTCATTTCCAGACCGCTGGTAGCGACTCCGCCGGCATTGGCGGCTTTTCCGGGAGCGAAGAGGATCTTGGCGCTCTGGAAAATCTCAACGGCTTCCGGAGTGCTGGGCATGTTGGCGCCTTCAACCACGCAGAAGCAGCTGTTTTTCACGAGAGACCTGGCATCTTCGGCGCCCAGCTCGTTTTGAGTGGCGCAGGGGATGGCGACGTCAACGGGAACTTCCCAGGGGCGTTTTCCGGGGATGAATTTGGCGTTGGGATAGACGTCCGCATAGTCGATAACGCGGTCGTTGTTGGAAGCGCGAAGCTCGAGCATATAGTCGATCTTGTCTCCGGAGACGCCATCCTCATCATAGATGTATCCATCGGGACCGGAGAGGGTGACGACCTTGCCGCCCAGTTCGTTGATCTTTTGAGCGGCGCCCCAGGCTACGTTGCCGAAGCCGGAGAGGGCTACTTTCATGCCATCAAAGGTCTTGCCCTGGGTCTTGAGCATTTCCTCGGCATAATAAACCACGCCAAAGCCGGTGGCTTCCGGACGGATGAGACTGCCGCCCCAGGTGCGGCCTTTACCGGTGAGGACGCCGGTGAATTCGTTGGCCAGTTTTTTGTAGTAACCGAAGAGGTAGCCTATCTCACGACCGCCCACTCCTATGTCGCCAGCGGGAACGTCCGTATCCGGACCTACATGACGGAAGAGCTCAGCCATAAAGCTCTGGCAAAAACGCATGATCTCAGCGTCGGATTTGCCCTTGGCGTCAAAATCGCTACCGCCTTTACCGCCGCCCATAGGGAGGGTAGTGAGGCTGTTTTTGAAGATCTGCTCAAAGCCGAGAAACTTCAAAATGGAAAGGTTGACGCTGGGGTGGAAACGCAGGCCGCCCTTGTAGGGGCCGATAGCGCTGTTGAACTGAACGCGGAATCCGCGGTTCACATGCACTTCGCCTTTGTCGTCCATCCAGGGGACGCGAAACATGATGACGCGCTCTGGTTCCACGATACGCTCGAGAATATTGGCTTTTACAAAGCGGGGATTGCTCTCATAGGCATCCCAAATGGTCTCGACAACTTCCTTGACGGCTTGCAGAAACTCCGGTTCACCTGGGTTTCTGGCGGCTACTTTGGCCATGAATTCTTGAAAGGTCATGGTAATCCTCCATGTGTATTTTTGTTATTTATTAGCCACGTTTTATAAAGCAGAGAAAATGTCAAGCATTTCCATCCAGAAGTTTGCCGACCCTGGGAGCTCTGAGGCGGTGGGCCATCGG
>JAKQNV010000156.1 GCA_029565595.1 Candidatus Cloacimonadota bacterium
CCAGCGCTATCCCGAGGGTCGAAAGCAGCAAGGACTGGCGGATGAAAAGATCGCGCAGGTCGGTCTCGTTGTAGCCGATGGCCTTGAGCAGTCCCAGTTCGCGCTTCTTTTGCGAGATCGTTTTCAGCATGTTGCCGGTGAGGTTGAACGACGCGATGATATACATGAACAGCATGATCACGAACATCATGTATTTTTCGAAGCGGATGGCGTTGAACAAACTGGCATCGTAGGCGCTCCAATCCTCCACCGAAAAGCCTTTCAACTGCGACCGGAGCTGCCGCGCGTAGCGTTCCGAGCGGGCAAAATCGGGCGTCCGGATCTCGATGTAGTCCACCTCTTCCGCGTAGCCGCTGAAAAAGCGCGCGACGTCCAGCGGGACATAGCTGAAGGACTCGTTGTATTCCGGCATTCCGGCGTAAAAGATAGCCGCCACGCGCAGATTGCGCACCCTGGGCAGGAGGCCGAAAGCGGTCGGGACGTCGAACAGCGGCGAAAGCAGCTGCACCTCGTCGCCGGGCAGGACGTTCAGTTTCGCCGCCAGAGCCGAGCCCAGGGCAATCCCCCCGTCGGAAAAATCCGGGCCCCAAATGCTGCCGGCCAAGAGGCCCTGTTTGGTGGAATTTCCGTCCGTGCCCGGAGGAACCAAAGCCCCGCTGATGCGCGAATGCAAAACGGGATCGATGCCGAGGCAAAGGGTGGAAAAGATGGCCGGCCCGTGTTTGAGGACCAGTTCGTTGCGCACCACCGGGGAGGCCTGGAAGCCTTGTTTTTGCAGGGAATTGAGCATCCCGGGATAGTCTGCGAACGGAGAACCGTTGGGCCGGCTGATCCGGATCTCGCTCAAGGTACCTTCAATGCGGCTGCGGATGTCGGCCCGGAAGCCGTTCATCACGCTGCTCACGCAGATCAGGGCCGCGACCCCGAGGATGATGCCCGCCAGGGTCAGATAATGCGCACGGCCGACCAGTCCGCTTCCCTGGCCGCGCAAATAGCGTCCGGCCAGCCAGAGAACGCTTTTATTCCTGCTCTTTTCCATTAAATCTAGATTTACGGACGCGCTACAGCAGTCAAGAGCTTTTAGCGGCGCCTGGCGGGGAGTGGTTTTCTCAGGGCAATTTCACTGAGTTGGCGCAAACGATGACCGTCTCTTCATTGCCTGGATGATGTCTGTTTCTAAGGATTAATAATCTGTTTTATCCTCCAGCGCGAAGATCCAACAAATCCCTTGACCGATAGAGCCGGCTGGGCCAGAAGGACAAAGAATTTGAAATATGCTTCCCAACGACAACATTCACAAGCATGGGAGTAAAGCTATGAACAACAAAGCCAAGACCGCTGAAGAGTTCTTCAAGAAAGAACTTGGCGCCCTCACCGAAAAAGAAAAACACGTTCTCCAACATCTCAGGGACAAAGAGCCCATCAGCCGCAACGTACACGCGGAAACGGCAGAGCAACTCACTTTCGGGCAAAAAGTCGCCGACAAGGTGGCTGCCTTTGGGGGCAGCTGGCCCTTTATCATCATCTTTTTATGCATCCTGCTTTCCTGGATCGCGCTGAACACTTACCTGCTGCTGAATCACCGCAAGACCTTCGACCCCTATCCGTTCATACTTTTGAACCTCGTCCTGTCGATGCTGGCGGCTTTGCAGGCTCCGGTGATCATGATGAGCCAAAACCGCCAGGCCGAACATGACAGGAAAGACGCGGAACACGACTACGAAGTGAATCTGAAAGCGGAATTGGAGATCATGGCCCTGAACGAGAAAATAGACGAACTGCGGACCCAGCAATGGGAGCAACTGATGCAGGCCCAGCGGGATCAGATAAACAAGCTGCTGGATTTGGAAAAAGCGCTGCGCCTCAGCGAGGGCAAAAACCTCCCCGCAGAAGACAAGCCTTAGAAATCAACCGAGCTTTTCAGGACGTGTATTTGACCGCGACGACCCGGTAGAACTGCTGCGGGGACTCGGGATCCGATGCAAAACTGAAGCTGGTCCCGGAGCTTATGCCCAGAATCTGGTAATCCGCAAAATCCGGAGTGGCGGAGGCTTCTACCCGATATAGATCCGGCGCGACGGGATTCCCCAGGAGCGTTTGAGTGACCGGAGCCCACGCCAGAAGGACGTTTCCGTCTGAAATCTGCACGCTCAGCTGCTCCGGCCCCAGCAATCCCAGGATGTAGGTGAAGGAAAACCACTCCCCGCGCTGGAAATTGATATCGTCGTCGCTGACTGAAGTGCGGGCCTGTCCGCCATCGTATTCGGCCAGGATGCCGCTGAGATCCTCGGTGCTGTGCAGCACTCCGGCCGTGTAATCAAGGCTTTGCGGCAAAAGCGGGTAGGATGGTCCGCCCTGGATCTCGATCTCCGCGGTGAGGGGAAAATTGCCTTCCGCGTCATGGTAGACTCCGGTGAAAAACACGCCTGCATCATTTACCAGAAAAGAACTCCCGTCCATCCAGGGAACCGTGTTCGGAGTGGGATCGACGTATAGTTTCCGCGGCCGGACGAGCGCCCCCGGGCTCTGGTCCTGATTGGTGGTGGCAAAGGGGATGACGGTGGTTTTGTTGATCAGGGTCATCATGCCGAAGACGGGATCCGCGGTATTGTACCAGGCCGCGAAGTCTGGATCGGCCAGCAGGTCGGCGATGTTGCAGCTCATGATGAGCAGGTTGCTGCCCGAAACGATGTTGGTCTCGATGTTGCCGATACGCACCAGGTCGTCCGTGCCGGTGCCGGTGATCTTGAACAAGCCGGGGCTGATCCCGCCCAGCGGAACGCTCATGTAGGCCAAGGCCCACACTGTTACGTTGGGGTCGTTGGGATCCGTGTCCGGAGCCGCGATCACGCTCATATAGGAGGGATAGACCGTGCCAAACGAAGCGCTGGTGGGAAAGCCGCCGCCGCGGTTCTGGATGGCGGTGCAGAATTTCGTGTCGGTAAATGTGACGTAGTCCGCCGCGATGTCGTAATAATTGGTGGAATTGTCGTTCAGCGCGTCCGTGGAGGCCGTGGTCAGTTGGGTCAAAGCCGGCAATCCGGTGCCTTCGTAGAAGACCGGAACGAGCTGGTTCACGCTGCCGGCACTCTGTTTTTTCAGCCCCAGATAGCGCCTGGAGGAGCCCACCTGCAAAGTGCCCTGATAGGTCAGCGTCGCTGGATCCTGCAGGTTGAAATTGTATTCCGTAACGCCGCTGCCGGGATTATAGAGGTAGTTGTTCGCAAGCAGCTCTTCCTGCGCGATTTCGGTCCTCAGGAAAACCTGGCCGGCGGCGTTTTTACCGCTGAAACGGATGTTCTGCCAGTCCCCGATGGTCAGGGCGCAGAGGCTGCCCGCGAGGATGAGAACGGCGGCGATGGCTATGCTTTTCATATCTGTACTCCTGATATCGTGCATGACTTTTATGATCTTTAACCTATTGGGAAATCCGGCAGGTTTTTTGGCAAGGTAAATCTGAGGCTACAAAGGGCCTGGGACCGATACCACACCCGCTCAGCTCTGCAGGCTGATCCCCAAGGCCCGGATCCGCTTGCAGAGGTTGGATTTGTCCATTCCGAGCTGTTTGGCGGTCTGGCTGATATTGAAGCCGTTGGCCTTCAAATGCTCGCGGATCAGATGCGTTTCGTACTTGCGCAGGCTGTCGCGCAAGGTCCCTTCGCTGGTTGTGTCCGCTTCCTCGCCGCCGGGCAGGATAAGGAAATCGTCGGCTTCCAGCACCGACCTTTGGGAACAGATCATGGCGCGTTCCACGCAGTTTTTCAATTCCCGGGCGTTTCCCTCCCACTTTTGTTCGGTCAGCCAGACTTGCGCCCGCGGCGAGATCTCTTTGGGAAGCGTGTGCTGACGCTGGCAAAAATCGTTGATGAAATGGCCTGCCAGGGGGACGATGTCCGCAGAATGCTGGCGCAGCGGGGGGATGTGGATGCGGATGGAGTTCAGCCGGTAAAACAGGGCCTCGCGGAATCTGCCGTTTTGGACGGCTGCCTGCAGATCCTGGTTGGAGGCACTGATGATGCGCGTATCGGCGATCCCGACCTTGCTCCCGATGCGCTGGATCTCGCCTTCAGAAAGGACGCGCAGCAGCTTGGCCTGCACATCGATGGGCAGTTCGCTGATCTCGTCGAGGAAAAAGGAGGTGTTCCTCGCAAACTCGAAATAGCCTTTGTAGGAATTGACCGCTCCGGTGAAGGCGCCCTTTTCGTAGCCGAAAAGCTCCGCTTCAAAAAGGTCGCGCGGCACCGAGGCGCAATTGATGCTGACCATGTCCCGGCCGCCGAATTTGCTCAAGCGGTGCACAGCGCGCGAGGCAAGTTCTTTGCCAACGCCGGTTTCGCCGGTGATCAGGACGGGGAGGTCATAGCCCGCGGCGCTGACGATCTGGCCGAAGACTTTTTTCATGGCGTCGGATACGCCCACCATGCCGATCGCGGACTGCTCCAACTTTTTCAGCTGCCTCTCCCCGCGGATGCGTTCGCTGAGGTTTTGGATCCGCACCAGCAGATGCTCCGGCTCGATCGGCTTTTCGATAAAGTCACTTGCGCCGTTTTTGATGGCGTGGACAGCGTCGGAGATATTGCCTTCCCCGGAGATCATCAGCACCAGCAAGTTCGGATATTTGGCGCGAACCTCGTCCAGCAGCCCGAAACCGTCTTGCAACGCGGGAACGCAAAGGTCGAGCATCAGGATGTCAAATGTCCCCTGGGCCAGTATTTCGCGGGCCCGCAAAGTATTCAGCGCCGTCTCCGCGATAAACCCGTGCTTCCTGAGCAAATCCGAGGTCAGGGCGCAAAAAGTGGCGTCGTCGTCCACCAGCAGGATCCTGATCTCATCCATCCGCTTTTCCTTTCAGCCAGAGCGAAACCACGGTCCCCTTCCCTTCCTCGCTTTCGACCACGATCAGGCCGCCCATGGAATCGATCAGTTTTTTGGTATCCGGCAGGCCGATGCCCGTTCCGGCCTGTTTGGTGGTGAAGAAAAGCTGCCAGATCTCTTCCTGGTAGGCTTGCGGGATGCCTTTTCCGCTGTCCTCGACCTCGACCAGCACGCTGAGTTTGCCGTTCGGGCCGGCATGGCCGGGAAATTCCCTGACGCTGAGCTGCAGCGTTCCGCCCCCGGGCATAGCCTCCAGAGCGTTGTTGACAAGGTTGGTCAAAGCTTCTTCAAAGCGGATCGGTTCGATATACGCCTCGACCGATTTCAACTGCCAGTTCTTCAGCAAACGGACGTTTTCCGGGATTGGTATGTGTTCCAGGCAATGCGCCACGGAGGGGATCACATCCTGCAGTTTGAGATCCATGTCCCGGATCTCGGTGAAGCGCTGGAACGCCCGCGTGAAGACTGTGATCTCATCCACCTCCTGTCTGATGATGTCCGTGTATTTTTTCTGCTCGCCGGTGGAAGCGTTTTCCTGCAAGGGCTGCAAGGCCAGAAGCAGGTTCGAGATATGCCGCCGCACGCTGTGGGAGAGCCTTCTGGCGTTCTCGGCCCAGGCCAGTTTATCGTTAAAGCCGGATTGGCCCAGGTTTTCCGGTTTGAGTACAGCCAGGTATTTCCGGCGCAAACCGCGCAATTTTTTCAGGACGACCGTGTGGCGGATCTGCTCTTTGCCGAGGCTGATCCGGGCCGTGGACTCGCGCGCTGAACTGCGTCCGAAATTGCGCAGCAGGGACTGCAGTTCGGGCAGCAGGACCTGCAGGAATTTCTCCTTACGTTCGGGCAATTTGCCTTTTTCGTCCCTCAACAGCTCCAGCAGGTAGCGATTGATATGAACCACGCGGAATTGGGAGCCCAAAACGACTATCCCCTCCTGGAGGCTGTCGACTGTGGCCTTGAAGATCCTGTTCCGGTGTAGCAGGGCAAAAGTGAACAAAAACAAAGAGGCCACCAGAAGCAGGTTGACCCAGACTGCGTTCGTTTTGAACCAACGCCAGGCCAGCAGCGGGACGGACACTCCGGCGTAATCGTAGTAGCGCGTTTCCGTCGGGGAAACCAGGGCTATCCGATTGGGCCGGCCTGAGCCTGTATGCACGATGCTGGCGCTGAAATTCCGTTCATTGCCAAAAGGATTGGCCAGTTCAGCCTTCTTCTTCAGATTTTTGTCCAGAATCACGAAGCGATTGTCGGCGGTCTGCAGCAAGATCTCCTTCGAACCGTCCTGGTCGAGGTCGTCCACATCCAAGAC
>JAKQNV010000165.1 GCA_029565595.1 Candidatus Cloacimonadota bacterium
CCAGGCAACAGACCAACTCATCGATAAATGCCGCCTCCGATGACTGCGGCGGTAGGTCCGAAAGCCTGGACAGGCATGTATGTAGGGGCTGTTTGGCTGAACAACAAAAAGGAGTGTCAACTATAGCAGGACTTGACACGGTCTCAGGGTAAAAAATGTAATGGTATGAAATGCAATCAGTTAGGGAAGGGTAGATAATACCTGTGATGGGATCTGCTTACAGGAGTATGACAGCCTGTGGCAGCGAGATCGCGTAGTGCCGCTATTGTCTTGACAGTCAGTCAGTTAACGGGAATATTCGGCTGCTGAGTGAGGAGATATTCCAGCCGATCAGGAAGGGATTGGGTCGATAAGCGGAATCAGTCGTGACCTTCAGTTTCCGGCGGGCGGAATTGCGCTTCGACTTGGCGGACCATAGCGTCCAGGATCAATTCGCCAGTGTCGTAAACATCGAAAGGCTTGAATCCCAGATATTTGTCCCACTGCCCGGCGATGTAGTCATGCGAAACCACGCGATATACGGCGTCCGGATCGAGCAGTCGGCCGCCCAAATCGTATCGTACCGGCTCTTCGGTGTCCTGGTTGGGATCGGTCTCGCCAAGATAACCGGGGGCGGTGCTTTCGCAAATGTCGTGCGGTTTTTCCACTGCGAGGCGGCGGTTCAACTCGTCAAAACGCAGCAGATCCCGGCCGTAACAGGAAAAAACGACCACTGTGTTGTTGAAGGGCAGCAGTTCATACATGTCGCGCAGGGTGACCGGTCCGGCCGGAATGGCCTTGCGCAGGCCGCCGTTGTTGATGATGGCGAGGTCAGGATGGTAGATGCCCTGGTATTCTTTTTTCAGCGCGTCGGCGATCCAGTGTGAAAGTGCCGTGGATTCGTATTTGTCGGGGATCCAATCCTCGGGGATGATGCCCAAAACGCGCGACATTTCCTGCTCAACTTTTTCCACTTTGCTTTGGATGTATTCCGCCAGAGGCGTCGGAGCCGGCTTTTCTTCTGCGGAAAGTGGGATCAGCTTACAGGCGAATTTAACGACGCGGTCGTCTTTCACATCGAGATCAGCGCGGCCGAGGAATTCCAGGTGCGAGCCGCTGTAGAGCAGGTATTTTCCGTTTACCACAATCGGTTCGTCGGCCCAGATGTGGTCGTGACCGCCGATGATGACATCCACCCTGTCGTCCAGACTCTCCGCGAGCAAACTGTCCGCCTCCCAACCCTGATGGGAGAGAACGACGATGAGGTCGGACTTGCGGTCCACTTCGTCCAGATACATCTCGATGGCCTCCGTTGGCGGCAGGATGCGCACGCTGCTGACGTTTTCGGCCTTCACTTTTTCCGGCAGGAGTTCCAAAGTGACACCGAAAACCCCGATGCGCAAACCGTCTTTTTCGATGACCGTAAAAGGCTTGCCGCTAACGCTCTGGCGCGTGGATTTGTCCAGCAAATTCGTGCAGACGAAAGGATAGGAGGCGCTCCGGGCGAGGTCGCGCGTGTTGGAATAGCTGAAATCGAATTCGTGGTTGCCAAAGACGCTGGCCTCCAGGCCCAGGCGGTTGAAAACCCCGATCACCGCGCCGCCGTGGACGCCGTTTTCGACCAGCGAACTGAAAACGCTGCCGGTCTGCTGGTCGCCGCTGTCCAGATAGACGCTGTGTTTTGCCGCCTCCCGCTCCAGGGCGAGTTTTTCCTCCAACATCAGATAGCCGCCGCGGTATTGGCCGCTTTGCTTGTCCAACACGGTTTCATAGGCGCCATGGGTGTCCCCGGTGTAAAAAATGGTGAGCGGAGTGGCCGTCAGCGCGGCCGAGAAAGTAAAAAATAAAAGCGGGGCGATCATCTTCGTTTTCATGGGATTCTCTCCTTAAACAGTACTTCCGCGCGGGCCAGATCTTGCGGGGTGTCGATCCCGATGCCCTGGTAACCGGTCGCGACCATGCGGATGGGGATGCCGTTTTCCAAAGCGCGCAACTGCTCGAGTTTTTCGGTCTGTTCCAGCTCTCCCGGAGGCAGGGAAACGAAATGCAGCAAAGCTTCGCGGCGATAGGCGTAAACGCCGACGTGGCGCCAATAGCGGTCAAAACCGGCTCCGTCGCGGTCGTGCGGGATCGGGGCGCGGGAAAAATAGAGCGCGTTGCCGCGGTTATCCACCACCACTTTCACGGTGTTGGGGTCGCTAAGCTCTGCCCGGTCAGATAATCTGGCCATCAATGAGGCGATGCGGGTGGCCGGATCGCGGAAAGCATCCAGCAACGCGGCCAGAGCCCTTTTATCGATCAGGGGTTCGTCGCCCTGCACATTGACGATGATCTCAGCGTCCAGATTGGCTGCCACTTCCGCGATGCGGTCGGAGCCGCTGGCGTGGGAGGAGCGGGTCATTTCCGCCTTTCCGCCGAAGTTTTCCACCGCTTCCAGTATGAGCAGCGAGTCCGTGGCCACGATCACGTCGGAAAAAAGTCCAGTGAGGGAAACGGCCTCCCAGACCCATTGGATCAGGGGTTTGCCGCACAGGTCGGCCAGCGCTTTGGCGGGAAAACGCGTGCTGGCGTAACGCGCGGGAATGATGGCGACTGCTTGCATTCAGCCTTCCTTTGCCGCTTTTTGTTGTTTACGCAGCCAGATGAGCAGGGCGGCGGTGTCGCTGTAATTCACGCCGGGGATGCGCATGGCCTGGCCGAGGTTGCGCGGCTTGATCCGCATCAGTTTTTCGCGGGCTTCCCAAGCGATGGTCTCGATCTCGTGGTAGTCGATATCGTCATGCAGGGATAGATCTTCCGCCGCTTTGAAACGGCGCATTTCCTCCTGCGCGCGGTTCAGGTAGCCTTCGTATTTGATCTCCAGTTCGCAACGGCGCGCGATGTCGGCCGTGACGCCCGGGGATGGCGTGTATCCGTATTTTGTGAGTTGAGCGAAAGTGAGGTCCGGACGCTTGAGCAGTAGGGCGAACTTCTGCGGTTCCCGCAAATCGCTGTGGGGAGAGGATTTTTCGCTGCGCAGACGTTCCAGTTCCCTGTCTTTGAGAGCCAGCATGGCCTGAAAACGCTGCCAGCGCGCGACCGAAACCAGGCCCAACCTGTAGCCCAGCGGCATCAAGCGCTCGTCGCAGTTGTCCTGGCGTAAGAGCAACCTGTATTCCGCGCGGGAGGTGAACATCCGGTAGGGCTCGTTGGTGCCGCAGGTCACGAGGTCGTCGATGAGGACCCCGATGTAGGCCTGGGCGCGGCTGAGCACCAATCTGTCGCTGCCCTCCAGGCTCAAAGTGGCGTTGATGCCGGCCATGATGCCTTGCGCGGCGGCCTCTTCGTAGCCGGAGGTTCCGTTGATCTGACCGGCCAGGTACAAACCCTTGATGCTCCTGCATTCCATGGTCGGGCTAAGTTCCCCCGGATCGATGAAATCGTATTCGATGGCGTAGGCGTGGCGCATGACGCGGGCATTTTCCAAACCGGGGATGCTGTGAACGATCTGTTCCTGGATGTCCGGCGGCAGCGAGGTCGAAATCCCGTTCACGTAGCCCTCGTGGGTACGCAAGCCTTCCGGTTCGATGAAGACCTGGTGGCTTTCCCGTTGGGGGAATTTTACGACCTTGTCTTCGATGGAAGGGCAATAGCGGGGTCCGATGCCCTGGATGATGCCGCCGTAGAGCGAGGATTTGCGAAGGTTTTGCCTGATCAATTCATGCGTCTGGGGAGTCGTGCGGGTGAGGTAACAGCTGACTTGGTTGGAGAGAACCACGTCCCGGTAATAGGAAAAACCCTCGGGATCGGGATCGCCGGGCTGTTCTTCCAGGCGGCTGTAATCGAGGCTGCGTAGATCCACACGCGGAGGCGTGCCGGTTTTGAACCTTTGCAGCGGCAGTCCCAGCGCGAGCAAGTTGCGGGAAAGTTCGTCCGCGGAAGGTTCTCCGCTGCGTCCGCCAGGGATAGAAACGTCGCCGACATGGATCATTCCGCGCAAAAAAGTGCCGGTCGCCAGGATCACGCGTGGGGCGCGATAGGCACGTCCGATGTGGCTCCGAACTCCGGCCACGGCGCCGTTTTCCACGATGAGTTCGGTGATCGCGGCTTCTTCGAGATGGAGTCCGTCCTGGTCCTCGACGCTTTGGCGCATCAATTCAGAATAGAACTGGCGGTCGTTTTGGGCGCGCGGGGCCCAAACTGCGGGGCCTTTGCCGCGATTGAGCATGCGAAAATGGATGCCGCTGCGGTCTGCGTTGTAGCCGAGTTCCCCGCCCAAGGCATCTATCTCTCTGGCCAGATGGCCTTTTGCGGGTCCGCCGACGGAGGGATTGCAGCTCATTCTGCCCAGGGATTCGATCTTTAAAACAAATAACGCGGTTTTTGCACCGCGGCGGGCTGAGGCCAGAGCGGCTTCGATCCCGGCGTGGCCGCCCCCCACCACGATCACGTCAAAGTCCCAGGGCATGGTCGTCTGTCAGGCCAGTCGTTCCCCGATCCAGGCGTAAAGCGGATCCAGTCCGCTGTTCCTGAGCGCGGAGACGGCGAAAATATCGTTCCCGGCGAGGCCGAGGCCCTTGGCCAGCAACTGCAGGGTCTTGGGGATTTTGGTCTTGGGAATCTTGTCCGCTTTCGTGGCCACCACGCAATAGTCGATATTACGCGAGCGCAACAGATCGAGCATCTGAAGGTCTTTGGGATCGGCATCGTGGCGGATGTCCACCAGCACAATGATCCCGCGCAGCTGTCCGCGCTGTTCGAAATAGCGGTTCAGCATCTTGCGCCATTTTTCCTGCTCGGTTTGGGAAACCTCGGCGTAGCCGTAACCGGGGAGGTCGGTCAGTTGCAGCCTGCCTTCGGAAGCGGCTTTATCGTCTTTCCAGCGGATGAGGAAGAAATTGAGCAGGCGGGTTTTACCAGGCGTGGAACTGGTTTTCGCCAGATGATGGTTGTCTGTGAGCAGGTTGATCAGGGTCGATTTGCCCACGTTGCTCCTGCCTGCGACGGCAAATTCGGGATAGGCGCTGGCCGGATAATCGGCCGGTTCGATGGCGCTTTTGACAAAGAAGGACTGTACGAATCTAATCATAGGTATAGATCACGCTGGAGCGCTCGGACTCGCAGACCTCCACTTCGCATACTGAAGCGGACGATCCGGCCAAGGCGGCATCCAGACGTTCAAAGATATATTTGGCGAGGTTTTCGGAGGTCGGGTTGGCTTCGCGGAAATCCGGCAAATCGTTCAAGTAGGCATGGTCGAGTTCGTCCAGGATGGCTTGCAAGTGTTTTTTGATCACGCCGAAATCCATGGCCATGCCGATCGGATCAAGTTTCCCGGCTTGCAGCCCAACGCGCACTTTCCAGTTGTGGCCGTGCAGGTTGCTGCAGGGGCCGGCGTATCCGCAGAGGCGGTGCGCGGCGCTGAAACTTTCCGTAACGCTTAGTTTATACATCTCAAGGCCTCCTCAAAAGTACTTTTTGCGGATGAAGATCAACACCAGAACTATGGACGATACAATGGCGACGCCCATCACCAGGGCAAAAGCGTAACTGACGTCCGCGAATGGCAGCCGCACGTTCATGCCGTAAATGCTGGCGATAAGGGTCGGCAGGGCGATGATGATCGTCACGGAGGTGAGGAATTTCATCACCACGTTCAGGTTGTTGCTGATGATCGAGGCGAAGGTATCCATCATGCTGCTCAGGATGCTCGAATGGATGTTCGCCATTTCGATCGCCTGCTTGTTGTCGATGATCACGTCCTCGATCATGTCTTCGGCATTGGGATCCTGATTAAGCCAGCGCGAACGCTGCATCCGCTCCAGGATGATCTCGTTTGATTTGAGGGCGGTCAGGAAGTACACCAGGCTTTTTTCCATGCGCTGCAGGCGGATCAGTTCCTGGTTGCGCATGGACTGGTGCAGTTCGGTTTCGATCTTGTTGGTGCGGCGGTTGATCTCTTTGAGGAATTTCAGGTAGTAGAGTGCGGTGCGGAGCGCGATCTCCAACAGGAAACTCTGCTGCGTGATCTCGAAGGGGCGGTGTTTGCAGTCCAGAAAGACCGTCAGGACCTCGTTCTCGAAAAAGGATACCGTGATGATCTTGTCGTCGACCGCGATCACGCCCAAAGGCGCCGTGGAAAAGGATAAACTGGCGGAACGGTGCTTGTAGAAGAGCGGCACGCGCATGATGTTGAGGACTGCCCCGCCGTCGAATTCCATCCGGCTGTTTTCGTCAGCGTCCTGGAGGTCGGTGATGAAGTCTTCCGCCAGGTCGAAATGCCTGATCAGGTCATTGCTTTCTTCTGCCGTCGGGCTCTCCAGATGTATCCAAAACGCCTCTTCGCGCGACAGCGCGGGCTCGAATCTCTGACCGGCGATCTTGAAATACTGCAGCATGGCCAACCTCCTTTGTTCTGAATTTGGAAACCGATTTCCATTTTTTCATGCTTCGGATTTGTGGCAATAGAAAAATCAGCCTTCCGGGAAATGAGGGGAGACGGAACTGCTCCAGCCTGTATTCCAGGGGGTCAGCCTTCAGGATTGAAGACGGCTAAAGTATATCCGGATCAGGCTTGTTTATTTGTAATAGTAGAGCTCGGAAGGGGTGGCGCCCAACCTTTCGCTAAGGGTGAAATAGCCTTTGCCCTTGTTGTCCCAGGCGATCGCCTCTCCCTGCGGCTCCAATTCATAGGGCAGGGATTTGTATTTGCGGGAAAGCGCCGCTCCAACGCTCATATTTGCCCCGCGTTTGTACTTGTAAACGCTGGAATAGGTTTTGACCAGTATGGATCTGCCGTCCGGGGAAATGTCGGCCGCGGTGACCCAATTGTAGGGCAAACTGGCGACGCGGTAGGCCGTGTTCACGCTGCTGTAAGACTGGGGATAGGAGAGAAGGTAAATTCCGGGATTGGCCTCGCGTTTGCTGATCACATAGATATCGCCGTTGCGCGGGTCGCAGAACAAGGCTTCGGCGTCCCGGGGCCCGTCTTCATACACGAATTCCATGGTGTCGACATCGCTGACGGTAATCAGGGTGTCCGCGATTTCCGGTTCCGCAAAACGGTAGATGAATACGGAACTGTATGCGGCGGCGTTGTCGCCAATGTCACCCACGAACACGCAGGAACGGCCGCTGGCGGGGTCGCGTCCGACAGCGATGTCCTCCCAATCGCGGTTTTTCACGCCCTCGAGCGCTATCCTGGCCGGCATGAGGCCGCGTTTGTTGAGCACATACACTATAGCCGGGTTGCCTGAATCGTTGTGGGTGTAGAGCAATCCGGGCGTGCGCTGGCTGGCGGCCAGTCCGGAAGCTTCGCTGAGATCGGCCTCCTCCACGGTATCGTGTTCAAAGGAACGGGCGGCCAGCATCACCCAGCCGAGGGCTCCCAAAACGAGGAACAGCAGGAGAAAGAGACGTGCAGAGGGAGTTTTCAAACTCAAAGCTCGTCCTTGCCCTCCGGCAGGTCGGGAATGACTTCGAGGATCCGCGATTTTTCATCCTGGAGAGTGGTTTGGCCGGTGACCAGATCTTCCATCAATACGTCGCCCGCGTCCACTTGATCGCCTGTCTGGCAAGTGAGTTTGGGCTGGCCGGGGAAAGTGACCGTGCAGCCGCCTTTGCCGACGGCGATGCCGATGATGTTCCCGGCTTTGAATTCCACGTCCGGAAACCATTGCAGGCGGCGGAAATCAAAGCGGAAGGAGATCTTGCCGGCCACGCTGTCCAGATGCAGGATTCCGTCTTCCAAACGGCTGGAGTCGTGGGGACAGCGTATCTCGACCCGGTCCAGCAGGACCTTACGGATATTGAGCAGGGTCACGTCCTCATTGCCGCGGCTGAATGCGATCCTGCCCTGGATCGGGGATAGCAGTGCGTTGGCCGGTGGCGCGGCGATCTTCTGGTGGAAGCGGAAACTGAATCCCACAATGAGATACCAGACAACGGCGACCAAGGCCAGAACCAGCGCGACGGAATACAAGTTGTGGCTGGGAACGAGGGCGTTGAGGGCGATGGCAATGGCCAGGAGCGCCAGTGCCGGAACCTGGCTGCGGAACTGGGCAAACTTGATCCGGCGCAGGCTGTCGGCATCAGACAACAGAATCTTATGTGATTTTTCGGGCATCATTCCTCATCGCGCAAGTCAGCGCTTGCGGCTTTAGCACAAAGTCCGGTCTTAAGTTTCTACTGTGTGATCCGGATCAGTTGGTGGCCCGGGTCCAGGTTTCTGTGCGCCCGACCAGCGAGATGCCGATAAAACCGCGCAATTTCAGGGTGTTGGGACCGGTGACTTCTGCTTTGCTGGAATAGGTGTTGCCGGATTTGGGGTCGTAGATGGTGCCGCTGTCATATTTGTTGCTGCCTTTGGAGACCAGGCCTTTCACGACGACCAGGTTCATCAGTGGGCGGCTGCGCAGGTTTTCATCGGGGTTTTTCAAGTCAGCCCTGGGCTTGCCGTTGGGATCTTTGGTCTCTTTCAGCCAGACGATCTTGCCAGCGTAAGTTCCGGTGCTGGTCTTGTAGATTTGAACCTTACTGGTTTTTCCGGCGTTGTACCAAACGCCTTCGATGCCGTAGGTTTCCGCGAGCAGCGCCAGCGGAAAGAGCAGCGCGAGGGCAAAAACGCAGATGATGAGATGTTTCATGGTGATCTCCTTTGTAGATCGTACGGGCTTCAGATGATCCCGCAGCGTTTATAAATGGTATCCACATGGCGTAAATACCGGTTGTAGTCGAAGATGTCCCTGATCTCAGCAGCCGGGAGAAGGGTGGTGATGCGGCCGTCGGATAGGATCTGGTCCAGGAAAGGTTTGCCGCTTTCCCAGCACTGCATGGCGTTGCTCTGGACCAGTGAGTAGGCCTGTTCGCGGGAAACACCTTTCTGCACCAGATGCAACAGCAGGGCTTGCGAAAAGACGAGGCCGTTGGTCAGTTCCAGATTGGCCTTCATGTTCTGGGGATAGACCGCGAGGTTGGAAACCAGGCTGCAGCAGCGCGAGAGCATGTAATGCGCGAGGATGCAGCTGTCTGGCAGGATGATGCGTTCCACGCTGGAATGGGAAATGTCGCGCTCGTGCCAGAGGGCGTTGTTTTCCAGGGCGGCGTGGGCGTTGGAACGCAGAAGGCGCGCCAGGCCGCAAAGTTGTTCGCTGGTGACAGGATTGCGCTTATGGGGCATGGCGGAGGAGCCTTTCTGCCCGCTGCCGAAGCTTTCCTCGGCTTCCTGCACTTCTGTGCGCTGCAGATGGCGGATCTCAAGGGCTATCTTTTCCAACAATGTACCGATCAGGGCAAGCTGGACCAGGAACGCTGCGTGCCGGTCCCGTTGGATGACCTGCGTGGAAATGTTCACGGGCGTCAGATCCAGATCTTTGCAGGCCTGTTCCTCAACGCGGGGATCGATGTGGGCGTAATTGCCCACCGCTCCGCTGAACTGTCCGACCGCGACGGTTTCGATGGCGTCCTGCAGGCGCTGGATGTTGCGTTTGGTCTCGTCATGCCAGAGGGCAAACTTCAGCCCGAAGGAGGTCGGCTCCGCGTGGATCCCGTGCGTGCGGCCCATGCAGAGCGTATTGCGGTGTTCGCGGGCCTTGAGTTTCAGGATCTCGGCGAGGCGGTGCAATTCGGTAAGGATGAGTTCGCCGGATTGCTTGAGTTGCAGGGCTGTGGCGGTGTCCAGCACGTCCGAGGAGGTGAGTCCGAAATGCAGCCAGCGGGCGGGCTCGCCCACGAATTCAGCCACATTGGTCAGAAAGGCGATAACGTCGTGCCGTGTGACGGCTTCGATCTCGTCGATCCGTTCGGCGTCGAAATCCGCTTTCTCGGAAATGGTCTGCCAATCAGCGTCGGGAATGATGCCCAGTTCGTGCATGGCCCGGGCGGCGGCCAATTCCACTTCCAGCCAGCATTCATAGCGGTTCTGCTGAGTCCAGATCCGCTCCATTTCCGGCAGTGAGTAGCGACTGATCAAAACTCTAATCTCCCTGGCCGGGTAAAAGTTCTTCCACGGCTTTTAACAGGCCGTCCACCGGCTGGGCCTGATCGTTACGGGGCAGCGCCACCACCTCGGCCTTGCCGTAAGAGGCGTTGTCCACCAAAAGTTCGAGCGAGGTGTCCTTGTCAACTCTGACGGAAACCTTGTCCGGATCGCCCTTGGAGGTGTAGGAGATCAGTATCTCGGCGCCAGATTTTCTGTCGGTGATCCTCTCCAGGCGCATTTTATCGGAAAATACAAGTTCAGTCTGATCCAAAGTTAATTTTCCCTCGGAGACGATCTGCGCACCATACCGGCTGACGAGGGAGTCGGGAGCGCTAAGGGCGCGCAGCGACAGATCCGGGGGTACAAAGGTCTGCGCCAGAGTCTCCAGTTGCGGAAGCAGCGGAGACTTGACCGAGATATAATCTCCCAGGTAAAGAGACACCAGGGGATCGGGATCGATGCCGAAAGCGCCGCCGCCGAGCACGTCCAGGCGGATTTCGTCCCGGGTCTTGTTGATCACGAACAGCTTGCGCAAAGTCAGTCCGGCGTGGCTGGCCTGGACCACTCCGTCCGCGCTAAAATTCTCCCACTTGCCCAGTTCCGAGCGCAGCAGGGCGGTCTTATCGGCCTTGTTCAATGTAGCGCAGCCTCCGGCCAGCAACAAGGCCGCGAGTAGGATTGGCGTCAGTGTCTTGATTCCTTTCATTTAGCGGGCTCCGGTCTTTTTCGGTAGATCAGCCAGATGCCGATCACGGCGGCAGTGATCATCAGCGAGCTGAGGATCTGGCCAATGGTCATGAATCCAAGGAAATATCCGTACTTCCTATATACTTCCAGATCATCCGGAACCCTCACAAATTCGATGAAAAACCGGAATATGCCATACAATCCGATGAAGGACCAAAACACCACTCCGTCCTTTTTCCAGCGTTTGAGCAGGACCAGAGAGACGAAGAACAGCACGATCCCCTCGAAAAAGAGCTCGTAAAGTTGCGAAGGATGGCGCGGCAAAGGCCCGGCCCCGGGAAAAACCATGCCCCACGGCACCTGGGTCACCTTGCCCCAGAGTTCGGCGTTGATGAAATTGCCCAGCCGGCCCAGCCCCAAACCGACCGCCACCAAAGGCATCGCGGCGTCGGCCAGGGGAAAGAAGGCCAGTTTTTGCCGCTTCAGATAGAGCCAGCCGGCGGCGATCACGCCCAAAGCCCCGCCGTGGAAGGACATTCCGCCTTCCCAAACGAAAAAGATCTCCAGCGGATGGCGCAGGTAGTAGGGCAGATTGTAAAACAAAATGTAGCCCAAACGCCCGCCCAGCACCACGCCGAGCATCACGGCGAAAATGATGCCTTCATATTGGTCGCGGGTGACTTTGATACCCTTGACTTTCAGCAGGAAGCGGTAAAAGACATAGGCAGCGATGAAACTCAGCACATAGAAAAAGCCGTACCAGCGGATGGCCAGTTCGCGGCCGAAGAGGTGGAACTGTACCATGTTGGGATCGATGTGCGGATAGGGCAGCATTGCTTTCAGCCTCTCCGGGTCAGTTCATGCAGGCGGACGACGATCTTTTCAACCGCTTCCTCGGCGTGGCCGGCGAATTTCTCGGTCACCTTGTCATGCTTGGGCGTAAAGATATTCACCACCTGCGTCGGCGAGCCGT
>JAKQNV010000170.1 GCA_029565595.1 Candidatus Cloacimonadota bacterium
ACCTGGCCGAGCCCGATCGCCGAGGTCCGGGAGACCGCGAAGCTGCGGAAACGGCTTTCGGTGTGGATCAGCCGGTAGAAAATGCGAGCGTCGATACCGTGGCAAACCGCCACGCCGACCGTCATCACGCGCACCGAGACCGGATTGTAAACCAGGATGACAAAGAGCAAAAGCAGGACCAGAGGGATCCAGAAGATCCGCTTCATCCTGCCCCGGCTAGGGGAGGCGGGCATTCAGGCTATTCAGGCAAGGGTTTTCTTGAAGTCGTTGAGCCTCAAAACGTGGGAGACTTCTTCGTTGATGATACGGCGCAAGGTGATCAGGGCCTTGGGATTTTTGATGTTGTCGCTGATGGCGTGGAAATAGAGCAGGGTGTCTTTTTCAAAAGCGATGGCGTTGTCCACGATGCCCAGCATGTCCTTGGCTGCAGTGGCCTTGTTGATGGCGGAATCCTCGTCGTTGAAGATCCTGCCTTCCACGATGGTTTTCAGGTAGGAGGCCACCAGTTCCCAATCCTGGGAGAGTTCGAGGTTTTGCATGTCGGCGTCGTCGCGCAGGTTGAGGAAGGTCTTTTCGTGGCTCAGTTCCTGATCGCGCAGGAAGGCCAGAAATTCCACGCTTTTGGCGTCCAGGTCCTTGCGCTTGGTGGCGGCATGGTAGAAAGCATAGCCGTTGCGTTCGATCTGCACGGCCATTTCGATAATTTCGTTGATAGAATAGGCTGCCATTTATTTCCTCCAGGGGGTGTTTTTAGATTTTGCGATAGGCTTTGCGGGCGGGATTATCTGTCAAGTGGAAAGTGGCACGCCATTTCAGTGCAGGGGAACGTTGACCGGCGAAGGGCCGAGGATTCCGCCGAGGTAGTCCGTGGTGTCGCGCAGGGCTTCCCGCGCGGAATCTGATCCGGAGGTTTTCAGGCCATCTCCGGATTTGGTGCCCGGGGATTCGGAAAGCAGGCGCATCCTTTCGCGCAGCGAGTCGGGACGGACGGGGAGAGCCGCTTCTTCCGCCACGGCAGTGGTGTCCGGAGTGGCACGTTTGAAGAGTTCCGGAGTCTTGAGCCAGCCCTGGTTGTAGGCGTACCAGACGATGGAGCCCAGGATGATCACAAAGACGATGATCCCGATCAGCCAGAGCAGATTGGGTGAAAGAAGGATCTTTTTTTCCTTGATTGGCCGCTTGGGGCTGAACTCGCGCTGCCCCAGGCCGGGCAGCATGATCTCCAGTCGCCGCGTCACGGCCGGCAGGTCGGCTTCCAGGTATTGCGCGTATTTGCGCACGATCGCCAGTGCGATGCCGGGAGTGCCGAAGCCGTCCAGGTAGTTATCCTCGATCTGCCGCACCTGGTCTTCCCGCAGGCGCAGGTCGTTAAAAATTCTCTTGTAAGTGATGCCCTTTTCTTCGCGCAATTTGCGCAGGTAGGCGCCTAGGTCGTCCATCGGTAAACTCCGCTGAAAACATCTGCCACAGCGCCCCGCAAAAGAAAACTATTCTCTTTTGTACGCTCGATCTGAACATCGCCGCCGGGCATGGAAACCGCCACTACGCTGTCCAGCAGGCTCAATTCGATGCCCAGGAAAACGCTGGCGACTGCTCCGGTTCCGCAAGCCTGGGTGGCACCCGCCCCGCGCTCCCAGATCCGCATGGCTATTTTGCCACGGTTGATGGCGCGTACGAAGTGGACGTTTACGCCGCCGGGGAAGCGGGGATGGCTTTCCAGTATTGGCCCCCAGCGCAGCTCGAGACCTTTGGGGTCGGCGCAATAACTCACAAAATGCAGGTTGCCCACATCCACCAAACTGCCGGATATTCCCTCCACTTCGATGTCCCGCTCCACCAGTCGCGGCTTACCGAGATCCACTTCCACGCATTTTCCAATTTCAGCCTCCATGATGCGGGCTTCCTTTATCCCTGAATCAGTGTTGATCCGGAATTCGGCTTTGCCGGTCAGGCCGTTCAATAAATAGGCGCAGCACCGTAAAGCAGAGCCGCACATTGCCGCCCGGCTGCCGTCGCTGTTGAAGATAAGCATCCTGGCAGCGGCCTGCGGATCGCTCAAAAGGGCGACCAGGCCGTCCGCTCCCACGCCTTTGCGGCGGGCGCAA
This sequence comes from Candidatus Cloacimonadota bacterium, assembly GCA_029565595.1. Classification (GTDB taxonomy): domain Bacteria; phylum Cloacimonadota; class Cloacimonadia; order Cloacimonadales; family Cloacimonadaceae; genus Syntrophosphaera. The sequence goes on from JAKQNV010000170.1 coordinate 2,106, forward strand.
ATGTCCCGGGCGAGTTCGGCCAGGGGGAGCGGGGTTTTCTCTGCCCCGAGCAGTTCCAGGATGGCGAAATCGTTGCCTTGGGCCTGCATCTTGCGGAAGGGGATCAGCACAGCAGATCTTCCATCATCTCGGTGAAGGTGTAGATCCCCTTGCGCAGCGAGATCCATTGCGCGGCCTGGAGGGCTCCAGAAGCAAAACAAGCCCGGGAACGCGCCCGGTGCGTGAGTTCCAGGGAATCGGTCTCGCAATCGAAGAGAATGTTGTGGGTTCCGGGAACCTTGCCTCCGCGCACGCTGGCGAAATGGAGTTCGTCCGGGGCGATGCGGTGATCCATCTTTTCGTAAACTGGGGTTTCCTTGACGCCGCTGGCGCCGATGATTGTCTTGGCCAGTTGGATCGCGGTTCCGGAGGGGCTGTCCGCTTTTTGGTTGTGGTGGATCTCCCAGCCACAGACGTCGTAATCGGGGAATTTGTCGCAAAGTTCGGTGGCGTAGCGCACCACCCGGGAGAAAATGTTCATGCCGATGGAGAAATTTGCCCCGTAGAGCAGGCCGGTCTTGTGTTTCTCGACCAGCGCCTCCACTTCCGGGAGATATTTGTTCCAGCCTGTTGTGCCCACCACCAGGTGCTTTCCAGCCGCGATGACCTGGCGGATGTTATCCATGACGCCGTCCGGATGGCTGAAATCCAGGCAAACCTCGCCCAGTTCGGTTTCCGCGAGCGTTTCTGCGCAGCCCGGCTGGCCGGGATCGATCACCGAAATGACACGGCAACCGTGCTCCTCGGCCATGTTTTGGATCATCCTGCCCATCTTGCCATACCCGATCAGAGTGATACTTAACATGAGAGCCTCATTTTTGTGAGTAACGGCGGATCAGCGCGGCGATGAAAGCCGCTCCCCGCCTTAGTTCTTCCGCCTCTATGTCCTCTCCGACCGTGTGGACTTTGTTCATACCGGTGCCGCAGATCACCATCGGCAGGCCGGTCGCGTTGATGATATTGGCATCGCTGCCGCCGCCGCCCACCATCAACCTCGCTTCAATCCCGGCATCGCGCAAAGCGTCCAATGCCAGTTGCACCGCAGGCTCGCTGTCCTTCAGGAAAAAAGACTGGTATTCCTGCTTGGCTTCCCAGGTGAAGGCCGCGGCGCCAAAATCGTATTGGTGGCGCTGGATGGTGCTTTCCAGGGCGTGGCGGATGTCCTGGGTCAGCTGCTCGAGTTTGGGCGCGTTGTGGCTGCGGGCCTCACCTTTGATCTCCACGCGGTTGGGAACGATGTTGGTGGCAGTTCCGCCGCTGATGATGCCAATATTACAGGTCGTTTCGTGGTCAATGCGTCCCAGGGGCATGGCGGCAATCGCTTCGGCGGCCACGCGGATGGCGTTGATGCCTTTTTCGGGTTCCACTCCGGCGTGGGCTTCCTTGCCGGTGACGACGATTTTGATGGAATTCTGAGCCGGGGCGCCGACCACCAGATCTCCCACGCGGTGGGCGTCCAGCGCGTAACCGAGCGCAGAGCGGAGCTGGCTTTTGTCAAAATGTTTGGCTCCCAGGAGACCGATCTCTTCGGAGACCGTGATCAGCACTTCAACGGGCGCGTGATCTTCCTCGGAAGCGACGATTTCCCTGATACCCATGACGATCTCCGCGACTCCTGATTTGTCATCGCCGCCAAGGACGGTGGTGCCGTCGCTGCGGATAATGCCTTCCTTCTGTGTGGCCTTGATCCCTTTGCCGGGCTTGACCGTATCCGCGTGGGCACAGAAGAGGATCGGTTTTTTATCGATTTTTCCGGGGATCAGGGCGTGGAGGTTGCCGGCGTTACCCTGGGTGCTGAGTTGGCTATCGTCTTCCGTCACGGTGGCTCCCAGCGCGGCCAGATCTGCCTTGAGACGGTCTATCATGGCACGTTCGTCGCGGGATTCACTGTCGATGGCGATCAGTTCCAGAAAATACTGGATCACGTCAGTGTTCATGCGTGTCTCCTGTGAGATGTTCTTTGCAGCAAGTAAATCCGGCGCTATGTTTTTGTCAAAGCAATTTATAGGCGGACCGCTTGCGCACGGCCCCTTTGGGAAATGCCCGCCCGGAGCGCCGGAAAGCCTTTAGGGCATTAAGCTGATGATGTCCGCTGACACATACACCCGATGCACGGAGGGAGTGAGAGGCAGGATGGACAACAGCGTCGCTGACAGCAGGGAATTGATCTTCGGAGTGGTAACCCTGGCCTGGAAATTGACGGCACCATCCCCTCCGGCGGCCCGGATCGCTTCATTTAAGTCGTCGGAGATGTCCCTTTCATAGGCGGAAAGGGGGATCAGTGTCCAGAACAGGCTCCAGCGTTCATAACATTTACTGAAGGATCCGATGACCTTGTATCCACCAGTGTAGCGGAGTTCCCCATTGGGAGCGAACACCGCCGGGGAAAAACTTACAGGATAACCGGTATGGCTGGCCTTCAGGCGCAGATTGCCGCCGGCGCAGGCTGCCAGGGCCAGCAAGAGCAGGCAGGCTGCCAGTGCGAGGATCCTATTCATGGTTTACCTCCCCAGGATTTTTCTCGAAATCCACGTCCAGCCGGGTAACCTTGCCCGTGCCCCTGATGTCCACATCTTCGAAGATGGAGTTCAGAACGATGATGGAAAAGATGGACAGGCGGCTGCGGGTGTCGATGCAAATATCGGTCACGGCCAGCGCGGGATCGGCCTGCACGGCATCAATCAGTTTTCCTTTGATATCATCCAAATGGTGGATCTGATTGATAAGAGGATAGAACCAGGGACCCATTGCCACCACAGCCAGTTGGGCCCATTGAACCGAACTCTGGAACTCGTTTTCCTGGAAGGTACGGAGGGAATCAGAAGCGCCAGTGTTGGTCCCAAACACCACCGGATTGTAGGATTCGGACGCTGAGAAGGTTACGGATTTGGCACAGCCCAACAGCGCCAGCAGCAATAGAAAAAACCACAGAAATCCAAAACACCTCATTGCTATCTCCTCCGGCCGCTGCCAAAATCGTGATCGCGGCTCTTCCCTAACACCGCAACCAACTCTGCAGCAACCCATAGCAACTTTTTACAACTCAGCCCAGACTGTCAAGCAATAACTCTCCGCCGGATTCAGTGCATGTAATACGAGGCCTGGGTCCTGATCCAGGCGGTGATCTCCTCCAGGGCTTTGGGCGAAAAAGTCTGTTCGATCTTGGCGTATTCCTCGATCGCTCCGGTCTCGCATTCCTGGAAGAGGTGGTTGAGGCCGGGAAAGACGATCGTGGTCACGTTCTGGTTGCCGCCCCGTTCCAAACCGGCGCGGATTGCCGCCAGATTTACCTCTGCGGGCACCTGCAGGTCTTTGTCGCCGTTGACAGCCAGCACCGGGCAGTGGACTTTGTCCAGGATCAGCGAGGGATCGTAATTGATGAAGTTGATCATCCAGGGGGTGATTATTCCGGCGATCTGCTGGGAGATCAGATCATCAGGAGAAAGGCCTTCCGGGACGTCGATGTCACCTTTGGCGAGGCTTTCCTTAAAAATCGCTTCCAGTTCCGGTTTCAGGATCTCCGGATCGGCCGTTTGCAGGATCTTGGCATAGATCTGCGCGCTCAGGGCCAGGGTCTTGCTTATCTCTTCCTCGCTGCTGCCGGAAGCGCGCATGATCGCCTCTTCCTGCATCAGGAGCAGCCTGTCGCCACGGACGCCCGTCCCGGCCAGCAAAACGATGAATTTTACGTCGTCATTGCCGGCAGCCACTATGGGGCAAATGATTCCGCCTTCGCTGTGGCCCATCAGGCCAATGATCCCGATGTCGTTTCTGGATCTCAGGTATTCAACGGCGGCGGCCGCGTCGGTGGCGAAATCCTCGGTGGTGCCGGAGGCAAAATCGCCTTCCGACTCGCCGAAACCGCGGTCGTCGTAGCGAAGGACCGCAAATCCGTGGCGGGTCAGGTGGTCGGCAAGCACTTTGAACGGCTTGTGCCCCATCAATTCTTCATCCCTGTTTTGGGCTCCGCTGCCGGAAATCAGCACCACGGCCGGAAACACGCCGGATGGATCGGGCAAGGTCAAGGTCCCCGCCAGTGTGATCTCAGCCACGGGATTGAAGAAGCGCACCTCTTCCGAGAAGTAGGGATAAGGTTCCTGTGGTTCCTGCGGCCGGTTGTAGGTCGGTTTGGCGATCTCGGCGCGGCGGAGATCCAGCGGGAATTCGAATCCGGATTGCTCGAAAGTGCCCACTATCAGGCTGTCACGCAGTTCGCCGGTATATTGGATGGGCGGATATTCCGCAACTAGCTTAAGTTTGTTGTTCTCCCAGGTGACGCCGCTCACATCCATGCCGTAAGCGCCCTGGTCCGGACTGTCCATCGTCGCGGTGTAGCCGTCTTTACTGGGTTCGATGTGGAACACGATGCGGAGTTGCTGTCCGCCGGCTTCCAGCATTCCGTTCCATTGGCCGGTGATGTCCTGCGCCTGTAACAACCGGGCTCCCAGGAATAGCAGTATAAATATCAAAACCTTTTTCATACGGAACTCCTTGAATCTATAAGATTCGCGATACTGATGTGAATGGATGGCAAGGCTTTTCTCGTGTCAAGCAAAACCTGACCCGGAGAAGCGAAGCGCGGATTGAAAGCAATTTCCATATTAGCCTCCGGAGAGGGATCACACCCTCTTGCGGAAGGCGATCACGCTGCCGCCCAGGCACACTGTCCCAAAGGCAAGCAGGATCAGGAATTCATTGTGCAACTCGTGAAAACCGGCACCCTTGATCACCAGCTCGCGCACCACGACCATGAAATGGTTCATGGGATTTATTGCCGCTATGGCGCGGATCGCTGCTGGCATGTTGGCCACGGGGATGAACATCCCTCCCAGTAAAAGCATGAAAACCATGCAGAACCAGGCAAAAAACATCGCCTGCTGCTGGCTGGAGGACCAGGTGCTGATGAAGATTCCCAGGCCGAGCGTGGTGAAAAGGTAAACGTTGGAAAAGAGGAACAAAGCTGGGATGTTGCCGGTGGGGCGGACTCCGAAGATCAGGAAGGCAAAGACGAGCGAAATGGCCATCTGGACAAAGCTGATCAGCCAGAAAGGAACCAGTTTGCCGATCAGCAGTTCGATCTTGCTCACCGGGGTGACCATAAGCTGCTCGAGGGTGCCGATCTCCTTTTCCCTCACCAGGCTCATTGCGGAAAGCAGCATGGAGGTGATGGTCACTAAAACAGCGACGATGCCGGGTATAATGAACAGGCTGGAGCGCAGATCCGGGTTGAACCACATCCGGTGGCGCAGATCCACTCCTCCGGTCAGGGTCTGTCCCGTGAGCATAGCCAGCAGCCGGGGATCCCGGGATTTCAATTCCTTGCGGATAAAGCTCTGGATTATTCCCGAGCAGTAAGCTGAGGAAATCGTCGCCGTATTGCCGTCCACACCGTCCAAAACGATCTGCAGGGCGGGTCCGTCCAGCCGGTTGAGGTCCCTGCCGAAATGCGCGGGGATGACGACCACTGCCTGGGCACGCCAGCTTTGCAGTATAGTGTACGGAGTATCGGAGATCTCTGCCGGAACTATATCGAAGCGGTCGGTGGAGGAAAAAGCGCTGACCAGTTCGCGGCTTTCCGCAGAGCGGTCGTAATCCAGAAATGCGAGTCGCACGTGCCTGACCTCGTTGGAGACGGCGAAGCCCAGAAACAGCAATTCGACAATGGGAAAAACAAAGATCATCACCAGCATTTCCCGGGAGCGCAGAATTTGGAGGAATTCCTTGCGCAAGAAACTGACGATCGCGGAAAAGCTGATCATTGCAGTTTTAGTTTGAAGCGCCTGGCCGCCACAAGCAGCGCGACGCAGCTGATCGCTGCCAGGGCCGCCCCGCTGTGCCAGAGTTCCAGGGTCGTATTGCCTTTGATCATGATGCCGCGGATGATCAGCAGAAAATACCTTGCCGGAACTATATAGGTGACCTGCTGCAGGATCCAGGGCATGCTGCGGATGGGGAAAATGAAACCTGAGAGCATCAGGGTCGGCAGTAAGGTCATGCCCAAAGCCATCATCATCGCTACCTGCTGGGTTTTGGCGATGGTGGAGACCATCAAACCCAGGCAGAGGGCGGCCACCACGTAGATGAGCGTGTAGAAAAGAAACGCGGCGAAACTGCCCAGGAACGGTACGCGGAAGAGAAGCATCCCTATCCCCAGGATGAGGAAGGCGTCCACCAAAGCCAGCACCACATAGGGCGCGATCTTACCTGCCAAAATGTCCGAAACTGTGACTGGGGAGACCAGCAGTTGCTCCAGGGTGCCCAATTCCTTTTCCCGAGCGATGGAAATGCTGGTCAGCAGGGCACAGATCATCACCAGGATCGTGGCGATCAGGCCTGGAACAAAGAAATAGGCGCTCTTCAGATCCGGATTGTACAGCAGCTTGGGCCGCACATCCAGAACACGCCGGAGATCCGGGCCATATTCGGAAGCGATGATCTCCTGGCAGTAAGTCAGGACCAATTGCGCCGCATTGGCGTCCGAGGCGTCGATCAGCAATTGCAAACTACGGTCGGTGCCCTTTTCCGCAGCGAAACTGGGGGGTATGGTCAGCACCGCGTGGGCCTGCCGGGTGTTGAAAAGCATCTGCGGCGTGACGGAGTAGCTGTTTAAAACCTGCACAGTGAAATACTCCGTGGCGCCGAATTTGCGGATCAGGTCTTGCGAAGCCGGGCTGTGGGAGTAATCACGGACCGCGAGTTTGACGTGACGGATCTCAAAACGCATGGCATAGCCGAAAATCGTGAGTTGCAGGATGGGCATCAGGATCAGCAGCGTGCGTGGATCGCGGATGATGTGGTTGTATTCTTTGAGGGCGATGCCGTTTACGCGTTTCAGGTTCATGCAGATTATTCCCCGGAAGCGAGCAGCAGAAAGAGTTCCTGCATCGAACCAACTCCGTGGGCGGCCTTCAGTTCGGCCGGAGATCCCTGCGCCGCGGAAATCCCATCCCTCATGATCAACACCCGGTGGCAATATTCGGCCTCTTCCATATAGTGCGTGCTGACGATCACCGTTTTGCCGGACGCGGCGAGGTCGCTGATCACGGACCAAAACTCGCGCCGGGCCTGGGGATCCACTCCGCTGGTCGGCTCATCCAGAAAAACTACGGGCGGATCGTGGGTGAGCGCGCAGATCAGCGCCAAGCGCTGTTTGTAGCCGGGAGGGATTTCGCGCACTAATTCATCAGTGTAGCGCTCCATGGCAAAGCGCTCCAGATAAGGCTTGGCCTTGTTTAGGGAGGTTTGGGGCCCCAGCCGGTAAAGACCGCCGTAAAAGACCAGGTTTTCCCGCAGTTTCAGATCTTCATACAGCGCGAAACGCTGGCTCATATAGCCGATGGAGCGTTTGACCTGCTCGCTGCGTCGGGCCAGGTCAAGTCCAGCGACCTCAGCCCTGCCCGAAGTGGGGCGCGTGAGCCCGCAGAGGATGCGGATCGTGGTCGTTTTGCCAGCGCCGTTGGCTCCAAGAAAACCAAATATCTCGCCCCGCCCGATCTCCAGATTGAGTTTGTCCACGGCGGTGAAGGAGCCAAAGCGCTTGGTCAGGTCAACGGTCCTGATCATTTTCCATCAGTTCCAGAAAAATGTCTTCCATGCCGGCGGGAATTTTCTCCCATTTGCGCAACGAAGGGCATTGCGCCTGCCAGGAGCGGAATTTCGTCGCCCCGATCTCCTCTTTCGCTGTGATGTGCAGATCCGCGCCGAAAAACTGGCTGCTCAAGACTTCCGGCTGCGAAGCCAGAAAACGCGCGAGTTCGCGGGGAGCGTCGGAACCCAGTGAGTAAATGTTGGTTGTCCAATTCTTCAGAATCCGTGCGGGATCGCCGTCCAGCAGTATCCTGCCCTTGTGCAGCAAGGTCACGTGGTCGCATTTCTCGGCTTCGTCCATGTAGGCGGTGGAGACGAGGATTGTGCTTCCCTGCTTTTTCAGGTCGTGCAAAATATCCCAGAATTCCATCCGGGAGACCGGATCCACGCCAAAGGTCGGTTCATCCAGAACCAGCAGTTCGGGCGCGTGGACCAGCGCGCAACTGAGCGCCAGTTTTTGTTTCATGCCACCGCTCAGGGCCTTGGCGCGCCTGTTTTGGAAAGGTCCCAGCCGGGAAAAGCTATAGAGGGTCTCCCGGCGCCGCGCGTATTCCTGTTCCGGGATCCCAAAGAGGCGGGCGAAAAAACGCAGATTTTCCTCCACGGTCAGATCCTGGTAAAGGGAAAAGCGCTGGGGCATGTAGCCGAGGCGGGATCTGATTTCGGTCCGGTGTTTGTTTACTTCCAGACCGAATACGCTTACGGATCCCTCAGCCACGTCCAGCAAGGTGCAGATGGAGCGCATCACGGTCGTTTTGCCGGCTCCGTCGGGACCGATCAGACCGTGGATGATCCCATTTTGAACTTCCAGCGAGAGATCGCGGACAGCGGGATGCGCCTGATATTGAAAGCTGAACCCTTTCAGGCTGACTGCGGCCTCGGACACCTTGCTGCCTGCCTCGGAGTCCGGCGGGGAAAGCGTCATTTCAGCCAGACGTCGACTGGCATTCCGTCTTTGAGGGCGCCCTGCGGATTGGGGACTCTGATCCGGACTGCATAGACCATGCTGCTGCGGTTGTCTGGGGTCAAAACCGTCTTGGGGGTGAATTCGGCCTGGTCGGCGATGCGGATGACCGTCCCCGTCAAGGCCTGGTCCAAACCCGCGATTTTCAGAGGCAGTGTCCTTCCGGTTTTGATCTCCGCGAGCCTCTCTTCACCGACATAGATGCTGGTCTCCATACTGTCGAGGGTGACGATCTCAGCCAGCTGTCCCAGTGGAGGGATGACTTCCCCGCCGCGGTAATAAAGCGTGGAAATCCTGCCGTTGGCAGTGGCGCGCAGCAGCGAGTCGTCGAGTTTTTTGCTCAGGATCTCTTTTTGGGCAGCCAGTTGGGCGCGTTTCGCCTTTAGCAGTTCCAAACTTTGGTTAGCAGCCGTGAGTTGGCTTCTGGCCTTGCTTTCCAAGTTGAGCAGGTCGTCCAGGTTCTGCCGGGGTAAAACACCTTCTCCGACGAGGTTCTGGGTGCGTTCCTTACGCTGGTTGACATAAGCCAGATCTGTCTGAGCCTGGTTGATCTGGGTGCGGCTGACGTTTTCCTGGGCATCCAGTTCGCGTTCTGTCGCGGCCAGCTGGTCTCCCTGAAAGTTCAGTTCACGGTTGTCCAGAACGGCCAGGACTTCACCAATCCGGACAGAGTCGCCTTCAGCGATGTTGACGCGCTGGATCGTGCCCCCCATTAGAGCGTTCACTTTGGTTCTGGTGCCTTCCAAAACGCTGGTATAGTGCTCTTCTCTGCTTTGCCGTCCGCAGGCGACCAGCCCGGCCAAAAGGGCCAGGATCATAAAAAATCGGCAGTTTCTCATATTAATCCGGCTTCTGTGGAAAATCCTCTCCAGCATTGCCAACAAGCCTGTGTGTCAAGTTCTTTATAGGCAAGGTGTGGAAGGTATTCACCTTCTGGCAGCTTACGTAGCCGCAAAAAGGAAAAGGATGTCGTTCTGCGCCGTCAGTTTCCGGATGAGAGAATGATCGCCAGTATGGCGACGCCTGCGCTGACACCCCAGATGGTCCACATCGTGTTGCTGATCCGGGCGGTGTTTTGGTTGAGTTTTTCAAACTGGCTCAGCATTTCCCGTTCATACAGGGTCAGATCCCGCACCACGTAACTGTCGAGGTTTTTGATGTCGTATTTGGTGATCGTGTTGCTGAATCCGGCCTTGCGGTAGAAATCGACTGTCACATCCTTGTCTCCGTCCAGGATGCGCTTCACGTTGCCGATGGGCACATTCAGATTGCCGTAATCGGTATCGACGGAATATGTGGCGTTGTCCTTGGCGTTGATCTGGCCAACGATGGACGAACCGTCCTCAAGTTGGATGACCAGAGCGTGGCCGACACAGGCCAGTAAAAGCAGGCACAAATACACGAATGATCTTTTTATCATCCATCCTCCCGCACATTTTTTATCACACTTATGACGATAACTGGGAGGATGTCCCTAAAATGTCAAGCCGAATGTCAAGAACAGGATGATTCATCCTCTGGGTCACTTTCCAAAAGTGCCTTGTGAACGGCTCTTTGGCAGCGGTGGAATCACTTTGGGGATCACCCATCCGCACTGGCGCAACCCCCGCGAACAAATGTCTCAAAATCAGGCAGGAAAGGCTCCAAGATCGAGCGTATCCGTCTGTGGACAAAATTCTTATCCGCATTGTGATAGCCGTGGCCAGATATTGCTTGACAGGGTTGGCAGGATAAAGAAAAAAGTTTGTAGAAAGATGAGGTGTCCAATGAAAAAATGTGCTTTGTTTTTTCTCTTGTTATGCCTTCTGGGAGGATTGATGGCGCAACCTCAAATGCAAATCAAGCCAGTTCCGGCCTGGTCAAGTTTCCTGGGTTGTATCGCCGGCTGCTCCGATTATTTGGAATGCGGTTATTCGCCCGATTGGATCTGGGGCGTGACGGGATACGCCTTCCTGATGAACATTTTCCCAGGCGTCTGTCCAAGCGGGCCGACGGCTTTTGACAACTCCTTCCTGAAAGAAAATGCCAAAAACCTGGGACTGCTCTTTCAAGAAACAATCGCTTCAAAAAACGATCCCAACTTTTCTGCGCAGCAAAAAGCCGCGTTTGATCAGGTCAAAGCCGCCCTGGCGAAAAACCTGCCCAGTTTCGCTTTTGAACTGGGCATCGAAGAGTATTATCTGATCATGGGGACCGATGAAACGGGATACCTGTATGCGGACTTCGACGGCCAAAGCAAGCATTGCGACTGGGATTCCCTCGGCGTCTCGGAAATCGGGATGCTGGAAGTTATAACGGTTGAGCGCGCGAACAGCTTTCCGGAGGCCAGAAGCCAGGTTAAGGGCGCTCTGGACTTCTTTCGCGCCTACCAGTCTGACCCGGCCAAATACGCCTTGCCCAAGTACACCATGGGGCTTCCAGCCTATGATGTCTGGATCAGATCTTTAGAGGAGGGCGAGGTGGATCAACTCGGCCTGCCCTACAACTCCAGGATCTGGTGCGAAGCCAGGTACCGGGCCGCGGCATTCCTGAATGAGATCCGGGAAAAACTGGGCGCTGGCTATGACTACGCATCCCTCGACCAAGCCTCTCAAAACTACGAAAAAGTGGCTGAGGCGCTGGAAGGCCTGTGCGGACTCTATGCTTTCCCTCCCAATCCAGAGGATTTTACTCCCGAAAACGCCGCCAGAGCAGTGGAACTTTTATCCCAAGCCAAAGCCGCGGAGACCGCGGGAGTCGAATTACTGCTGGATTTTGCCAGGCAGTTTTAGAGTTTGTAGATAACCGGGCTCGATTTTTGTGCTCACCTGGGGCGTTGCCTGAGGGGTGGGATAGAGTGATTATCGGCTTAAACAATATTCCGCTGGGTCAGGCGATCAGCGGCAGTCAGGAAAACGCTGGCAGCCCTTTGACCATAGATCCGCCATACAGGTCAGTTTAGCAAAATATTTCCGCCAGCGCAGCGGTAAAATGTTAGGCCGGATCTATCCGCCGGATTTTACAATTAATGTTGGCAACCGGTCAGAAAATACCCAGCAGTTTTTTTCGGTAGTTGAGCGCGATCCTTTGCCGGGTGTAGAAAGGGCTGCCCAGCAAACCTTCGGCTTTGAGCACCTCGACTCCGCTGAGGGTGGGATTGTCCACAAAGGCGAAGCTCATCCCGGGATAATTTTCTCCCGCGATCTCGCAGTGCCTGAGCACAGCCGTTTTGACCTCGAAATATTCACTGCCGATCCCCAGCGCCGAATCCGCAGCTGTGCTTTCGTACAGATCTTTCAACGGCTCAAACAGCTGCACCGGAAGAGTATTGCTTGACGCGCCGGTGTCCAGCCCCACCAGGACTTTCAGTTTCCCCAATTTGATCTTGAAGGTGGGCAGATGCATGTCCATGGTAAAGGCAACTTTCTTGCGGAATTTGTGGCTGACCTGCGGATCGATGTAATTGCCTTCCGCGTCAAGGGCGTAGAGGTACAAACGGAGGTTTTTGACGTCGATGTGCGTCTCATAGGGCTCCAGCATATCCATTCCGATGATGCCGAGAAAGTTCAGCGAGTCCGGATTGGCCAGATGTGACAGATCCATGGTGATGGCGCTGAAATCCAATTTGGTCCCGCCGCCCCACTTGGCTACTTTCACCTGCCTTACATCCATGCCCGGAGATGCGCCTCCGGCCCCGGCGGAAAGTGACAAAACAACCCGGGAACTGTCGCTCTGGGGCGGAGAATTCAGCACCAGCGTCGGAGCGCCGGTATCGAGGAGGAATTTGCCCTTTACTCCGTCCACCTCGCCGTCGCAGAGGATCACCCCTTTATACATTTCGATGGGGATCTCGGCATAGGTCACCGGAATTTGTTTGCTGCCTGTTGCGGCTGCCTGCAGGCTGAACAGCGAGCATTCCTGTACCCGTCCTTTTTTATCCAGCGTAAAGATGATCTGCATGTCTCTGGCCCCCAGTTTTGCTTGCAGCGTGTAGTCTGTGTAGCCGGCGCCCTTTTTTACGTCGGTCACGGAATAAGACGTGATCTTGACCGGCCACTGCGCGAACAGCTGTTTGAATACCGGTTCCCGCACTTCGGAAGGGACTTGCGGGAGGTTGAAATCCGGCGAGATCCAATTTCGGGCGAGCCCGTAGGAGTTTTCGTTCAAGCCCTGGATAAAGTTGCCGATCGCCTCCGGCACCGCGGCAGTTCCGGGCTCTGGGGCGGTTTCGGCCGCCAGGGCCGCCAGCAGTAAGAATCCCAAGGCCAGGACGGAAAGAGTCCTTTTCCAAAACATCGTGAAGTCCTTTATCCGCTAATATCCTTCGTTCCGGGAGTTTGTTTCCGGCGCGGCAGATGCAATTGCGGCGCAATGTCGGCTGACCCGGAACCTGTATTCTCCAAACCTCATCCCGGCGATTGTGTCAACTGCTTTTTGCCCGCAGTTTTGTTGTAATGCCCGGTGTAGAGCCCGCCCGACCGGGGCTGGGGGCTTTGTTAAGATAATTTAACACTTTTCTGGCGCTTTTTTCTTGCCACGAGTCCTTGTTTCACAGAAAGGTTCGCGGGAAAGGAAAATGCACCCATGGGAAAACTGATCCATATAGTCGAGGACGAGGCCGACATCCTTGAATTGCTGCAGTTGCAATTGGCCGGAGCAGGCTACCACACGCGCGGTTTTGCCGACGCGCCGGCTTTGCTAGATTATTTGCTTTCCGAACAGCCGGATCTGATCCTGCTCGACCTGATGTTGCCCGGCATGGACGGTTTTGAGGCCTGCCGCCGCCTGAGAAGCGATCCCGCGCTCCGGCGAATTCCCATCGTCATGCTGACGGCGCGTGCCGATATCGAGGACAAGGTCAAAGGCCTGGAATTCGGCGCCGACGATTATGTCACCAAGCCTTTCGAGGCTTCGGAACTGCTGGCCCGGATCAAGGCTGTGCTGCGCCGCAGCGCTTGGGAAGGTGAGAAAAACGTGTTGGACATCACATCCGATTTTCGCCTCGATTTCAATCGCTACGAGGCTTTCCGAAGCGGCAAAAGGATCGACCTGACCCTCACGGAATTCAAGATCCTCCAGCTGCTCACCAAACGCCCGGGTTGGGTTTATAACCGCAACCAGATCCTGGATTTCCTTTGGGGCACGGACAAAATCGTCACCGAACGCACCATAGATGTCCATATCCGCAACCTGCGCGACAAACTCGGCGAACTGGCCTACATGGTCAAAAACGTCCGCGGCCTTGGTTACAAGTTTTCCACGAAACAGGAGCAAAACGGCCTGCAGGATGGACAAGCATAGCCTGAACCGTCTGTTGATCTTTGCCCACGCGCTGATTTTGGCCGTGCTGGCGCTGTTGTTGGCTTGGGACTCGCCGCCCTGGCTGACCCTGATCGTCATGGTTTTGGTCGTCACGGCTGTCCTGATCTATCTCCGGCACCATCTGCGCCGCCACTACGGTTTGATCTCCCAAGTAGCCCGCAGCATCGCGGGAGGCGACCGCAGCCAGCGCATACCCGCCCTGGCTTTGGACGAATTTGACAATCTGGGCCGCGACCTGAACGAAATGTTGGGCTCGCTCGACGCCACGATCAAACACCTCGCGGTCCACCGTGAAGAACTGCGATTGGTCCTTAGTTCTATCGAAGACGTCCTCTGGTCCCAAAACTACGAAGGCGGCCTGGAATGGGCGAACACTCCCTTCCGGCGGCTGTTTCCGGCCTATGACGCCAGGCGGCGGCAGTTTTTCTGGGAGGTCATCCGCGATCCGCAATTGCAGGAAAGTCTGCGCGACAAGGCCGGAGAGGCCGGTCAGCTCCATTCGGACATCGTGCTCGACGGGCATTATTATATGCTTTCGGTCAGCCGAAACGACCAGGCCCGCCGCATGGTCTTCATCCTGCACAACATCGACGCCATCCAACAAGCCAGCCAGATGAAAAAGGATTTCATCGTCAACCTGGCCCACGAACTGCGTACGCCTTTGACCGCTATCAGCGGTTTCACCGAAGCGATGCAGACTGCTCCCGGCCAGGACCACACGCGTTATCTCCAGATTATCCACGGCCACACCCAGCGCCTGATCCATTTGATCCGCGACCTCGAGCAGCTGATCCGCCTGGAAAGCGGGGCCGGCTTGGAATTGCGGGAGATCGGGCTGGAAACGTTTTTTGACAACATCCGCCTGATCCTGGAGCCCGAAGTCGCTGCCAAAGGCCTTGCTCTCAATATCGAACTGGAGCCCGGCCTGCCGCGTCTGAACTGCGATCCCTTCAAGCTGGAACAGGTTTTCCTCAACCTCGTCCAAAATTCTTTGCGTTACACCGACCAGGGCGGGATCATGATCAGCGCCAGGACTGGCGAGGATTGCGTCCGTTTTGAAGTGTCCGACACCGGACGCGGCATCGCGGCAAAACACCTGCCCCGTATATTCGAACGTTTCTACGTGGCCGATCCCTCGCGTAACAAGAGAGACAGCGGTACCGGGCTCGGGCTTGCCATCGTGAAGCATATCGTGTTGCTGCATCGCGGACAGATCAGTGTGGACAGCGTTCCCGGGCAGGGCACGGTTTTCCATCTGGAACTTCCCTTGCGCCAACCAGGTAGCGGGAGCCCCGATGTCCATTGAATTGCAACCATCCACAGTAAAAAACTTCGCGGCGGAAGCCGTAACAGCCTGGGATCCTGATCCGGAGCGGATCGTGGCGGATTTTAAAAACCTGGCTTACGGCCTGGCTAAAAGTTATCAATTTTGCGGTTTGCCGCTGGACGATCTGCGCCAGGAAGCTTTGCTGGGGCTGCTGGACGCCGCGGGCAAATTCGATCCCGGCCGCGGAGTGCTTTTTTCCACCTATGCCACTTGGTGGATAAAAAAACGGCTTCTCCGCGCTGCGCGACAGGAAACGAAAGCCCTGAGAGCGATTTCCAGTAATGATCTATTGGAAAATGTTCCTGCTGTTCCGGAAGAACTAGCGCCAGATTCCAGGCCGGTTTTTGAACTGCCATCCGGTCTGGACGAAAACGAACGCTCCATTTTGACTCTGTGTTATAGGGACCGGCTTCCCCTTTGTGAAGTTGCGAAGCAAACAGGGCTTTCCGTGGAACGGGTCAAACAACTCCGCGCCAAGGCCTTACGGCGGCTGCGCAGCCAACTCTGAGTATCATTTTTTGGCCCAGATTCACTCCATATCAACTAACTGACACTTGCACATAAACATCAGTTAACCTACCTCTTACCTCCATCTCTATCAATACGGGATCAATACGGGATCATTACGGGTTTCATCCGTATTGATCCCGTATTGATCCCGTAATGATCGCAAGAGCCATGTGGGAGTTAAGAAATCTTAACCACCTCTTGATAAAATCCTAACAATTGGTGGGTATAACAGAGCAGAACCTCGCAGAGAAGAAGGAGATAAAGATGAAAAAACGCTCATGGCAGCCCTGCTGGGAATGCTTATCCTGCCAGGCCTTATGGCAGCTGAGGAGATCAAACTCAGCGGTGAAATGTGGAACCGCTGGACCCTGGAAGCCGGAAAAGCGCCGGGTGACAGCAGCGACGCGACCTTACGCAACAACTTTTCCCTCGAACGCGGCTACATCGGTTTGGAAGCCAAGTTCAGCGAAACCATCAAAGGCCGTTTTACAGTTGACCTTTTCAGCAGCGATCTGGTCAAAGACGGCGCCGGACTCAAACTCAAATATGCTTATGTGGATTTTTCCAACCTGATCCCGCTTCCGGATCTGACCGTCACCGCCGGCCTGCAGAAAGTTTATTTCGGCACCATCTACGACTGGTCCTACAACTTGATCGGCAAAGCTCCCTCCGATGAATATAAACTTGCCAATTCCGCCGATTACGGCCTTACCTTGAACGGTTTTCTGCCCGCCGGCTGGGGCGAATACGCGTTTGGCGTCTATAACGGCGAAGGTTACAAAAACTACGGCGCCAACCTCAAAGACAACATCGATCCCGCCTTTTTGGCCAATTTGCGCTTGATGCCGCTTCCCGGACTTACGCTCGGCGGCTCGCTGATGACCAACGGCAGCGAACGCAGGATCAAACTTGCCGACGCCACCGCAAACAGTTCCTACAATACCCAACTGCTGCTGGACGCCTTGCTGCGAGCAGCTTTCGGGCCTGTTGACGTTTGGGCTGAGTACATGAGCAAGGAAGTCAGTTTCGCGGATGCTTTCAGTGCCAAAAACTACACCGCAACCGCGCTGAGCGTCGTCCCCTGCCTGAAACTGAATAGGCTGTTGGGCGCGGATATCGATCTGACAGGGCGTTACGACCGCTGGGACGAAACCGGCAATCCCTCGAACAAAAATCTCCTCACCGCTATCACGGGAGGAGTGAACTACAATTTTATGCACGACGATAGCGCCAATCCCGCCATGCAACTCCAACTCAATTACACAAGCAAAACCTATGACGAAGAAAAGTCTGCAGCTGCTTACGCAAACGGGCTCAAGGACACCGGCACGCTGATGCTGCAGTTCAAATGGCGCTTTAGCAACACGATCAAAGCTTAGGAGCAACACAATGAAAAAAGTAATATTGACCACTATCCTGCTGACCCTACTGGCGCTGCCTGCCCTGGCCAAGGGAAACCGGCTTACCTGTTCGGGCTCGACGACAGTTTTACCCATCGCCCAGGCCACCGCGGAAGCCTTTATGAATGCCAATCCGGAGCTGGATATCTCCATTCGCGGCGGCGGTTCCGGAGTCGGCATCGCGGCGTTGATGAACGGCACCGTCGATATCGCCTGTTCCAGCCGCACCATGAAAGCCAAGGAAATTACGCAAGCCAAGTCCAAAGGCTTGAATCCCACGCCTTACGCGATCGCTTTGGACGGCATCGCCATCGTGATTAATTCCGCCAATCCGGTGAAGAATCTGACGCTGAAACAGATCCGGGATATCTACACCGGCAAGATCAAGAACTGGAGCGAGATTGGCGGAAACAAGGCTCCGATCGTCGTCATCTCGCGCGACGTCGCCTCCGGCACTTTCGAAGTCTTTAACGAAAAAGCGCTGGCCGGGGCCAAGGTCGTTTCCACAGCCCAGTTGCTGGCTTCGAACAATGCCATCGCCACCACTGTGGGGAACACCCCCGGCGCTATCGGCTACATTGGGCTTGGCTACTTAACTTCCTCCATCAAATCCGTCAGCGTCGAAGGGATCAGCCCAAATTCCGCCAGCGTCAAGGACGGAAGCTATCCGCTCGCCCGCAAACTCTTCATGTACACCAACGGAAAAGCTGCCGGGGCGGCCAACCGCTACATCGCCTTCATCCAATCCGCTGCCGGGCAAAAGATCGTGCAGGAACAGGGCTTCATCACCCTGAATTGACGGGGCTTGGAACAAGTTTTTACAAGGACTGAAAAACTCGGGAAGCGAAAGCTGCAGCTTTCGCTTCCCTGGGGAAAAGAAATGAAAATTTTGAAGGAAAAGCTGTTTCAGGTGATCACCTATGCGGCCGCGCTGTTCACGATCGCCAGCCTGCTGGGCATCATTGCCGGAATTTTTGGCCGGGGGTTGCCGTTTTTCGGGAAAGTCAGTTTGCCGGAGTTCCTTTTTACCAACAGCTGGTATCCGACCCACGCCGAACAAAGTTTTGGGGCCTGGGCGCTGATCGCGGGCTCGCTTGCGGTGACGCTCGGGGCTTTGGCCATCGCCATCCCGCTCGGCCTGGGCTCGGCGATTTTCATCGCGGAGATCGCGTCCAGCCGGCTGCGCGAGATCGCCAAGCCGGTGATCGAATTGCTGGCGGGAATTCCTTCTGTGGTGTACGGCCTTTTTGGCATGGCTTTCCTGGCTCCGCTCGTGCGCCAGTGGTTCGATCTGGACAGCGGCCTGAACCTCTTTACAGCTTCGGTGATTTTGGGCGTGATGATCGTACCCATTGTCAGCAGTTTGAGCGAGGACGCCCTCTCCGCCGTTCCGCACAATATCCGCGAAGCCTCCCTGGCTTTGGGCGCGACCCGCGCGGAGACGATCTTCAAAGCTGTGGTGCCAGCTGCAAAAAGTGGCATCATCGGCAGCGTTTTGTTGGGCTTTGGCCGCGCCATCGGGGAAACGATGGTGGTCTTGATGGTTTCCGGAGGCGCGGCGCGGATCCCTGGTTCCATCTTCGATTCCGTGCGTCCGCTGACCTCCACAATCGCCGCCGAAATGGGTGAAACCGTCATGTGCGACCTGCACTTCCAATCGCTTTTCGCTTTGGCCATCCTGCTGTTCGCGATCACCTTCGTCACCAACTTGCTGAGCGAGGCGGCTTTTGGCAAGCGGAGGCACGGATGAAACCCCGCCAAACCCTCAATCTCGCCGCGACGCTGCTGCTGGGTTCGCTGCTGCTGGTGACTGCGCTGTTCCTGTTGCTTTTTTTGATCCGCATGTTCAGTTTGGGCGGCTCCGTCCTGAGTTGGGAATTTTTAACCACGGGTCCGCGGAACGCAATGACACAGGGCGGCATTTTACCCGCCCTGGTGGGAACGCTGCTACTGACTGCGCTGGCAATGCTGGTTGCCTTGCCTCTGGGCGTGTTGACCGCTGTCTGGCTTACCAATTACGGTCGTCCGGCCTGGCTGGTACGCCTTTTGCGAATCGCGATCAACACTCTGGCCGGGACGCCCTCGATTATATTCGGCTTGTTTGGCATGGCGCTGTTCGTGAATTTTTTGGGTTGGGAAGTTTCGCTGCTTTCTGGCGGAATGACATTGGCGATTTTGGCTCTCCCGGTTATCGTCAACAACACAGAAGAGGCCATCAGAACAGTACCGCCGGAATTCCGCGACGCTTCTCTGGCTTTGGGGGCGACGACGCGCCAGACCATCACGCGGGTCATCCTGCCCACCGCCCTGCCCAACATTCTCACCGGTGCCATCATCAGCGTTGGCCGCGTCGCGGGTGAAACAGCTCCTATAATGTTCACCGCCACAACCTTCTTTGCCAAGGGCTTGCCCAGCGGGCTGCGCGACGATGTCATGGCTTTGCCCTACCACATTTATGCTTTAATGACCGAGGGCACGCATCCCGCAGCCCAGGTTCCCATCGCCTACGGCACCGCGCTGGTCCTGCTGCTTATGGTTCTGGTTATAAGTTCCGTGGCTATCTTCGTCCGCTATTCCATCAGGAGAAAACGACAATGGTAAATCCCCAGATCCAGGCCTTCGGGCTTAATCTTTGGTTCGGAAAAAACCAGGTTCTAAACGATATCGACCTCAGTGTCCATACCAATAAAGTGACCGCGATGATCGGCCCCTCCGGCTGCGGAAAATCCACTTTGCTGCGCTGTTTCAACCGCATGAACGACCTTATCCCGGAAACCCGCATCACCGGTAAAGTGACCCTTGGCGACAGGGATATCTACGCGCCAGGGACCGACGTGACCGGAATCCGCTCTCAGGTCGGGATGGTGTTCCAAAAACCCAATCCCTTTCCCAAATCCATCTTCAATAATGTGGCCTACGGGCTGCAGGTGCAGGATGCTGTCAAAAACAGAAGCGAACTTGCCGACCGCGTCGAGGCCAGCCTCCAGGCCGCCTGGCTTTGGGACGAGGTCAAAAACCGCCTGCACAGTTCCGCGATGAGCCTTTCCGGAGGCCAGCAGCAACGCCTTTGCATGGCCCGCGCCTTGGCCACAAGCCCGCTCGTCCTGCTGCTCGATGAACCGACATCCGCGCTGGATCCGCAATCCACAGCCAAGATCGAGGAACTCTGCCTCGAACTCAAAAACAGCGTCACCATCCTAATCGTCACCCACAACGTTGCGCAGGCTGGCCGGATCTCGGAATACACGGCGTTCATGTATCTGGGCGAATTGGTGGAGTTCGGCACCACGGAAAAGATGTTCACCGTCCCGGCGGATAAGCGCACCGAAGCCTATCTGACCGGGGTATTCGGGTAAAAGGAATCATGATGATACCATACAAGATATTGGAACTCAAAAAGTTGCTCATGGCCGAGGCCTCGCTCGTGGAGAAAATGGTCGCGATGTCCATAGACGGACTCTACAAAGCGAACGGAAACCTTATGAAAGAAGTCGGGGTTTTCGAAACGCGCGTCAACAGCCTGGAACTGGAGATCGAAAGCAAATGTACGGCTGCCATCGCCCTGCATCAGCCCGAAGCCCGCGATTTGCGGCTGATCCTGATGATCTACAAGATCAACAATGACCTCGAACGCCTCGGCGACCAGGCCGTCAACATCGCCGAAAGCGTCGTCCACCTCAAAGGGCATCCGGCCGTCAGCGAACTTCCGGAACTGGCTGCCATGAAAAACGCGTCGCTGGCCATGTTGGGCAATTCCCTCGACGCCTTTGCCCGTGAGGACGCCGAACTGGCCGGAAAAGTCTGCCACATGGACAATACAGTGGACGACTTCAACCGCGAAATCTACAGGCACCTGGTCGAACTCCTCAAAGCTGATCCCGGGCAGGCAGCGGATTATCTGCACCTCCTGCGGATCGCAAAAAATCTGGAACGGATCGGCGATCTTTCCACCAATATCGCCGAAAACACTGTCTATTTCGCCGAAGGCCGCGTCATCAAACACCACGCTGAGGATTGAAACCAGACCAGACTCACATATCAGATCTGCATGATAATCTTCCGCCAGGCGAAGACGGCACACTTTTGCCTGCTCTGGATGAAAGTTTCGAACATCAGAAATTGGCATGGGAGCGAGTAAGAATATCAATAATATTGGGTCGGTGGCAGAGGGCTGATCGGAGCGGAGAAAAACCTTGACATAATTTCGATTGAACTGCATTAAGGCAAAGTTAAATTCCTGACTCCCGGGGAGGAGTTATGAATATTCGCGCATTTTTACCTGCCTTAATCGGAACGCTTGCATTTCTCTGCCTCACTAACCATCTCCGTGCTGAAGACCGCGTGACCGGCTATGCCATCTACGGTCCGGTGACCATCAACACTGTCATCGAAGCGTATTCAGATTACCGGATCGTGCCTTTCAACCTGGTGCCAAATCCTTCGCCGCTGGAAATTCCGGAGGGAGGTTACGGCTATGCCTGGTTTGTGGTGGAAGGCCAATACAACGGCAAATGGTATCCCGTGATGAATGTTAACCTGGAAGCTGAAGACGCGCAGGGCAATGTGATATCCTGCCAGTCCCGCAAACTGCCCTACGAATTTCTGAATACCGTCCTGCGGATCAACGATGCCGGCATTTTCGCGGTCAAGATTCCTGCCAGCCAGGTCGGGACTGGCATCCCAGGCAGCAGCGAGACCGTCACGGTCATGCGCGCCAATTCCCAGACCATCCTGCCCGAAAACCGGCGCAGCGTACTCTGCGAGGTCGTGCCTTACGAATATACCGCGTCCTGGGGCTACCGGATGTACATGTACCTCGGGGCCGGGGCGACGGCCTACGCCCTCACCGGAACAGCCTACGCGGGCGGAGGCACCGGAAGTTCCATTTACCTGGATCTGCAGGGCACCGGGTCGGATCCGGACTGGCCGACGATGCGCGTCAGCCGGCGCGGCGACGTCTTTCTGGGTCAGGATCTCAGCGTGGGGCCGCCCAAATTGCTCGATATTTACGAAGCCGGCGCCAACGAGGAGGCCAGTTTCCCCTACGAAACATCATTTGAGTTCGATGTGGACGATATGACGGGACTGGAAGCGCTGATGGCCTTCTATCTTTTCAACGAGCCCGTCATCAAATTCAGCGGCGGGATCGGATCCGTTACGACGACCTTTCTGGACTGGATCGTGGACATCCTGATCGCCAACGACGCCGATTCGGAACTGGCGGTGAAAAGGTATGCCGACGAAGCGGGCCTGGACTTGAAAGGCAGTCTGGAACTGTCTTGCAATGTTTTGGAAGACTTACCCCTGGGAATGGATCTGGGCGCCGGGCTGGGCGTGGAAGTCCACACCGGGGCGAGCATGAAAATCTACACCGATGGAAAGGTCCAGGCCAGGCTGGGCACCTCCGGTTCCTGGGATGCCTCTCTCAACCTCGGTCCGGTCAGCATTTCGGCGTCCAGCCTCAGCGCCGGGAATTTCTATCCGCAAAGACTGAATGTTTTCAATCCCGCCTGGATCAAAGCGGCGGGCTTCGAAACGTTGGGCACCTGGCAGGGAACGGATTGGCAGGACATCCGGCTCAGCGGTTTCGTGGAATCGGACAATCCGCTGCTCAACGTTTGGGACTTGCCCGGAGCCATCCAGCAATACGGAGCTTGGGTGGAAGTGAATGAAAACGTAGTCAAAGACGCACTCATCGCAGTGACCGAAACCCCGGCCAAAATGATGCAGATCGGGCGCGAAGCGATGCAACTCGTCGCAGATAACGACACCTTTACCAACGACCTGACCAACTTCCTGGACGATGTCAACACCATCCAAAATGGAGCCCATCCGGTCACGATCCCTTATGGCGCCACGCTGCAAGACAGGAGTTCGTTGGAACTGGAACTGGGAGTGGAATTTCCCATTCCGTTCTTTCCCGTGATCGTCGTTGAGGTCGGGGCGGGCATGGAAGCGACCCTGGCGCGCGATTACGACCTGGGCAAAGGTTACTGGGTGAAAGGCTGGCCCTATCTCCAGACGGAAATGCCCGATCCGCCCCAGCCCGAGGTCAGTTTTTCCGATGTGATGGGCGCCCTTTGGGACAAGATCACTTCCGGCGATATCTACAGCCAACTGAAAGATCTGGTCATCGGCAAAACCAAAAACAAATTCCTTAAATACCTGCCGTTCAAAGCCCGCAACGTGGAATTGCTGGACGACGAAGGCTCGTCCCTCACGCTATCGGCCAATTCCTTCCCGGCCGGAGTGGATTCGGTCTTCGCGCGCAACTGGGAATGGGACGACGCCTCCCGCGGCGTAGCCATGACAGAGCAGCAAAGGCAAAAGGCCCGCGCTTTCCACCACAGCCTGAAACAGGAACGCCAAGAGCGGGCTGGCTTGCAATACGGCATCGGCGGCTTTTTCAAATTCGAGGCCGAAGCCGATGGCTGGAACGACGATCCGCTGCTAAAGATCGCATACAATGACTCAGAACTCGCCGGCATCAGCGAAAACACCTTGGGCATGTATTGGGAAGACGAAAACGGCGGCTGGCATTACCTGAATTCCACCGTCGTGCCGGATTCCAACTACGTCCGGGCCAACATTCCCTATTTTTGTACTTACACTGTGGCTCCGCGGCTGCCGCAAGGCGAAATCGGACTCGACGCCACTCCGGACAGCCTGAACGCGGACGGCGTCTCCACCGCTGTGATAAACTCAGGAATCCTATACAACAATGACGGGACGGTCGTGGCCAACGGCTCGCTATACAACGTTTCGGCCAGCCGGGGAACGATTATCACGACTGACGCCGATCCAATCCGCCCAGGCATCCAGGTCGCGGCAATCGGCGGCACCATAAGTTTTATGGTCCAAAGCGATCTGATCCCGCTGCCTATTGATATCACCGCATCCTCCGTTTCCGGGTATTCCTCCGGGCAGATCAGCCTGGATCAGTACAGTTCAGTGCCTCCGGCCGCTCCGGTGTTGTTGGATGCCAGTGGCGAACACCGGGCCATTGTCCTGGCCTGGCAACAATCCGCGGATCCGGCTGTTGTCGGCTATAAGGTTTTTTACGATATCAATTCCGGAGCCCCCTACACCGGCACGTCCAATGTGGACGGCTCGGACAGCCCCGTCACGGTGGGCATGACAGACCATTGCATCCTGACCGGTTTGTCTGACGGCCAGACATATTACGTGGCGGTTGCCGCGATCAATGCCTTTGGCCTGCAAAGCGCCTATTCCAACGAACTATCAGCGCAGCCCGTTTTACGCGCGCCGCTGGAGCCAACCCTCGAAGTTTTGCCCACAGGCTGGTTGCTGACCTGGGAACCGGTGTTCGGCGCTATGTCCTACAAGGTTTTCAGCAGCGACGATCCGTCTTTTGCCAGCCCGGTTTATCTGGGGCAGACCTATTCCTTGATGTGGGCCGATACTACGGAAACGGCAGCGCGGCGTTTTTACAGAGTGGTCGCGGTCGGATACTGAGGATGAAGCCATGAAGATGATTATGCTTTCGATCCTTCTTCTCGCTACAGTAGGCACTTTGTCCGGAGCGCCGGTCGTCTCCAATTTGACCGTGGCGCAACGCTCCGACAACACCAAAATGGTGGATGTCTGGTTCGATTTGACAAACAGCCTGCCCATGACGGTCACGCTGCTTGTTTCGGACGACAACGGCGTCAGTTGGGACGTCAGCTGCAACCTGACGAGCGGGGATATCGGCCCTGGGATCAGCCCCGGCAGCGGAAAACACATCGTTTGGGACGTCCTGGCCGAACATCCTGGCATCAACGGCGACCAGTTCAAATTCAAAATCATAGCCGACGACGGAACGCCACCACCTGTGCCGGAAGGCTTTGTATTGGTCGAGGGCGGCACTTTCAACAATGGAACAGGGAACGTTACCCTCACAAGCTATTATCTGGCCAGATATGAATTGAAGCAATCAGAATACCTGTCCGTCATGGGCGTCAATCCCTCAACTTTCACGGGTATTCCCGATCGCCCGGTGGAAACAGTAATGTGGTTTGATGCGATCGAATACTGCAACCGGCGTAGTATTCTGGAAGGTTTAGTGCCTTGTTATCAATATCTTGGTTATGGGACAAATCCAGATAACTGGCCGGCAAACTGGAATTCTACATATTCAAATCACTACAATGTTTATTGCACCTGGACCGCAGACGGATACAGACTGCCGACGGAAATGCAGTGGATGTTCGCGGCAAGAGGAGGAAACCTTACACATGGTTACACCTACAGCGGCGGCAACGACATCAACGCGGTGGCCTGGTATGCGGGTAATTCCGGCATGACAACCCATTCCGTGGGGCTAAAAGAGCCCAATGAACTCGGTTTGTATGATATGAGCGGCAATGTCTACGAATGGTGCTGGGATATATATGGAAACTACTTTCCTTTTGCACAGACTGATCCAACCGGCGCCAACACAGGGACCTATCAGGTGATCAGGGGAGGTGCCTGGTACGAAAACGCGACTATGTGCCGCGTCGTAACGCGTGGTTATTCCTATGCTGATCAGGAATCAAGCTCACTTGGCTTTCGGCTTTGCAGGAGGCTGCCTTGACCCGCATTATTGCAAAATTGTCATCATCGAGGAGATGAGGTTTCCGATGAAAAAGCAGTGGATGTGTTTTTTCGTCTTGGCTGCCTATGCTGGCCTGTATTGCGCTCCGGTCATTACCAATCTGACAGCAGCCCAGCGCAGCGATACCTCCAAAAAGGTGGACATTTTCTATGATGTAGCCGACAATTTTCCTTTGACAGTGACCCTGCAGGTTTCCGCGGATAACGGCGCCACCTGGACCTATCCCTGCGTTTTGGTGACCGGCGACATCGGCTCCAACATCAGTCCGGGCGGGGGAAAACACATTGTTTGGGATGTCCTGGCCGAGCATCCCAACATCAGCGGAACGCAATTCAAATTCAAGGTCCTCGCCGATGACGGCCAGCCGCCGCCCATCCCGGACAATTTCGTTTTGGTGCCGGGAAACAGTATCCATTTTTCTTTCTGGTCGGGAACCACGGTGGTGCTATCATCGTTTTACATAGATAAATACGAGATCACGCAGTCTGAATTCCAATCTGTCATGGGGGTCAATCCCTCCCATAATTACGGCGTGGGTGGCAATTTCCCGGTTTACTACGTCACTTGGTTCAAAGCTATCGAGTACTGCAACCGGCGTAGTTTGCAGGAGGGGGAAACACCATGCTACAGCTACGGAAGTTGCGGCACCAATCCGGATAACTGGCCCGCCGGATGGAACACCTCCAACGCCAACCACACCAATATCAGCTGCAACTGGAATGCCAACGGTTACCGTTTACCCACGGAATGCGAATGGATGTTCGCCGCCATGGCGGCCAATCCTTACTGCGGTTATTCTTACAGCGGCGGCAACGACGTCAACGCCGTCGCCTGGTATTCCGGCAATGCCGGCGGGACGACGCACCTTGTTGCCACCAAAGCTCCGAACGGGCTCGGAACCTATGACCAGAGCGGAAATATCATGGAATGGACTTGGGATATTCCTTGCGGATATTACAACATGGGCACAGTCTACGATCCCCACGGGGCGACTTCCGGAACGTCCCGGGGCATGCACGGAGGCGATTGGTCGGATCCTTCCCCATATTGCGCCTGGTTTACTTTTTGCAGCGGGGAACCCATGTGCAGCCTCAACTGGATAGGTTTCCGGATCTGCAGGAAATGCCTCTGAAGGATGATATTCGATTGCATCTGGCCTCCAGGCGCTCGAAAGCGTTTAGAATCATTATTTGGCACTATTCTGTCCGTGGCAAGAAACTTGTTCGGCTGTCAAGTCCTGCTATAGTTGACACTCCTTTTTGTTGTTCAGCCAAACAGCCCCTACATACATGCCTGTCCAGGCTTTCGGACCTACCGCCGCAGTCATCGGAGGCGGCATTTATCGATGAGTTGGTCTGTTGCCTGGA
>JAKQNV010000172.1 GCA_029565595.1 Candidatus Cloacimonadota bacterium
CTGGCTGTCGAGCAGCAGCACGGTCGCGGACCCTTCCAGCTTTACGTCCAGAGGCAGCCAAAAGTAGTCCTGGCAGGGATTTGGATAAGCCGGCGCGATCCTGTTGGCTGCCGGGGGCGTGAGAATGGACCACGGACCGTATAATGTTGAGTCATATCCGTCAAAGACCTTTTCCAGCCAGTAAAAGTAGCTGTGCCCAGCGGACACATTCACGTCGGTATAGCTATAATCGTGCTGCTCGCTGGTGTTGGTGGCGGGAATGAGTTCCGGATTGATCACCTGGGCAGTGGCAAGGTCGTTCGTATCAGAGCGGTAGATCCTGAACCCCAGCATGTTTGTTTCCGACCAGGTTATCCACTTCAGCAGAACATGGCCCTGCTCATCAAGGATGACAGTGAAGGGATCATAGGGAGGGGGTACGTAAATCGGCATACCCTGGAAAACATAGCTGTAGGTATTGGTGTCCGGGGCGAAGCTGACTTCCGGCTCGAAAGGGAAATAATAATCCAGATGCGACACCAAAAAGCTGTCCTCCAAAGCCGGATCATAATCTCCCTGATAGCTGAAAGTGTGCGGCGTGAAAAAACCGGTGTCATTGCCACTGAAATAGATGGCGGCGGTCAGTTCCTCGGAGGTGTTGTATTCGCAAAACGCCTGGACCAGGATGTGGTATTCGTCCATCGCCCCGCCTGCCGTTCCGGCCATTTTGGGCAAGGCGCCCCGGTTGGAGGGTTCATAGCTGAAGATCTGCCAGTCAGTGGCATCCCCGCCTTCGCCATAAACCACCGTGCCCAGAGTATTTCCGTTGGCGTCGGTGTGCTCGTAATCGGCGAAATGGCCCACATAAAAGGGAAAATCCTGGCCGGGGACCTCGATCCAGCCCGTGGGCTGATCTTCCGGACAGAAGAGGTCGCAGCCCATGAGCAGAGCTAGCAAGGCAAGGATCAGCAGACAGAGGATTTTTTTCATCTCAACTCCTAATTTATCAGGTATTTCCTGCCTGTATTTTTGTCAATGAAAAAACGCCCCGGGTGGGTATTCCAGGATTCAGACGTCAGCGCCACTTCAGTCGGCCTGATACCGAGAGCCAAAATCCGATGGGTCGTATTAAGGCTGTCTATTGATCTTAGCATCACCCACTCGCTTTACCAATTGATAAACTACCCGTTGGGAATTGCGGCGTTTTTGGAGGCAGCCTGCACCTTGCCGGGCAGAGCAATCCCACTGGATACTATAACAAGATATAGCCTTGCTTCGCCCGATTATCTCTGCTTATAGTGTGGAGATACTCTGGAGTGCCCCGCAAGGGCGATCCTGTGATGAAAAACCAGATCAGTTTTTGTCAGGACTGTTGGCGGGATCGTTGCCCGCCCGGCGGACCAGGATATGCTTGAAGCCGGCTTTTTCGGCAGTCTTGATCACTTTGGCGATAGCTGCGGTTTGGGATTCGTCCTCCGCCGCCACCAAACAGATCAAGAGCGGCATTTTACCATTGAGAGGCTGTTTGTTCAACCTTTTTTTAACGATGTTCTTCAGCGTTTTTGCCAGTTTGCCAGAGGAGATATTGGCCCCAGGATCGGAATTGATCGCCAGCCGGCCGTCGCTTTTCAGACAAATCCGGGTGAGCTCCGCTGCCGTCAGCTGCAGCCTATCGCCCAGCAAAGCCAGCAGGGAAGGGTCGTTCAGGGGCGTGTTCGCTTCCGCCTGGAGCTTTTGTTGCGTTTCGGAGGAAAGGGGAAAATCGAAGGCACCCTGGTATTGGATCAATTCCACAAATCTGGAATCAGGATCTTCCGCAGCTTGGGACAGCGAGTCCGCGGACGCGGTTTTGCCTTTGTCCCGGTTGTGTTCGCGAATCCAGTCCAGCGCCCGGGACTGCGTTTGCGTCCTTTGTTCCGGCGTCAGCTGCTGGCCGACGTCGCCGAGGCTTTCGCGCGCG
>JAKQNV010000175.1 GCA_029565595.1 Candidatus Cloacimonadota bacterium
CAAGGTCCTTTCCGGCGGTATCGACGCCAACGGCCTGATCAAGCCGAAAAAGTTCTTCGGAGCAGCGCGTAACACTGAGGAATCCGGCTCGCTGACCATCATCGCCACCGCCCTGATCGACACCGGTTCCAAAATGGACCAGGTGATCTTCGAGGAATTCAAAGGCACCGGCAACATGGAATTGGTGCTCGACCGCAGCATTTCCGACATGCGCCTCTACCCCGCCATCGACCTTGTGAAAAGCGGAACCCGCCGCGAAGAGCTGCTGCTCACCAAAAACGAGATCAACCGCATGTACGTGCTGCGCAAATACCTGAAGACCATCAGCCCCATCCAGGGGATCGAGACCCTGCGCAAAAAAATGCAGGCTACCGAGACCAACACCGAACTCCTCAACTCCATGAGCAACTGAGATCCCGAGCTCTGCGCGCCCCAAAGGTCGGTTAATGCGCCGGATCCTGTCCCTTTTGCTGCTGCTCACGGCCCTGGCCGCCTATCCCTGCCGCTCCGGCGCCGCCGCGCTGGGCAAGGAATTTTCCATCCTGGAAGAACTGTATAAAAGCGGTGATCTGGACACCCTGGCCGATCAGCTCTTCAAAACCAAGCCCCAAAACGACGAGGAACGCGCTTTGCAGGCCTATCTGGAGGCCATGCTCAAGGATAAGAGCTCCGAATCCGTGCCCCTGCTCGAACAAGCCGCCGAACGCTATCCCAACGCGCTTTACGGGCAACTTGCCCTGCTCGAGCGCGCCAAAGTGTTTGTCCTGGAACGTAAAACGGCGGAAGCCAAAGCCTTGCTGCAAAAGATCAACTCACCGGCGGTTCTGGAAAGATTCTACTGGCTCGCGGTCTGCGCGGACGTCCTGGACGACTCCGCCGCCGCGCTTTCCCACGCCGAAAATTATCTCCGCCTCGCTCCCCAAGGCAAGTTTTTGGAAGAGGCAAATTACCTGATCGCACGGGCCTATCAGCAACAGGGCAAATACCAGAGCGCCATTTCCACATTGAACAAGCTTGCCGTGCTGGAAGGCTATCCCCGCAACGAGCAGTATTTCCGCTATCTGTCGGGCAACCTGCAAACCCTGGCCGGCCATCCCGCCGACGCTTTGGAGCAGTACCGGCTCGGTTTCGAACTTAACCGCAATTCGCAACTCGGCTTGCAGATCGAGGACCAACTCCACGAACTCAAAGGAAAATATCCCTCCAGCGTGGATCTCGGATTCCTTTATCCCTACGGCGCGTTGGACATCCCTGTTCCTTCGGACACCCTGCGCCCGGATACGACCCAGGTGGTCGACACCGGTCCCGTCAAGCTCGGCGCCAAGCCCGCCGGAGGCTATTTCGTGCAGGCTGGTCGTTTTGGGGTGGAAGCCAACGCCAACCAGCTGGCCTTCGACATCCGCCGCTTGAAATATACGGCCAATTACTACGAGGACAAGGCTAACAAAAACACGCCCTGGGTGGTGGTCAGCGGTCCGTATCCCTCCAAGGCCGAGGCCGACGGAGTGCGCCAAACCCTCGTTGGCAAAGGCATCGATTGCTTCATCACCCGCTTCTGAAGGCCGGATGAATCTGCCTCCCCCCTCCAAACTGACCCCCATGCTCAAACAACTGCGGGAGGTCAAAGAAGCCCATCCCGACAAGCTTATCCTCTTCCGCATGGGCGATTTTTACGAAACTTTTTTCGAGGACGCCCACACTGCCTCACGCATCCTGGGGATCACCCTCACCTCGCGCGACAAGAGCAGCGAGGATCCCGTTCCCCTGGCCGGTTTTCCCTACCACGCGCTGGACAACTATCTCGATAAACTGATCAAGGCCGGGCTCAAGGTTGCCATCTGCGAGCAGGTGGAAGATCCCAAGAAGGCCGTTGGGCTCGTTAAACGTGAAGTGGTGGAGATCATCACCCCGGGCACCGTGCTCGACCACGCGCTCATCGACGGCAGCGCCAACAACTTTCTTTCCGCTCTCTATTACGAGGACGAGAAACGCAAGCTGGGCCTGGCCAGCCTCGACCTCTCCACCGGGGAATTCAGCTTCACGGAACTTTCTCCGGCCGATCTGCCCAACGAACTTTTACGCCTGAAGCCTTCGGAAATAATCTTGGACGGCAGCGCTTCCGAAGCCTATGTGAAAGGCCTCCGGCTGGAATACTCGCCCACGCTGACCATCTTCGACAGCTGGCAGTTCAAGCCCTCCGAGGCCGCCTCCGTGCTGAAAAAGCACTTCCAGGTCCATTCGCTGGAGGCTTTCGGCGCACAGGGCAAACAGCTGGGCGCAACCGCCGCCGGCGCCGCCCTGGCCTACGTCCAGACACTTTACCAGGTTCCGCTCAGCCACATCGCCTCGCTGCGCTACTACTCGCTGGAATCATTCATGCAACTGGACGAGATCAGCCGCCGCAACCTCGAGCTCACGCGCTCCCTGCGCTACGGCGACCGTCACGGCTCCTTGCTCTTCGTGCTCGACCAAACGCAGACTCCGATGGGCTCGCGCCTGATCCAGAACTGGCTCCTGCATCCGCTTCTGGATCCTGATGCCATTCGCGGACGGCAGGACACGCTCAAGGCTTTTCTTTCCAACACAGCTTATTTAAAGGATGTCCGCAGCTGCCTGCGCGAGATCGGCGACATGGCCCGCCTGGTCTCCAAACTCGGCGCCCTGCGCATCAATCCCCGCGAACTTTTGGCCCTGCGGTCTTACCTGCTTTCCGTGAACGAACTCCGCGAGCGGCTCCTCGCTTTCCGGCATCCGCTGATCAACGCCTTCACCGTCATGCTCCAGGATTTCGAAGAAATCGCTGCCACCATAGAAAAGGCCTTGCGTCTCCAGCCGCCTGTCGCCATCACCGAAGGCGGGATTTTCAACCAGAGTTGGAATTCAGACCTCGACGAACTGCTGGAGATCATCCACGACGGCAAATCCTGGATCGCGCGGCTGGAAGAAGACGAACGCCGCAAGACAGGCATTTCCACCCTCAAGGTTGGCTACAACCGCGTTTTTGGCTATTACATCGAGGTCAGCGCCGGCCAGAAATCAAAAGTCCCGGATTACTACACCGCGAAGCAGACACTGGTCAATTCGGAGCGCTACATCTCGCCCCGGCTCAAGGAATTTGAGGCCAAAGTGCTCAGTTCCGAGGAAAAGATCAAAAACCTCGAAAACGAACTTTACAAAGAGCTGCGCCAATCGCTGGCCGCCAACTTGGAAAAACTCCAAACCCTCGGCGAGACTGTCGCCCTCGTGGACGTCCATTCCACCCTCGCCTGGCTGGCCTGGCAAAACAACTACTGCTGCCCGGAATTCTCCTCCGGCCGGGCTTTAACCATCGTCAACGGCCGCCATCCCGTCATCGAAAAACTCATCGAGGACAGCGCCTTTATCCCCAACGACACCGAGCTCGATTATCCGGAGACCTCGATCGCCATCATCACCGGGCCGAACATGGCCGGAAAATCCACCTACCTGCGCCAGATCGGGCTGCTGGCGATCATGGCCCAGATCGGCAGCTACGTCCCCGCCGACAAACTCGTGATGCCGATCTTTGACCGAGTCTTCACGCGCGTCGGCGCTTCTGACAACCTCGCCCAGGGTCAGAGCACCTTCCTCGTGGAAATGATCGAAACGGCGAACATCCTCCACACTGCCACGGAAAATTCGCTCATTTTATTGGACGAGATCGGCCGCGGCACTTCCACTTTCGACGGACTCAGCCTGGCTTGGGCGATCATCGAATACATCCAGAAATACAAGCACGCCCTCACCCTCTTTGCCACTCACTACCACGAACTTACGGAGCTGGAGAACATCTATCCCGACATCCGCAACTACAACGTGCTGGTCAAGGAATTCAACGACCAGATGATCTTTCTGCGCAAGATCGAACGCGGCGGCGCCGACCAAAGTTACGGGATCCAGGTCGCCCGCCTGGCCGGCATCCCGGACCGCGTCATCCGCCGGGCCAAAGAGATCCTCAAAAACCTCGAGGAACACGAGATCTCCCCGCAAGGCCTCACCGCCTCCATTCGCCGCAAACTCAGCCAGACCACGCCCCAACTCGAACTTTTCGAAGTCCTCGCCGGGCGGGCGGACGAACTGGATCCCATCATCACCGAGATCAAGGATCTCGACCTCGATTCCCTCACCCCCATCGAAGCCTGGCAAAAATTAAAGGAACTTCAAGAACGCCTATGAAACGGTTTCCCGCCCTCCTTGTCCCCGTGGCACTGGCAGCCCTGCTTTTGGGCGCCTGCGCCGTGAACACCAAAGACATAGCCGGCCGCATCAACGGCCAACCCATCGAATACGCCGCCTGGATGGATTCCTACCGCGCCCATTACAACAATTTCCAAATCCTGAACAACCGCGTCCCCGATTCCGAGGAAAAAGAACTGATAAAAAACCAGACCTGGCAAGACGCGGCCAAGGGCGTGATCCTCAAGTCGCGCTTTGAGAAATGCGGTATCACGGTCACTGCGCAGGAAACGGTGGACACACTCAAAAACAACGTTCCCGCCTACATCCTCAGTTCGCCGCTCTTCCAATCCCAACAAGGTTTTGACCGCCAGAAATACCTGCAGTCCCTCGAATACGACACACCGGAAAACCTTGCCCCGCTGCGCCAGCAATACCGCGATTTCACCATCCCCATCCTGAAACTCAGGCAGATCCTGCCCGCTGCGGAGCTGCTCAATGCCCAGGAACGCAAACTTACCGCCCGGATCCTGCGCAGCCGCGCGGACATCCAATGGATCGCCATCGACCCCGCAGCCCTGGATCCCATTATCAGCGACGAAGAGGTGCAGGTCCGCTACACCAAGGACATCGACCTCTACAAGATTGATCCCTATTACAGTTTGGATTGGGTGGCCTGGCCGGTCAAGCCTTCCCAGGATGACATCGCTGACGCGCAAGCCCTCGCCGATTCGCTTTACGCAGATCTCACCAGGGGAACAGATCCGCAGGAAGCCCTGGCCAAGCACCGTGCCGCCGCCACCGGTTTGCTCTGGAAGAATTCCGGCTGGCTGCGCAACCTCGACCTAGATCCCGCGATCTACGCCCTCCTGGCGCAAATGGAAGATGGCGCTATTGCGGCGCCCGTGGCCGATTCCGAGGGCTTCACCATTTACCAGCTCGAGCAACGGACCAAAAGCATGAGCATCTTCAACACCCTACGCGTGCCTTTCCTACCGTCGCAGAAGAGCATTGACCGCGAGCGTCCCGCCGCCCAAAGGATCTCCTCCCTGGCCACAACCCTAGGGCTTTCCGGCGCCGCGAGCGAACTCGATCTCACACAACGCTCCACAGGCAAGATACCTGCCGCTTACGACTGGCTCGACGACCCCGCAGTGATCAAGGAGATCAAACTGCAATTGGGCGGGAAACTCAAGCCTGGCCAGACTTTCGGCCCTGTCTATTCCCCGCGGTTGAGTTCCTGGTTTGTCTTTGAAGTACAGGAAAACGCCCTCGACAGCGTGAAATCCCTGGCTGAAGTTGCCGACGAAGTCCGCGCCCAATTGGCAAAAGAAAAGCGCCTGGCCATGTCCCAAAACCTGGCCGAACAGATCCTCGCCGGACAGATCCCGCAATCCGGAACCGTCCAGACTCTGCACGTAGCCGATATGACGACAGATTCGAGTTTGGGCGGACAGCCCGCGGGCGATCTTTTTTACCACGTGATGCGCGCCCACTACAGGCAGGAAAAGCCTGCCTCCTTTGAGCACGCGGGCCTGCTCTGGATCCCCCGCGTCAATTCCGTGACCGACGACAAATCACGCCAGCCTTCCGCTGCCGAGATCGAAGCCCTCTTCACCCGCAACCTTGCTCCCGATTGGTTCGATACCTGGATGGCAAGTCAGATCTCTTCCGCCCGGGTTGTCATCTACCAGCAATAAAAGATTTTCAAAAAAGAGAACGCAGATTTTTGGGAAAAGGGGGATCGAGAGGATTTGATAGTTGATTTAGATAGGTCGGAGATAGCTGGGGAATGCTGAAAAAAGCTAGTATGATATACACTGAGGCATAAAGGCACAGAGAAAAGTTTCTAATCCAAAAACCTGTGTTAATTGACATCAAGCCATCTACTTTTTTTTGCAAGATATGCTTGAAAGTCCTTTTCTAAATCCTATAAATCACCTTTTCCCACTAAATCTGCGTTCTCTTTTTTCCCTTTACAGCTCTCGCTTCACTTCTTCCTCGGAATGGCCGATCTTGCCTTTCTCCCCCATGAAATGGGCCAAGAAGAACAGCGCCACGCCGATAAGCAGCGGCAGGATAAACGCCAGGAAATCTACCCAGAAGAATTTCCTGAAGAACACGGCGAGTAGGATGATAATGAAGAGAGTAAGGGCGCCGAACACAGCTCCCGCGATCAAAGGGCGCTTCCAGGTCAGGATCAGCGCCAGCAGGACCACGAGCACGGGGATGTTGTGCATTAAAAAGCCAAGCAGCTGCTGACCGAGGGGCGCATCTCCCTCAAAGACATCGAAGGAAAAGAGAGCAGCAAACAGACAGACCAGGATAACCAAGGTACGCGGGATCCAAATGAACCAAGGCAATTTCATCGTTGCCTCCTTTGATACTTTATTATTGCGCTTCTACCAAAATTCACATTTGATAAAGCTGGGATTATTCTTTTAGAGCAGTTACACGATAGAATCTTGTGTCACGCCCAACTACTGCATTAAGGTGGATGTAGGCGGTGGAATCAGTCTGGCCAAGATAATCGAAGGGACCTTCCGGATTACCGCTGGCATCGCTGAAGACTTGATATGCTTCCGGAATAAGCGGTTGGCCCCCAGTATCGACTGTGACAGGATCCCAAGTCAGCAAAACGTTATTTCCTATTACCGAGATAGCCAGGTTGGCTGGGCTCTGGGGGCGGAAACCGAGCCGGGCAATGAAAACATCGGAGGAAGTTACCGTGGAAGTCAGGTTGTGGGAACCGAAACAGGCCGTTCCATTGAACCAGCCCACGGCGAAGCAATTCCCGGCCCCGTCATTGGCAATGGCGTTTGCTTCCAGTGGACCGCTATAATAATCCCCAGTCACAGCGCAGACTGCCCAGGACCAATTTCCTGAGGAATCGAGTCTGGCGGCATATATAGCCGATAAATTGGGTCCGGGGTCAAGCAAACTTGAACCAAAATCCGCCGGTCCCTGAAAGTTACCGGTGATATAACAATTTCCAGCGCCATCGACGCTGAGGCCGTTTCCGCGGTCTTCGCCAGTACCTCCCGCCCGACGCGCCCAAAGCCAGTTTCCGTTAGTGTCTAGTTTAGCAATAAAAGCGTCAGTGGTATAATCGGGAGAATACAGGTTATAAGGCCCGAAATCGGCCAGTGAAACAAAATCCCCTGTTACATATACATTTGCAGCAGAATCGAGCCCAATGCCCTTTCCGGAATCGTTGTACTCCGAATCCCCCAATCCTCCAGCCCGGACCGCCCACAGCCAATTACCATTGGTGTCTGTCTTGGCGACAAATAAATCTTGATATTCAGGATCATTACTGTAGAGATATAACATCGGTCCATTATCTGGGGTGGGCCAAAAACTGGCTGCACCCCTGAAATCGCCTGTGAGGTAACAGTTTCCGCCCGCATCAGCGATGATGGCGTTGCCCAGAGAATTCTCGCAAGTTCCTCCTGAAGCCCAGATCCAGCTTCCGTTCAGGTCAAGCTTTGCCACAAAGATTCCTCTGTTGTTGAGGGGATGAGTCCCGAAAACCGTCATATTATCATTAGATCCGGTCACAAAGCAGCCATTGCCCATGACTGCTATGGATTTGCCCCAATTCCAGCCATTCCCGCCTGCCCAGGACGCCCAAAGCCAGTTTCCGGAAGGATCAAGCTTAGCCACAAAGATATTGGTGCTATATTGATATGTGGCAGGCAAGGCATAACTGCCAAAATTGGGAGTACCAGAATACCTGCCGGTGATGTAAACTTGTCCGTTAATGTCAAGAGCGATCCCACAGCCCCAGTCCTGGCCTTCGCCGCCAGCCTGCCTAGCCCAAAGGCAGTTTCCGGAGCGGTCGAACTTGGCAACGAAAACGTCTTGGAAGCCCAGGCACTGGAACGATGATGAGCCAAAAACGGCTGTATTCTCAAAAAAACCTGTAACGTATTGGTTGCCTTGGCCGTCAACGACAGTGGATAAGGCAGTCTCGTAACCAGCTCCGCCCGACTGATTTACCCAAAGCCATTCCGGGACCGCCTGGGCAAATATCGCTGACGATAACATTAGGAAAACCAAGAATATAAACTGGCGCGTCATTATTAACCTCCCGTGATTACCTTTACAAATTCATCATGTTTGACCGGCTTTTTCTGCCAGACAGGGATCGAATATGGCAATAACATAAATCAATTCTCCTATGTCAGGATTTGAATGTTGTAAATATCTGTCAAGATTAAAATGAACTTGAGCGAATAAGAATGTTAATAACATAAATAAACTGGAATGTGTTTCGCCATATCTAAAGTGCGCTGATTATCAGAAAAAAAGAGGATTGCGAGGTTGGTGAAAGCAATTCCTGCTAGAGGAAAAAACGCTGATCTACGTAGTAAGTCAGGTGTTGAGATTCAGATTGGCAGAATGACGTCTGGGAATCCAATCTTCCTGACACTGGGATATTAGATCGGTGGATTCATGTATCCCGTCCCTAGGAGATTATGTCAGATCCTGTTGCAGGTGTTGTATTTCAATCAACTCGCAAGGCAGTGGTTTATTCCTCAGAGCCAACTCGCGATTAAACCAAATCGTTCATTATTGAGTTCATAATATCTTACAAAATTGCGAGATAAAACTTGACATATATTTTACTCTTCAGTTTATGGTAGATGTGTATTCAGTGATCCCCCACATGAGGGATGAATAAAGAAACACCTAAAGTATAACAATCTATAATAAAGGGAGGATAAAATGAAGACCCTATTCCTTTTGATCATGGCGGCCCTTGTCGCCAGCCTGGGTGCATTGACCAGCGAGGGCGTGTCGTCCACTGTGTCTTTCGACACCGTCGATCCCAGTTTGTCCCTGACCCAGCCAGTGGGCGGCGAGACCTTTTACATCGGCTACGAAGGAGAGATCCTCTGGCTGGCCAGCGACTCGCATTTGCCCGCTAGCCCGCAAGGCTGCATCGATCTCTGGGCGAGTTACGATGGCGGCGGCAGCTTCGCAGCGATCGCTTCGGACATTGCCAACAGCGGCAGCTACGCCTGGTCAATCCCGGAAAATCCCACCACGCAGGGCAGGGTTAAGATAGAAGTGACGGATACCTTCGGCAACAGCGCCAATACCATGTCTTCGGCAAATTTCACCATCCAATACACGCCGCCCCCCGAGGTGAGCAACGTTACCGTGGCCCAGCGGACGGACGGGAGCAAGATCATCGATATTTACTATGACCTGGCCGATGCCAACAACGATCCCTGCGAGGTCAGCGTCGCCGTTTCGGACGATAACGGCGCGAGTTTCGCCATCACCCCCACCTCCACACTGCTGAGCGGCGACATCGGCCCGGACATCATGCCGGGAACGGGAAAACACATCGTCTGGCAGGCCGGCAGCGAAGAGGAGGATTAC
Source organism: Candidatus Cloacimonadota bacterium (assembly GCA_029565595.1). Taxonomy (GTDB): domain Bacteria; phylum Cloacimonadota; class Cloacimonadia; order Cloacimonadales; family Cloacimonadaceae; genus Syntrophosphaera. The sequence continues at coordinate 9,589 of JAKQNV010000175.1, forward strand.
GACGGTGACCAATACATAGTGAAAGTGACTGCTGACGACGGGACCAATCCCCCCGCTCCGGGTGAATTGCTCTACGTGGCGGGAGGCTCGTTCAATAACGGATACGGTATAGTCGAACTGAGCGATTTCTACTTGGGCAAATACGAAGTGACCCAGGCGCAATACGCTGAAATCATGGGCGAGAATCCTTCCTCCGGATACGGCGTGGGGGACGATTACCCCGCATATTCCTTATCCTGGTACGACGCCATCGAATACTGCAACCGCCGGAGCATCGCGGAGGGATTGACGCCCTGCTACTCTTATTCCTCCTACGGCTATGATCCGGACGACTGGCCCTCGGGATGGAAAAGCAGCGACTCGAACCATACCAACGTCCATTGCGACTGGCCGTCCGAAGGATACCGCCTGCCCACCGAATCTGAATGGTGGTTCGCCGCCCGGGGCGGCAATGACTACCAGGGATACCAGTACAGCGGCTCGAACACTCTTTCCGAAGTTGGCTGGTACCAGGATAATTCCGGATACCTGACCCACGGGAAAGGCGGCCTCCAGAGCAATGAACTGGGGACCTATGACATGAGCGGCAACGTGTATGAATTGGTTTGGGATATTTCCGGAGGAACCCCGCCCACCGGAAACAACCCCCACGGCCCAACGTCAGGCACTTACAGGGTCAGGCGCGGCGGCGGATTTACCAGTTATGCATATCAATGCACGACTTATGCCCGGTTCGCCGTTACACCGACGACAACCGACGGCGCCATCGGCTTCCGCATCTGCAGGATCACAAATGAAAGCAAGGGCGCCATACCATTGAACAAGTCAAAGGAAGAAAACAGGCTATAGTTTTGCGAGAATAACGGGAAAAACTGATCTGACGTACTCTACAGCCCCTGAGTAAGGATGCTTTAGAATTTGCCAGGGACGGAAGCGGCTGAGACGGTCAGATTGTCTGGGAACATAACCCAATGTAACGGCAGTCAATGTATCTTCACCTACCATATCTATATGCAGAATGCCACTACCAGGGAAATAATGTAAAGAAAAATCTATAGCTATATTTCACGAACTCCCCGCACCACTTCTACTGGGGAATGGAAAGCGCTGCCATGTCTCTTAGAAAGGGCAGCGAAGTCCCGCCAATGCTGTGAATCCAGGTTTCCTCCAAATCAAATCGCCCATGTTTTTGGCACATATGCCTCTGGTAAACTTCCCGCATACTTCCCGTAGGATGGACGGGATGTATACGGTTAGTCTACATGCGGTGTGTTGGTTAAGAGAAAGGGCCGAATCAGCTCCGTTTTATGGTCAAGCGACTACGAGGATAGACTAGGAAAATTAGACTTTGCAGTTTCAAGTGAGGGCACTGTTAATATTACGCAAGTCTGCGTTACGCATAAAAGCGTAATCGCTAACCTGGACCTCGTTCAGATCCCTCTAATATAGAAATCTCCGAGGATCATAGTGTCTAGCTACAGTGCGCAGCCGGAGTCTTTGTCACTCAGTTCGAGCCAGCGTTGCAGTTTGCTTTGGTGGAGGGCGTTCAGTTCGTCGAGTTTTTGGCTGATGCTGGCGTAGTCGGTGTGGGAAAGTTCCGCGGAAGGTGAGTTCAGGGAATCTTCGAGTTCGGAGAGTTCGGCCTCGATGGCATCGATCTCTCGGGAGAGGAACTCGAATTCGCGGCGTTCGTTGTAGGTCAGGCCTTTGATTTGGCGTTTAACGCGGGGAGCCAGCGGTTGTCGGCCTTTTTCCTCCGCCTCTTCCTTCCAGAATTTTTTGACCAACAGGTAATCCGAGTAATTGCCTGGAAACTTGCGGATCGACTCACCTTCGAAGACGAACAGGTAATCCACGCAGCGATCGAGGAAAAAGCGATCGTGGGAAACGACGAGCAGGCAGCCCTGAAACGCGTCCAGATAGTCTTCCAGGATCTCCAGGGTGCGGATGTCGAGGTCGTTGGTAGGTTCGTCGAGGATGATGAAATTGGCACCGAACATCAGGGATTTGAGCAGGTAAAGGCGTTTCAACTCGCCGCCGGAGAGGGAGGAGAGTTTTTGCTGCTGCATTTTGCCGTCGAAGAGGAAGCGTTTGAGCATCTCGGTGGCGGTGATCTTACTGCCGTCGCGGACGCGGATCACTTCGGCGTATTGGGCGATGTAGCCGTAAACGCTGAGGGCGGGATCGAAACTCTCGTCCTCCTGTTTGTAATAGGAAAAATGGGTGTTCACGCCAATCTTGACACTGCCGAGGTCGGGCTCGACCTCTCCGGTGATGATCCGCAGCAGGGTGGTCTTGCCGCAACCGTTGGGGCCAAGGATCCCGATCCGTTCAAGAGGTTGAAAGATATGGTCAATGTCGCGGAACAGCTCACGATCGCCATAACTTTTACTGAGCCTGTGGAGTTCGAGGATGGTTTTGCCGAGGCGGTCGGTCTGGAAGGAAATGTCAAGTTCGGCATTGGAGATGAGGTAGGATTTGGAGATGAGTTCGCGCACGCGGTCCACGTGGTTTTTGGGCTTGGTGGCCCGGGCTTTGGCGCCCCGGTGCAGCCAGTCGAGTTCCTTTTTGAGTTGGGCCTGGCGGCGGGTTTCCTTGCGCTGGATGTCGGTGGCGCGGATGATCTTGCCTTGGACGAAAGCGGAATAGTTGCCCTCGTAAAGGTGGCAGCGGCCGCGTTCGATCTCCAGGACGCGGTTGCAAACGGCATCGAGGAAATAGCGGTCGTGGGTGACGAAGATGAAGGTTTTGGAGGATTCAGCCAGATAATCCTGCAGCCACTCGATGGCATCGAGATCAAGATGGTTGGTGGGTTCGTCGAGGATGAGCAGATCCGGGTCGGCGACCAGGACCTTGGCCAGATCAGCCTTGCGGCGCTGTCCTCCGGATAATAGCCCCAGGGGCTTGTCAAAATCCGTGAGGCCAAGGACGGTCAGGATCGCCTTGTAGCGGTGTTCTTCGTCGCTTTCGGGAGCGAAAGGCTCCGGAGGGAGGATATATTCCAGGACGCCTTGATCGGGCTCCGAAGGCGCTTCCTGAGCGAGATAGCCGACTTTGAGGTTTTTACGGAACGTGAGCGTTCCGGCGCTGGGTTCCGTAACACCGGAAACTACGCGCAACAGGGTGGTCTTGCCGCAGCCGTTGATGCCCACCACGCCGATCTTGTCGCCCGCATGGACACCGAGGCTGAGCTCATCAAAAATGACTTTTGCGCCGATCTGTTTGGCGACGCCGTCGAGGGTGAGCAGGACTTCAGAAGGCATCGGTAAAGGGAAAAAGGGTAAAGGGGGAAAAGAGGGAAAGAGGGCTGAGATGGCGTCCCTGAGGCGATTCGAACGCCTGACCTTCACCTTCGGAGGGTGCCACTCTATCCAGCTGAGCTACAGGGACGCATGATACGGAAAGCATCGATTTCCCAGGCGGGGATTCTGTCAATCCTTTTGGCCGCCAAAGACATCCGCCAAGCTAGGTAACTCACTTTTACCGCAAAGGAAAGCGGAGGCGTGGGGAGCAAAACAACTCACGGCGCGCTCCAATTCGTGGGCAAGGACATTTATCTCCCACTGGGCGTGCTCGTCGGCGCGCAGCCTGATAAAATGGTAGATTTCGCGAAGGTTCATTTTGGCGAGGACCTTGACCTTGCTGGCGTTGAGGCGGAGATAGGGAGATAGATCCGGCGCGATCTTCCTGAGCCGGGAGCCCAGTTCTTCGACACGATCGGCCAGCGCATCCCAATGCTCAAGGCGATCGACATCCTGTATCGCCCCGGGCAGGACATATTGCCCGGAAGCCGCTTGCTGCTTGATGAAAGTCCCCATGCGGTGGCGTTTGAGCTGGGCCCAGCAGCTTTCGCTCAGACGCAGTTCGAAAGTAAAATCGATCAATTCGAAGGCGCGAGGCATTTTGTCCCAGACCTGGATGCCGGCGAAAAACTGCTTCCAGAGGTCGCGTTTATCTGAGTCTGACAAATTGCCGACTTTCTTCCGGCACTTGGAAAAATCGGCGGCGGTCTGCTCGTAAAGCAATGCGGCGAGAATCATGTCGTCGGGTTGTGAGGGCGCTGAGACAATCCGCACGGTTTCGTCCGGTTTGAAGCCGTCGTTACCAGGGTACAAACCTTTTGTACTGAAAGTCCCTTTGAACTCGCCAGCTTCGGTGTAGCGCACCAGGGAGGGGCAGATCTTTTCCACGGAACTTAGCAGCAAGGACCGCAATTGGTCCGCTTCGTAATAAGGGCTGGAAGCGAGGCGGCGCAGAAGGTTTTCCAAACTGCGCGCGTTGAGCGTCATCCCCAACTGGGTTTTCGTGGCCAGGGGCAGGATATAGCGTGCGTCTTCTTTGGCCAGGCATTCGCGGTCTCGGATCTTCATATCCGGATATTCGGCAGCGTAGCGCTTGGCCAGAGCCTCGAAAGAGGCTTTGTATTCGGCAAAAAGGGCATCCAGGACTTGTATGTACTCACCTTTCAATTTGCCGTGCAGGGGAGCGTCCAATTCGGCGGGGACTACGTAATCCTTGGTAAAAGTAACGTAGCGCTGGGATTTTTCCGTGAATGAGGCCAGGCGCAGGGTTTCCAGCGTTTCGGTGAGATAACGGGAGATCCCGAGGACATCAAAATTGAAGACAGCGTGTTCGGCGACCGAGGCGTGGCCGAGCTTAAAAATTATCTTTTGGTTCGATTGCCGGGATTTGGCCAGTTCTTGCAGGGCCTCCGCACGCAGCTGGGTGACGGATTTTTCGCTGCGGCTGATCCGGGCGTAGGCGGCGGAGATCACTTCCGGCGTGGCAGCGGGATTATTCAGTTTCTCGATCAGCGAGCTGTCGATGTTGTATCCGGCAAGTTTGACCTGCATTAAATCGAACCTTTCAAAGCAATGCTTTGACGTTGCTGGCGCCGATCCGGTTTGCCCCGGCAGCGACCAAGGCCAGGGCCTGTTCGCGGGTCTTGATCCCGCCTGAGGCTTTCACGCCGATCTTGGGACCGACCGTCTCGCGCAGCAGACGAACGTTTTCCTCGGTGGCGCCGGCTGTTCCGTAGCCGGTCGAGGTCTTGACGAATTCGGCTCCGGCTTTCTTGGCGTAGAGCGCGCAGGCGATGATCTCTTCCGGGCTGAGGAAGCAGGTCTCAAGGATGACCTTGAGCAGGACGCCGTTGGAGCGGCACAGCTCAGCAATGGTGCGGATCAGTTCGTAGGAATGGAGGATGTGGCCGCTCTTGACGGCACTGAGATTCTGGACCATGTCCAGTTCCTCGATCCCTGTGTTGATGACGGCCAGGGCTTCGGCCGCCACAGCGTATTTGTATCCGGCGCCAAGGGGAAAATTGATCACCGTGCAGGATTTGACCGATGAGGAAAGACGCAATTGAAGGGGGTGGGAAAAATGGGAATTGACGCAAACCGAGGCGCATTTATAATCGTTGGCGAGGTCGCAGAGTGCGTTGATCTCGCTCTGGGTGGCGTCGGCGCGCAGCAACGTGGCGTCGATGATCGAGGCCAAGGGAGCCTGAGGATCATAGATCTGGTCTGGCTTTTCGGCGCGGCAGACCGCGCAGCCGAGGCAGACGACGTGTCCGCCGCCGCACTTGCAGGGCTGGTTATCGCCGAACAGGTGTCGGGCGATGCTTTCTATCCGGTTCATGGTGAACCTCCGGTTTATTTTTAATATCATTGACCACGAGCTGCCCGCAGGCACCGCAGACGTCGCTGCCCCGGCTGCGCCGTAAAGTGACGGCCTGGGGCAGGGACTGGGCTTTTTGCATGAAAGCCTCAATCTCAGTGGGGCTGGGCGCCCGGTAGGATAAAAAGGGAACGGAGTTATAGGGGATGAAGTTGATCTTGCAACTCAGGTCACCGCAAAACTTGCGCAGGGCCTTGAGATCCGCGTCGGACATGTTTACTCCGGGGATGAGGATGTACTCCAAAGTGACACGGAAGCGGCTTTTCTGCAAGAAATAGAGCAGCGCGCTTTTCAGGTCTTGGAGCGGATATCTGGCATTGACCGGCATCAATTCGCTTCTAACCTCGTCTCTGGCGGAATTGAGCGACACGGCCAGTTTAGCTTTGACTCCGGAATCAGCGAATCTACGAATCCCCGGGACTATTCCGCAAGTGGAAATTGTTGTCCGGCGGGGGCTGAAAGCCAGAGTGGAGGCGTCCTGGATGAGCCTGACAGCATAGAGCACGTTGTCCAGATTGTCCAAAGGCTCACCCATGCCCATGAATACAAGGTTGGTGATGGGCTTGTCCGATTCCGCTGCGGCGAGCAGTATTTGCTGGACTATCTCATGGACTTCCAGATTGCGGCGAAGTTTCATGCTTCCTGTTGCGCAGAACGAACATCCCCGGGAGCAGCCGACTTGGGACGAGACGCAGAGGGTAAGTTTTTTCGCCTCCGGCATGAGCACCAACTCGATCTGGGCTGAATCGGCCAGGGAAAGCCGGCACTTAACGCTGCCGTCTGCGGAAGACAATTTTTGCTTGATGGATGGCATCCCCAAGTCAAACCCGCCAGTCAGAAAATCCTTGAAATCAGCCGGCAGATCGCTCATTTGGCCGGGATCGAATACGTACCGGGAATAGATCCAATGGAGCAGCTGTTTGCAGCGGTAGGCGGGAAAATAAGCCGCAAGAAATTTGGCCAGTTCCTCCGGATGGACACCGTAAAGGCTGTTCAGCATGTCTCGATGTCCGGGATTGAGAGAACCTCCAACGTGTTAAAGGCATCCAGATCCATTTCTGTAAGGACCTGGTCGTCATCCGAAAGATGCACGCGCTTGTTGAGGACATCGGTTTTGAAGACATACATCCGCTTTCCCTTGAGATTCACACAGGTACCCAGCAAAGGGAAGCCGCGGCCTTCTTCCACATAGAAATCCTCTTCAAAATTCAGGCAGCACAAGAGCCTGCCGCAGGGACCGGAGATCTTGGCCAGATTGCCTGTCAGGTTCTGATCCTTGGCCATCTTGATAGTTACCTGGTTGAAGCGCTTGAGGAAGTTGCCGCAGCAGTATTGGATCCCGCACATCCCAAAACCTCCGAGGCGCCTGGCTTCGTCTCGGCCGGTCGTCTGATGGAGTTCGATCCGGGTACGGAAAACGTTGGCCAATTCCCGCACAAAGACGCGGAAATCGATCCTGCCCTCGGCGGTGAAAAAGAAGGTGAGTTTGTTGCCGTCAAATTGGTAAACGGTCTCGATGAGTTTCATAGAGAAAGGATACTTGGCGAGTATGTCGGCGAAGGTTTTGGCGGCTTTTTCCTCGCTTTCGGGGAGGTTGCGCATCTTTTCGATGTCCTCATCGGAAGCCAGACGGCGGATTCTGTATACACGGCCGCCCGGAGGCGAAGGAGGCAGAATTTCCTCCCTGCTGACGCTGAGATGGGTCACCTGGGCGATATCCTCGCCGCGTTCCACTTCGACAATGATCAGGTCTTCCGGACTGATGGGCAGGTTGTGGGGATTTTGATAGTATCCCAGCCTGCCGGTGCGGAATTCCACTTCTATGTAATCTTGCATTCGTTCTCCAGATTGAGCCTGCCCGCTGGTGCTTCCCCCGTTCATTCGCCCCTCCCCAATTCTGACCAGAGCCTTTTGTAAATGGCTTCCTCAGCGGATGTGAAGGCCAGTTTGCGCCTGTTCTTGACCAGCACCGCGGTCTGGCAGAACGCCTCAAACCTGTAAATTTCTAGGTTGCCGGCCATGCCCCAGGAAAAATCGGGAATGAAGTCCGAGATGAGAGCTGAGCCCCAGAGATTGGATCCCACTCCGATCACGCAACCGGTATTGATGCTGGTGTTGATACCCAGTTTGACGTGGTCACCGATCAGGGCACCCAGGAACATCGTTCCGGAATCGATCTTGCCGCGGGTTGGGTAGGAGTATAAGGAAACGTTTTTGTAGGTGTTCTTGAGGTCGCTGTTGTTGGTATCGGCGCCGATATTGACCCATTCGCCCACGTAACTGTGACCCAGGAAACCGTCGTGCTGTTTATTCGAATAGGCCTGGAAAATGCTCCCCTCCACTTCACCGCCTACCTTGCAGACGGCACCGATCGAAGAGGGGCCGTAGAGCTTGGCGCCCACTTTGATCAGGCTGTTTTTACCAATGTAAACAGGTCCGGTGAGAACTGCGTTGGGCAGGATCTTCACGCCTTCGTCCAATATTATGGGGCCATATGAAGCGTCCAAAACTACGCCGGGCTTGAGTTCCACTCCCTCGGCGATCCAGATCTGGTAAGGATTGAGGGCCGTCACACCGGGTTCGGTTTCGAAGTAATTGTCCTTGTCTCCGAAAAAGCGGTCAAAATCGTAGCGGAGCAGGCGATCGTTGTCGTGGATGAGGTCGCTAAGGTTTATATAGCAATCCAGGTCGCAAGGCACTGCTTCGCATCCCGCTTCCGCAGGTGTTGTGGGTATTCCGGGAAGGTTTTGCGTGGGACGAAATGCCAGCAGAATATCTGAGTTGACCAGCGCCTGGCCTGGCTTCAAGCCTTGGACCAGCCGGATGGCTTCGTCAGTGACCATCAGCCGGGAATTCACACACAGTTCTCCCCCCTCCGGACCGCGATTGACCTGCCATTCGGGATGTCTCTCCCGGTAAAGATCTGCCAACCGGTCTTCGATCCAAAGGGAATCTTCTTCCCCGCCAAACAAGGCTTGCAGCCTCTGGCGCAGTTTCAGGATACCGCAGCGCAGATCGCCCACGCTTCTGGTAAGCGCCAGGGGATAAAAACTTGAGACCGAGGAGTCGTCAAAAACGATCATTTCCTGCTCCTGCCTGCATTCCGGAACATTCTCTGAATCAGGTCAGTCCTGTTCATATTTGTCCTGAAATCCGTATCCGGTGGGATAGAAATTATAGCGCAGGGAATCGGACACAGCTGGCGGGACCGTCCCTTGGATAAAGACTTCCGGGATGCCGCCTTCGCTTACTGAGAAGCCGGTGCGCGGATTGATGTTCTGATGGATAATGTCATCCGGAACGGAGAAATTGTATCGGGCATCGTTGGCTCCGGGCGTGCGTCCGTTGTTGTCCAGGCGGATGGCCTTGGTCATGATCGGGCCCCAGATATTGACGGCGTTGGCGGTTCCGGTCTTGATGCGGCTGTTGTCGAATCCGGTCCAGATGCCCAGAGTGAAGGCCTTGTTGAAACCGATGAACCAGGAATCGTTGTAATCCTCGCTGGTACCTGTTTTACCCGCGTTTTGCCAGAAATAACCGTTTCGTGAGCCGGCGCCCGTTCCGGAAGCGGTGACCGATTGCATCATGCTGGTCATGATGTAGGCCACTTCGGGGGAGCAAACCTTGTGCCTCTGGACTGCGGAGCGCTCCAGCACGTTGCCTTTGGTGTCCTCGACCTTGGTGATGAAGATCGGTTGGGTGCGCGTTCCTCCGTTGGGAAAGGTCGTGAAGCCGGAGATAAGGTTGATGGGAACGACCTCATGGCTGCCCAGGGCGGCGCTGAGATCTTCGACCTTGCGGTTGAGCCCGAAACGGCGGAAACCGTCGTTCATGGCTGGAATTCCGATATCCTGCGCGCATTTGACAGCCCAAACGTTATAAGACCATTAGATGGCCACCCGCATCCGCGTCAGGCCGTTGTAGGCGCGGTTGTAATTGTGCGGGGTCCAATCCCCGAGCGTGATCGGAGCGTCATTTATTACCGTTGCCGGCGTGTAGCCCTTTTCCACCGCAATAGTATAATACACCGGCTTGATCGAGGAACCGGGCTGCCGGCGAGCCTGGGTCATCCGGTTGAATTTGCTGTGCTCGAAGCTGCGCCCGCCAATCAGGGCGCGTACATAACCCGTCTTGTTCTCCATCAGCACAAGCCCGCCCTGGATGTACTTGGTATCCACATCCTGCGCGTTGCCTGGCAAGTCGGAGAATTTATTGGGATATCCGCCGCTGTGCTCGATCCTCGAGAGATAACGGTTGAGCGTGGAATCCGCATAGGACGAGAGTTCCGAATCGAGGGTGGTGTAGATCTTCAACCCGCCTTCGAACAGTTTCTCTGTGCCGTATTTACTTTCCAGATACTGGCGGATGTGCTCGATGAAGTAATCGGAGGCGAAACTGCCGTAACTCATGCCCTTCTTGGAATTCACCGGGCTGTTGACTGCCGCGATGTATTCCTCTTCCGATATCTTTCTCGCCTTGTACATGCGCTCCAAAACGTAATCCCGCCTCACTTTGGCGCGATCGGGATGCTCGAGGGGATCGTAGTAGTTCGGACGCTGGATCATGCCCACGATCATGGCCGATTCGGCAATGGACAGGTCGCGGGCGTGTTTGTTGAAGTAATATAGGGAAGCGGTCTCCACGCCATGGTTTTGCTCGCCCCAGAATATCTTGTTGAAATAGATCTCCAGGATCTCGTCCTTGGTAAAGGACGCCTCGATACGGATCGCCAGGACGATCTCCCGCATCTTGCGGGAAACTTTTTTATCCAGAGTCAGGAACATGTTGCGCGCCATCTGCTGGGTGATGGTACTGGCCCCCTGCGAGAAATCCATCGATTTGACGTCGATGAGGACTGATCTGATGATGCTGAAGGGATCCACACCAAAATGGTGGTAAAAACGCTTGTCTTCCGTCACCAGCAAGGCGTCGATCAGATGCGGGGGAAGTTCCTTCAGCGAGACCAGCTTGCGTTTCTCAAAGGCAAAGAGATAGATGATCCGCCCAGTGCGGTCATAGACTTCGCTGCCGGTGCGCAAAGTGTAATTTTTCAGTTCGCTGGTGGGCGGCAGGTCATCCTGATAAAACCAGAACGTCCCGATAAACACCCCCAGCAGGACGCAGAAGATGATCCCGATCCACGTCCAGGTCTTTTTATGCTTCGGTTTTCCGATTGCTTGCAACATCAATTATCTCGGTATTGTCATATTTCTTTTGGGCCAAAAGCAGGATCCAAGCGGTTAGAATCCCACTGAGCAAACCTAAAAAAAGCAGGATTGGTGTCAATACAAAAACACGGGTGCCCGGCAACACGACCTGCCTGACCAGAACCAGCTGGGCCAGATTGTGGGCCAAAGCCCCGCAAACGCTCACTCCGTACATGCTCAAGCCCAACCTCAGGTTGTAGGCCGCCCACATGGCCAGCACTGCCGCGAGCCCGCCTCCCAGCGAGAGAAGTGTGGCCGGTGTCAGCAAAGTGAAGGTTGCTGCACCGCCGACAATTGATTTGGTGATATTGACCGCCACTGCCTCCCATGGCTTGCGAATGCTGACCAAATACATGACTATTATATTGGACAGGCCCAGCCGGATGAAAGGTACAGGCAGCGTCCTCATGATCAGGCTTTCCACGATATGGATGCTGCAGGCGGTGGCCGTCAGGAAGGCCAAAAACAAGAGTGGCTTGGTTTTGGGAACAGTCACGCTCATCGATCCCTCCAGATCAGGCGACCTGGACCAGGAATTTCCGGATCAGGGGATGTTCCTCTTTGTACATATCTTTCAGCGGGCCGTAATAAAGAGACCTGCCATCCTCCAGGAACAGCACCCTGTCGCCGATGTCGCCCAGGTTGCGGATGTCGTGTGTGATGGTGATCGTCGTGGCCTGCACTGATCGAATGATCTGCGTAATGTAATACAGCACCTCGGAGGAGGTGATCGGATCCAACCCGGAAACGGGTTCGTCGAAAATCATGTAGCGAGGTTCGTAGATCAGCGCCCGGGCGATGCCCACCCGCTTGCGCATTCCACCGCTGAGTTCCGAGGGATATTTTTCCAATGTCTCTTCCAGACCGACCACTGCAAGGCTGCGTTTGACCTTGTCCAGCACGCTAGCGTAGTCTTTTTCGCCCCGCTCATACAAGGGCAGCGCCACATTCTGGAAGACAGTGAAGGAATCCAGGAGCGCCGCGTTCTGGAAGACCATGGCGAAATCGTGCTTGTGGTCTGATTGCGTGTGGTTTTTCCCGCTGTAGACATCCGCGCCGTCCACTCGCACGATACCCTGGTCAGGCGTGTAAAAACCCATCAGGGACTTGATCAGGACGGTTTTGCCAGAACCGCTGCGGCCCAGGATGATCAGGTTTTGCTCTTCTTCCAGGGTAAAATTTATATCCTGCAGGATCAATCGCCTGCCGATGCTAAGCTGCAGGTTTTTTACTTCGATCACGGTACATCCAGTAACCCGCGCAGCCCAGGCCCAGCCCAGCGGCGTTGGCCAGAAAGTCCCACAGGCTCACCGATCTGAACGGCACAAAGCGCTGATGCCATTCGTCAAGGGCGGCGCTGAGCAGCAGTATTATGTACACAATGACCACCACTCCGGGCTTTTTCCTCATACTTATCAAACAGCGGTTGACCAGAAGGCCGAGGATCAGGTACTGCCCCAGGTGGCCGAGTTTGTCCCAGCCGAAGATCTTGACGGAGGGCAGCTGCTGCAGCGGGATGGAAGAGACGGTCCAGATGGCTGCCAACCAGACAACAGTAATGATGTAAACCAGATAATCCCTGTCCAGGCCTTTATCTTGGGAATGGGCTTCAGTCTTCCGCATCGAGTTTTCTGACCTGGACGACCTTGATCCGTCTGCCGTCGCTATCCAGGATCTTCAGTTCCAATGCGTTTTCCAGGATGAAATTTTCTCCGGTGGCGGGAACGTGGTTGAACTGCGAAAGCAAGAATTCCGCGATGTTGTCGAAATCGTCAGTGTCGATGTCCGAACCGAATTCCTGGTTGAACTGGCGGATGTTGCAAATTCCCTGCACCAGGAAAGTCGCGTCGTCCTGTTGAGTGATCTCCGGGACTTCCTCATTGTCGTATTCGTCGCGGATGTCGCCGACGATCTCTTCCAGGATGTCTTCCAACGTTATGATCCCGGAGGTTCCGCCGTATTCGTCAACCACGACGGCCATCTGCAGTTTTTTCATCTTGAATTGGTTGAGCAGATTTTCGACCTTCATGTTCTCGGTAACGAACCAGGCTGGCCGCATCAGCTCCGGGATCTTCTTTTTCTCCGGAAAAAGCAGCAGATCCTTGACATACAGGATGCCGCGGATGTCGTCGATCGTCTCGCTGTAAACCGGAATGCGGGAATGACCGCTGGACACGATCAGGTCGCGCAGTTCCTCCAGCGACTTGTTTTGCTCGATGGCGGTCACCTTGACCCGGGGAACGTAGATCTCCGTCAATTCGGCTTCCCGGAAGCGGAAAAGTCCAGCTAGCATCTGTTTTTCATGCTCGTCCAAACTGTGTTTCGAGGTTTCCGACTGGATCAGGTTGTGCAATTCCTCAGCCGTGAGTTTGGCTGTCATGTGCTTGTCCGAAGTCTGCTTGCGCGATATGAGCAGGGTCAGCCTTTCGATCAGCCACACTATGGGAAACAACACCGTCTTGATGGCCAGAAGGGGCAGGCTGGTCACCTGGGCAAAGACGTTTGCCGTGGCCAGGGCGATCAGTTTGGGTGTGATCTCTCCCAGGATCAACACCACCGCTGTGGTAATGAGGACCTGCAGGGTCAAAGCCGCGGAGGCGTCGGTTCCCGATCTCTCTGCCATGCGCAGAGCGATCAAAGCCGCCAGCGAAGAGATCGCCATGTTGACGAATGTGTTGCCCAAAAGCACCGTGATCAGCAGGCGCCTGGGCTGCATCAGCAGGTTGAGGATCCTTCTCGCGCCGCTGGTTTTGCTGTTTTCCAGTTTTTTGAGATATATGCGGGAAAGCGAGAAAAATGCGGTTTCCGAACCCGAAAAGAAAGCGGAGAGTAGCAGCAGGATGATGAGTATTAACGCTGAGTTGTCATCCACGTGTGAGTGTACCTTCCATAAGGCGTTTATAGTATATTTCTTTTTCTGACATGGCTATCTGGTCCGGCTGCCGGATGTGGTCGTAACCGCAGGCGTGCAGCAGGCCATGGATAAAAACTTCCATCAATTCCTGATTCTTTGTCTTTTTTCCCTTTTGTCTGTCTATCTGTTTTATGTCAATGATAATATCGCAAACCTCAGCGGACTCGGCTGCGCCGTCCGCGGGAAGCGTGTCCGGCCAGGGAAAGCAGAGGACGTCGGTCACGGAATCGTCGCCCCGGTACTGGCGGTTATATTTGCGTATCGCTTCGTCGTCGCAGATGAGCAGATTGACCTCATTGCCCTGCCCTGTCCCCTCGCCGGCAAATACTGCTTCAGCACAAGCTTTGAGCAGGGATTCATCGACAACTGCGGACGTCTCGTTAATAATATTAAGTTCAGAGTGATTCAAACAGGCCTTGCTTCAGGATATTCCAATCGCTTGCGGTATATGCCGGCCAGAATGGGCGCCATGGCGTCCCGCGCTTCCGCAAGTTCCTTGATGGTGATCGGGGCTTCGTCAAACTGCCCTTCCCGCAGCAAGCGCTGGATCGTTTCGTCGATTGTTTTCACGATCTCTTCCTCGCTGCCCGGAGATTTGGACTTGGTTGTCGATTCCACGACGTCGGCCAGCATCACCAGGGCGGCTTCCTTGCTTTGGGGCAGGGGGCCGGTGTAGCGGAAATTTTCCTGGTCGACCTCTTCCCCACTGCGCAGGGCGGCGTCCAAAAAGAAGCGGATCAAAGATCTGCCGTGATGCTGCAGGATAATGTCCGTCACAGCCTGCGGGATCCGGTGTTTGTTGGCCAGGACCACGCCCTCGCGCACATGGTTGCGGATCAGTTCCGCGCTTTCCTCAGGGGTGTAGTGGCTGTGGACTTCATCGGAAACCTCGTTGTTCTCGGTGAACACTTCCGGCGCCATGACTTTCCCGATATCGTGATAATAACTGCCAACCCTCGCCAAAAGGGAATTCGCGCCGATCGCCTCCGCCGCCCGTTCGGCCAGGTTGCCCACGATCAGACTGTGGTGGTAGGTGCCTTCGGCGCTGGTAGCCAGCCTTTTTAAAAGCGGATGGTTGAAATCCAGCAACTCCAGCAACACCTGCTTGGTGGCCCGGTTCCACCTCTTTTCGTAAAAGGTGACGATCGCCACGCAGCCCAGGATCGAGACAGCCGTCGAGATCAGCGAATATCCAACGTTCCTGAGCAGCGGGCCGGCCTTTTCCGTGATATCGTTGCCGGTGTAGGAATACAGCGTGAGGGCTATCATTACCACATTCAGCGAGGCGAAAAGGAACATCCAGATCTTGAAATACTCGTAATGTGCTTTGAGCCGGTGCATCAGGACCAGGGCCAGCAAGGTGGAAAGCAGCAGCAACGCGAGGTTGTGGACCTCCCAATTAAGGAAAGGCGAGATCAACAGCGCGCCGCAGATCGAGAAGATGACCGCCAGATCCAGGCTGGACAGGATGGCGATGGCCAGGGCGAACATGGCAAAGGGGATCAATCCGGGATCGAGTTTCAGGATGTTTTTAGTCAGGACGGTCAGCAGGACGAGGCCCAGCAAAGCCAGGTTCAGGGAAACGAAGCCCGGCTGGCCCTGGACGCTTTTACTGTCCTGCCTTCCCAGATATCCGTTAAAGGCCAGCAGGATAGAGAACACGTAAAAAAGCAGCCCCATCACGCTCAACCACTGCAGCAGCGAGGCTCTCCCCATGCCCCGGTTCTGGTATTCCAAGGTCAGGGAATGCAGTTTGTTGATCTGGTCTTCGCTCAGGCGTTGGTTTCTGCTCACGATGATCTCGTTTTGGGATACAATCCCCGCCACGGGATTCAGACCTTCGCGCACAGACTTCATCAATTCCTTGTATTTCGCCTCGTTGACCAGTAAATTGGGCCGGACCAGCTGATCGACGTTGTCCCTGGCCAGAATGCCCGAAAGGCCGTTGAGTTTGTCGATGAAAGACCGTTTTGCTTGTTCGATCTGGAAATAACTGGATAGGTTCTGTCGCCGGCGGACCTTGTCGTTAACCACCAAAATGCTGTCCGCGTTGATATTGGAGTAGATCCCCACTGCGTAAACATCGCCCAGGGCGTCCTTGATGGCGTCGTAAGCGCTTACCACCCTTTGCGGATCGGCCAGCATCGGCCGGACGCTGTCGCTGAGCTGGAAGCCCAGGCGCTGAGCCGATACTTTCAGGTTTTCCCAGTCTTTGGCTTCCGAACTGGCAAAAAGCAGGTCAAACAGCTTGTTCAGGTTGATATAAGCTTCAAACTCCACGTTCGAATCGCGCGAATAGGGCTTGCCCATGGATATGAGGACCTGCTCGTATTCCTGTTCCAACTGGGCATCGGGTTTCAACACTGGAAAATCGAACGGTGCCACCAGGTCGAAATCGGCTATCTGGCCGACGCTGACCTGGTACTCGGGAAACTGGCTTTTTCCGTTGCTGACCAGCTGGTAAAACCCGGCGATGGCCAGGGCCAATATCGTGCAGATCAGTACTTGCTTTGAAGACATGGAGATATTTTCGGTCCGGAGTTTATCCTGTCAAGCGGGATTCTCTTCCCCGAGACCGCAGCTCCCTGCTCGTGCGGATTTCAATCGCGCTCCAGCACGGAATAGAGTTCCCGGACGTCGCGCAGCTTCACCACCCGCGATTTCTGTTTGGTTTTGGCGTGGCCGGAGATGAAGATCTTTTCGTAGCCGAGCTTGGCGGCGGCATTGATCCGCGCATCGATCTGGGTGACTGGCCGCACTTCGCCATTCAGGCCGACTTCCCCGATGAATACGGATTTTTCCGGCAGCGGCTTGTCTTTCAGGCTGGAGATTATGGCCGCCAGGATCGCCAGGTCGAGGCAGGGATCCAAACTCTTGATCCCGCCCGCCAGATTGATGAACACGTCGCTGGAGCGCAGATAGAGCGCAAGGTTCTTTTCCAGAATTGCCAACAGCAGGGCCAGTTTCTTTTGTTCCAAGCCCACCACCACGCGTTGCGGCGTCCCGTAATTGGACGTGGTCGCCAGCGCCTGCACCTCCACGATGAAGGATCTTGAGCCTTCCATCACGCAGCCGATGGCGCTGCCGTTGTGGCTGGCCTCGTCGTTCAGGAAAATGTGGTTCGGATCTTTGACCTCTTCCAGGCCGGAATTGGTCATTTCAAAGATTCCGATCTCGTTGGTGGAGCCGAACCGGTTCTTGACCGCCCGCAGGATCTTGTACTGGCCGCGCAGCTCACCTTCGAAATACAAGACCGTGTCCACCATATGCTCGATGATCTTGGGTCCTGCCACAAAACCTTCTTTGGTCACATGCCCCACCAGAAACAGCGGCAGGCGTTGGGTCTTGGCGCAGCGTAGCAGGCGGTTACAGCTTTCCCGCAGTTGCGTGATGCTGCCCGGCAGCGAATCCAGACTGGGAACGCTGACCGATTGGATCGAATCCACGATCAGGATGTCCGGTTTATGTTCCTCGACGATGCTCAAAACGTGTTCAGCGTCGTTGGTGCAGAGCAGCCAGATGTTCTCGCTGGCTACGTTCAGACGCAAGCTTCGTAAATGCAGCTGTTCCTGGCTTTCCTCGCCGGAAACGTAGAGTACTTTTTTGCCCTGGCTACCCATCCATTGCGAAAGCTGCAGCATTAGGGTCGATTTTCCGATTCCCGGCTCGCCGCCGATCAAAACGACCATCCCGCTCACGATCCCGCCCCCGATGACGAGGTCGAATTCGCCAGTTCTGGTGGGCGTCCGGGAAACTTCGGAATATTTGATCTCCGTGATCCTTTCCGGTTTGGGCGTGTTGGGATCGGCTTGGCCCCCTTTGGGCGTTTTGCCGGTCACGCGGGTGCTTTCCCTCAAAGTCCCCCAACTCCCGCAGGAAGGGCACTTTCCGGACCATTTGGTGGTCTCGAAGCCGCAGTCTGAGCAGAAAAATAACATTGCCATTCTTTTCATATCCTTACGCGAGGCATTATTTCCCAAGTGAACTTTGTGGCAAGGATTTTTTTTAAATTTATGCGATAAGTAGCTTTACGTATTTCGCAGTAACGAGAATCTTACGACCAGGTAAAATTTATCTTGCTTTATGCAAAGGTCTCATTATTATTGTCTTCAGAGGTTGATTGAAGATGAGACCTAACATCATCGTTTTTGGCACACCTACTTGTTCCTGGTGTAAGAAAGTCAAAGATTACCTGAGCGAACGCGGTTTCGCTTATAAATATATTGATGTGTCCCGGGACGAACACGCCTTGCGGGACATGGAGCGCAAGACCCATCAGACGGGCGTGCCCCAACTTTGGATAAACAACACCGCGGTAGTCGGGTTCGATCGCGCCAAGATCGACCGGCTCCTGCAAAACCAATAACTAAGGAGACATCATGAAAGTGACCGCTGAGAACTTTCACGGCCTGATCACACGGCTTCAGGTTGTTTTTAGCGAAATTGACTATGCCCAAAAGGCATGTCTGCAGGCTGGTAAAATGGAATGCCAGCTACTCAATTACCTGTACAAGGTAAAGGATCCCGTAAATATGAACGAACTGGCCAAGGTCCTGAGCGTTTCCCACAGCCGCATCACCAGGATCATGGACAATCTCGTCAGCAAGAAACTCGTGCTCCGCAAACCCTCGGACAAAGACCGCCGTTGTTGGTTCGCCATGATCACAGACAAAGGCAAGAAACTGGCCGAAAACAGCCAGCAAACCGTTGTCGACCAGCAAAAGAAGATCCTGGCGCAAATCCCGGAAGCTGATCTGGAAGGGATTTTCAAATCCCTGAAAGTGTACGTGGAAAAGTACGAAAACGTACTGAAGGAAACCACTACCGGGACCGTATGAGCGTCCGGACCACGACCGACTGGATCGGCCAGATGACCTTCGCCGCCGAGGTGAACGGCCATAAGCTGGTCATGGACGTTGATCCCGAGTGGGGCGGCGCCGACCAGGGGCCACGGCCAAAACCGTTGTTGCTGGCCGCGCTGAGCGGATGTTCCGGAATGGACGTCGTTCCCCTGCTGGCGAAAATGCGCGTCGAACAATACAAGTTGCGGATAATCGTCGAAGCGGATTCCACTTCCGAACATCCTGTCATTTACCGGGACATTCGGATGGATTTCCATTTCAGCGGGGAAAACCTTCCCTCGGACAAGCTGCTCAAGGCCGTGAACCTCTCCACAGTACGCTATTGCGGCGTCGGGGCGATGCTGAAAAAAGCCGCCGACATCACGGTCCGCGTCTTCAACAACGATCAGGAAGTAAAGCCATGAAAATAGTCTATTTCCTCCTGTTGCTTTCGCTGGTTTCCGTCCTGGCCTGTACTCCGGCCAACGGCGCGGGCGACAAACAGCAGCAAGGCGACCAGGCTCTCGCAGGATCCGCGGCTCCGGCCGACACCTGCGGAAACGCCATGAAAACCTCAACCTACGAGCCGGGCAGATGGATCACCGATTACCAGCTGGCGCTGAACTACGCGGCTGAATTGAAACGCCCCGTGCTGATCAATTTCACCGGTTCGGACTGGTGCGGTTGGTGCAAGAAACTGAGCAAGGAAGTCTTTACCCAGGACGCCTTCGTCAATTACGCGAAAGACAATCTCGTCCTGCTCAAGATCGACTTCCCCCAGTCCATCCCGCAAACCCAGGCCGAAAAAGACGCCAATTCCGCCCTGGCGAAAAAATACGCGGTCCAGGGCTATCCCACCATTGTCCTGGTGGATGAAAAAGGAACCGAGTTGCAGCGCACCGGCTATCAATACGGCGGTGCCGAGAAATACGTTACCCATCTGCAGGAACTGCTTAAAACCGAATAAATGGATGCCCTGCACTGGATAAGTTAAAGCGTCCTCTTAAAAAAGTCGGCGTAACGATCTGAAACGGTTGCCGTTGCTTCCCAGGGCGGTGACCGTTTTTTTATGAACGGCCACTAATTTGAAGAAATGCTGTTTTCGTAACAGGTCATCCCTACCTCATTAACCCACACTACGCCTTTTCCCCTTTTCCCCTTGATAAAATTCATGTCCATTCGTATAATTCGTGGACGACTCTGTAAAGAGGCCATAGAAAAACGCGGAAAAGCGCGGATTTACGCAGAAAAAGAGAACGCAGATTTACCGGAAAAAGAGGATTGTGAGGATTGATGGAACTCTGATGACGTGATCGGAATGATGTTCCTGATAAAGACAGGGCAAAAGGGATAAGGGGGAAAGGGCAGGTTACAGCTCATCCTAGAACAGCAGGCGTCCCGCCAGCGAGGACCCGCAGGGGCCTTGGATCCACCTCACTTTTCACGCCAGATCCCCCGCGTGGGATCCCAGCGCAGGCTGGGGCCCAGGAAAGAAATAACTTGACAACATTGGCTGAGCGGAAAACTAAATGTTTTTGCCCAGGCCAGTTTTCAGAGCCGGACAGAGTGTGACAAACCTTGAAACTTTAAGATCCGCGGCCAACCGGGAGTTATGATCCGGAACAGGCCGCAGCGTTCAAACCCCGACGCTGGTTGGAGTTTGTGATGGCTGGTTGACGGAGGGAAACTCCCTCATCCAGCCTCAATATAGCTTGAGAGGTTCAGATGAAACACGCGATCATTTTCCTGGTTTTAATCGTTGCCGGCGCCCTCCTCAGCGCCCAAACATTGGACCATGGCCTAGCCGCAAGCAACGCCAAGGCGGCCATCCCAAGATATCCGGCGGTCGATCCCGACGCTTATGAAAACGACGATACGGCGAACACCGCCCAATTGATCCAGATCTATCCCACCCTGCACACCCAGAACCACACCATCGACTCTCCCCCACCGGCGGTTGATCTGGATTGGTTCAGGTTCTACGGCGAATCCGGCAAGATCTATTTTTTCTGGTCCACAGGCTCCACCAATACGGGAATCGGCCTGTATCAGGATAACGGGACCACCCAGATCGACACGGACGACGACAGCGGCGACGGCAACAACTTCTTCCTCCAATTCGAGCCGGCCACTTCCGCCTATTACAAGCTGGTCGTTTCCGGATATGCTGCCGGGGCCTACGTGTTTTGTTATCTCTACACAAATCCGGATCTTTACGAGCCGGATAACCTCCCCACCCAATACACGGATCTGGCCTTGACCCCCTCGCTGCAAAGCCAGTCCCACACCTTGCATTCCCTATCCGATGCCGACTGGTTCGGCTTCCAGGCCGAGGAAGGAAAATTCAGCGCTTTTTACACCACCGGCTTCACCAACACCTGCGCCTGGATCTATGCCGGCGACGGGACCACTTTGCTGGCCACTGCCGAAGGCGGCGGGACGGGAAGCAATTTTGACCTGCAGTTTTTTCCTACCTACACGGGTTTTCATTTGCTGAAAATCGGCAGCAACAGTTCGCCGCAAGTCGGCCCCTACCTGCTCTACTACCGCTGGGGCATGCTCCCGGACGCCTATGAACCCGATAACACCGCCGCTCAGGCCTACCCACTGGACATCCTCCCCGCGGAGCAATTTCAACCGCGAAACCTGCAGGACGACAGCGATCAGGATTGGTGTGCGTTTGAGGCCGAGGCTGGATACACTTATTCATTTTGGTCAACCGGACCTACTGATACCCAGATCTCGCTCTACGACGAAAGCGGAACCACTCTGATCGATTCCAACGACAATGACGGTGAGGGCTCCAATTTCTTGTTGCATTATGCCGCCATGACGACAGCCAATCTCAAACTTGTGATAGACGGAGTGTCCGGTTCCGCCGGCCCCTATTGGTTTTATTTCGTCAGGGCCCGGACCTGGGGCAACGACTGGATCTGGGCCGCCAACGTTCCTAATGGCGGCAGTGTCGAGGCGAGCGCCATCGATCCCGTCTCCGGCTGTATTTATCTGACAGGATATTTTGAAGGAAGCGCCGTTTTCGGACCTTACACGCTCACATCCAGCGGATGGGGCGATATCTTTGCCGCCAAACTGGACCCCAACGGCAACTGGCTGTGGGCTGTCAGGGCTGGGGGATGGTATTCAGACCGTGGCCTGGATCTCACGGTCACTCCAAATGGCAACAACATTTACGTTTGTGGCCATTTCGCCGGCTCGGCTGATTTTGGGCCTTACTCGCTTAATACAGACGGTTCGTGGGATTCTGACGTCTTCGTCGCAAAACTCGACAGCTCCGGAAACTGGCTTTGGGCAGTACAGGCGGGGGGAGATAATTACGACGATGCCAAGACTCTATGTTTGGGAGCGGGAGGAGATATATTCATCGCGGGAGTATGTTCTTCCGGAGCGTATTTCGGGCCAGCTTATATGGCGTATGGCTGCAAATACATCGCGAAGTTGTTCCCAGACGGCAGTTGGTTCGGAGCGGCACCCGTCCAAGGGTCATATGACTTTGACGATGACATGAGCCTGTGCGCTGGGCCGGATGGCTGTTTCTACTTGGCCGGACCTTATCATAACACAGCCCAATTCGGACAGAACATCACCCTAACCAGCACCGCTACCGGGAAAGACACCTTTGTCGCCAAATTCGACGCCAACGGATATTGGCAATGGGCGGCCGATTCAGACGCCCTTGGCACTTGCTTACCGAAAGATATTTGTTTTCAGGGTGATGACTGCTATCTTACAGGATGCTACGAAGGTACGGTCTATTTTGGATCTTGCCCGCCTCTGACTTACAATCTGTCGTCCGATGTTTTCGTGGCGAAAATCGATTCCTCCGGTAATTGGATCTGGGCGATCAGCGGCGGCGGCGATGATGCCGATATCGGAAAC
>JAKQNV010000177.1 GCA_029565595.1 Candidatus Cloacimonadota bacterium
TACTATTACTACTACTATTACTACTATGGAGACGACGCCTCCGCCAAGCAGAAGAAGAGTGCAGCTCGCCTCCTGCGCAAAAATAAACCTGCATCTTGAGCTACTGGCAGAACTGCCGGACAAGTACCATCAGATTGAGACATTGCTTTGCAGTGTCTCAATTTGTGATATGCTCAAATATGCTTTGACAAAAAAGCAGGGCGTAAAAATGTGGTCAAACCTGCCCGAAATGGTTGTGGAAAGCAATCTGGTCCTGAAAGTGGCCCATTTTCTGCAGCAAGAATTCCAGCCCCCTTGGGGAGTGGAGATCGAGCTTGAGAAAAGGATTCCCATTGCCGCCGGATTAGGTGGCGGCAGCAGTAACGCCGCCAACGTGATCAGAGCGCTTAACTTCCTCTGGGGCTTGGACCTGAGCATGTCTGAAATGGAAAGCATCGCAGCTCGTTTTGGCAGCGATATCGCCTTTTTCCTGCATGGCGGCACTGCCTGGGCTACGCACCGCGGTGAAGTGGTCACCCCTTGCGAAGACATCCTGATCGACAGCCTGCTGCTGGTGAATCCGCGCATCGCGATTTCCAGCGCTGAGGCTTACCGGCTGGCTGCCATACCCGATGAAATAGACAGGCGCAGATTCCGGATGGATGAGTGGCGACAGTGCTGTTTCAATCGCTTGGAACCCGCCATCAGAAAGGAATATCCGGCAGTTGACGGGATTATCGCCATCTTGCAAGACATAGGAGCTCGACCCGCCCTTATGAGCGGCAGCGGCTCCACCTGCTTCGGCGTCTTTGACGACACTGCGCAGATGCTGAAATGCCAGGATCATTTCACCAGAAAGGGCTATTGGACGCAGATAGCCAGAACGATATCGAAAAAAGAGTATCAAAGTGTATTCGAAACTTAAGTTGATCACGGGAAATTCCAACCGCGCCCTCGCGGAGGAAGTGGCACGCTATGCCGGGGTGCCACTCGCGGATATCGATCTATTTAAATTCTCCAACGATGAATCCTTCGTCAAGATCAACGACAACGTACGCGGCGCCGATGTGTTCATCATCCAGCCGACCAACCGGCCCGTCAATGACAACCTGATGGACCTGTTGATCATGATCGACGCCCTCAAACGCGCTTCAGCCCAGCGCATCAACTGCGTCATTCCCTATTACGCCTATGCCCGTTCCGATAAAAAGGACCAACCCCGCGTCCCCATCACGGCCAAACTTGTGGCAGATTTGCTCACCGTCGCCGGAGCCAACCGCATCATCGCTGTGGATTTTCACGCGGAGCAGATCCAGGGCTTTTTTAACATCCCGGTGGACCATCTCTATTCGGTACCGACTTTTGCCCGCTATTTCCAAAGCATGGATATCCAGGACATCGTGGTGGTCTCTCCCGATTCCGGTGGCGCCAACCGTGCACGGGCGCTGGCCAAAAGGCTGAACTGCGGCTTCGCCATCGGCGACAAGCGTCGCACCGGAAACGACGATAAATCAGAACTTTTCAATATCATCGGCGATGTTTGCGGCAAATCGACCATCCTGTTCGACGACATCATCGACACCGGCGGCAGCCTGATCAAGGTCGCCAACGCCCTGCAACAATACGATGTGAAGAGGATCTTTGCCGCCTGCACGCATGGCGTCCTTTCCGGGCACGCCGTGCAAAACATCATGGAATCGCCGATCGAAAAACTCTTTGTCACCAATACGATTCCTCTGTCCGAGGAAGCGGTCCAATGCCCCAAAATAGTCCAGCTCTCGATTGCCGAGATGCTCGCCATCGCCATCAAGAAAATACACATAGAAGAATCTCTCAGTATTCTGTTCCGATAGGATTTGAGATTGGAGGAATAAATGATATTCAACCTCGAAGCAACAAAAAGGACCACAGTCAGGAAAAGCGACCTTACGGCTCTCCGCGCCTCGGGCATGATCCCCGCGGTGCTTTACGGAAAGAGCATGGAATCCCTGCCCATAGCCATAAACAAGGGCGAATTCCAGCAGTGCTACAAAAAGAGCTTCAACGAGCTGTCCTTTTATGAGATCAAACTGGATGGAAAGAAATACCACACCATCCTCAAGGACAAACTCGTCCACCCGGTCAGCCGGAACATCCTGCATATCGATTTCATGGTCGTCCAAGCCTCGGCCATGATGGAATTCGACATTCCCATCCAGTTCACAGGTGAGCCCGTGGGCACCAAGGAAGGCGGTTTCACGGATATCATCCAGAGGATCGTCAAGATCACCTGTAAAGCCAAAGACATCCCTGAAGAGATCAAGCTGGACATTTCCGGTCTCGGTGTCGGCGATTCCCTGCACGTAAAAGACCTGCCTCAGGGCAAATGGCATTATAAGGACCATCCTGATGTGACCCTGGTCGTCATCCACGCCAAGAAACAGGAAGAGGAAGCCAAGCCTGCCGAAGCCGCGCCCGTGGCCGCAGCCACGGAAGAAAAGTCCAAGGAATGAGGCTGATCGTTGGGCTGGGCAATCCCGGCCGGGAATACGAACTCTCCCGGCACAACGCCGGATTCCTCGTTCTCGACCACTGGTCGGAGAAGAGGGGCCTGGCTTTCCGCCATGACGAGCTCTTTGACTTCGTCCGCGCCGGAAATGCCTGCCTGATCAAGCCAAAAACCTATATGAACCGTTCCGGGCGCGCTTTGTCCGAAGCCCTGCGGCGCTGGCAGCCGGAGGAGATTCTTGTCGTCCATGACGATATCGAGCTGCCCCTGGCTCAGCTCCGTTTGCGCAACGGCGGCGGAGCCGGCGGCCACAACGGCCTGAAATCGCTGTTCCAGATAATGTCCCCGGAGGATTTGAGACGCCTCCGCCTGGGCATTGGACGCGATGAAGGCGATCCCCGCGATTTTGTGCTCGACCGGTTCACTCCGGAAGAATTGGAAGCCATGCGGCCTGTCCTGGAGCAGGCCGGCGATTATTTGGAAGTGTTTATCAAAGAAGGCTTCAACGCCGTGTTGGATGCCTTCAGCAGATGGAAAAAATCCTGTTCCGG
>JAKQNV010000017.1 GCA_029565595.1 Candidatus Cloacimonadota bacterium
TGCCTTGCCGGCGATGGCGTGCATCAAGGGACCGCCCTGGATGCCGGGGAAGACCTTGCCGTCGATCTCTTTGGCAAATTCCTCTTTGCAGAGGATGATCCCGGCGCGCGGGCCGCGCAAGGTCTTGTGCGTGGTGGAGGTCACGACATCGGCGTAGGGCACGGGGTTCATGTGCAAACCGGCCGCGACCAGCCCCGCGATGTGCGCCATGTCCACCATCAGTTTGGCGCCCACCAGGTCCGCGATCTCGCGGAAACGGGCGAAATCCATCTTGCGCGGATAAGCCGAAGCTCCGGCCAGGATCATTTTCGGCCGGTGTTCCTTGGCCATGGCCTCGAGTTCGTCATAATCGAATTGCTCGGTGTCCTTATTGACCTGGTAATGCACGATCTTGTAAAACTGGCCGCTGAAGGACAGCGGATGACCGTGTGTAAGGTGTCCGCCGTGGGCCAGTTCGAGCGAAAGGACGGTGTCGCCGGGCTGGACGAGGGCAAAATAGGCCGCCATGTTCGCCTGCGACCCGCTGTGGGGCTGGACGTTGGCGTGTTAGGCGCCGAAGAGTTGCTTGGCGCGTTCGATGGCCAGGCGCTCCACTTCGTCGATGTACTCGCAGCCGCCGTAATAGCGTCCGTAGAGGGCGTAGTTGATCTTGCCAGTCTTTTTGCTCCAGCGATAGGGATAGCCTTCCGCGTATTTATTGGTGAGCACGCTGCCCTGGGCTTCCATAACCGCCAGCGAGGTAAAGTTCTCGGAAGCGATCAATTCAAGGTTCTCGCGCTGCCGTTTCAACTCGGCGGACATTGCCGCAAAGAGCTCAGGATCTTGCATCTGGATGTGTTTCACTGGGATTCTCCTTCTATGTCTTTTATTTTTTGGATTCTTCTTTGGTGGCGACCGCCTTCGAACTCCGTTTCCAGCCAGGCCTTGACGATCTCGATGGCGTAAGGGACCGCGGTAAACCTGGCCGCAAGGCAGAGCACATTCGCGTCGTTGTGTCGGCGCGAAAGCCTGGCCACATCGGTATTGCAGCAAAGCGCGGCGCGGATGCCTTTGACCTTGTTGGCGGTCACGCTCATGCCGATCCCGCTGCCGCAGATGAGGATGCCTTTTTCAGCTAGGCCGGAAGCAACCGCAGACGCGGCCGGGGCTCCGGTGTCCGGATAGTCGCAGGGAGCGGCTGAATGGGTGCCGAAATCTTGGAACTCGAGTTCCGGAAAAGCCGCCATGATCGCGGCTTTGAGTTCGAATCCCGCGTGGTCGGAAGCGATCGCGATCTTCATTTTTCCCCCGCCATTTTGCAAGCCAGGGCGATGCTGTAATATTTGGAAAGGGCGCTTTCGCTGCGGCTCATCACGATCACGGGCTTTTGCGTGCCCTGGATGAGGCCCGCCAGTTCGCCGTCCGCGAAGAGCATCAACCCCTTGTAAAAGCTGTTCGAACACTCCAGGTTGGGGAAGATCAGGATGTCGGCGTTGCCGGCAATGGGAGTGTCCACGCCCTTGACGGCAAGCGAGGAGGGATCACAGGCCAGGAAGATGTCCAGCGGTCCGTCGATCACGCAGTTTTTGATCTGTCCGCGCTCCGCCATTTTGGCCAGCAGCGCGTATTCCAGCGTATTGGGGATGGCGCCGATAACCTTGTCGGTGGCCGAAACGAGCGCCACCCGGGGCTTTTCGATGCCGAAGCCGCGGGCCACGTTCACGCAGTAATTGATCATGGCGGCCTTCTGGTCGAGGTCGGGAAAGGGCAGCACCGCGGTGTCGCTGATAAAGAGCAGCTTGCGGTAGGCGGGGATCTCCAGCACGCAGACATGGCTCATCACAGCCTTGGGCAAGAGCAGCCCCTTTTCCTTGTGGATGACCGCCTTGAGGAATTTATCCGTGCTCACCAGCCCTTTCATGACGGCGTCCGCGTTGCCGGTCTTCACCATTTGGACAGCCATGTTGACGGCCGCGGTTTCGTCCGGCCGGTCGATGATCTCAAAATCCCCCTGGCACAGGTTTTCTTTGGCGCAAAGTTCCTCGATGCGGCGTTTATCCCCGATCAGGCTGGCCCGCACGAAACCTTCCTTCACGGCCCGGCCCAGCGCGTCCAGGGTATGGGCGTCCTCGGCCGCGGCCACGGCGATGCGGGTTTTTGTCCCGCTGGCCTTGACCTGTTCAGCCAGCTGACCCAAAGACTTGATCTCTTCCATCTTTTTACATCAGGCCAGCATGGCGGCCAGGGCGAGGGAGTAGAGTTTGGATTTTTCGCTGTCGCCGCGCGAAGTAAGCACACAGGGAACCCGGGCGCCCATCACGATGGCGCAGAGTTCGCCGTTCATCAGTTTGACGATCGATTTGTAGAAAGTGTTTCCCGCTTCGATATTGGGGAAGAGAATGCAGTCGGCATCGCCGCAAACTTCGCTCTGGACGCCTTTGATGCGGGCGCTTTCCTTATCCACAATCAGGTCGAAGCCCAGCGGCCCTTCCACGGTCGCGCCCTTGATCTGGCCGCGTTGGGCCATTTTGGCGATGATCGCGCCGTCCGCGCAGGAGGGGATCTTCGGCAAGGTCTGTTCGGACGCGGCCTGGATGCCCACCTTGGGCTTTTCGATGCCGAGGAAATGCGCCACTTTGATCAAATAGTTCGTGATCGCCACTTTCTGCGCCAGGTCGGGCAGCGGAATGATCGCGACGTCGCCGAAGATGAGGAGTTTGTGGTAGGTCGGCACTTCGGCCACGGTCACGTGGGAAAGGATGGCGCCGTTTTCCATCAGGCCTTTTTCCTTGTTGAGGATGGCCCTCATGTAGCGGTCGGTGCTGAGCAGGCCTTTCATCAGGAAGTCACCCTCGCCGGCGTTGATCAGGTCCACGGCTTTGCTCGCGGCTTCGGTGTCGTTGTCCGTATGCACGATGCGGAAGACCGAAGGATCGAGTTTTTCGTCGGCGCAGACCTTCTTGATCTGCTTTTCGTCGCCGACCAGGATGCCTTCGATGAGGTCGTTGGTCACGGCCTCGTGTACGGCGCAGACAGTATGGGGATCGACCGCCCAGGCCGCCACCAGCCGCTTGTTGGGCAGGGGCTTCAGGATGTCCAGCATCTGCTCGAGTTTTGTGATCTGCATTTGTGCTCCAATATCTATTTTATTTTCGCTATTATCTCAACCGTCCCGCGGCGCCGGATCCGCCGCGCAAACCGCTCCGTTTTGCCGCGCTCTTTTCCCGTTGTGCAAAACCTTTTTTAGGACTATTATATCGGTAAAGTGAAGCGGGATAACCGGATCGATTTACATAAGTTTCCGGAAAGGGACATGTTCCGTAGATGTTTTGATATTTGTCAAGCGCAATCTTCGTGAAGCTTCCTTCCCCGGTTTTTTGCTTGTCAGAATTCCCGGCTCCGCCATTGTGGCAAAAACTCATCAATAAGGAGTGATATTATGACTATCGGTGTTATTCTCGGACTCATCATCGCCGCCTTCGTGATCGCCCTGATCTCCAAAGGCATCATTGTCGTGCGCCAGGCCGAAGTGGTGATCGTCGAGCGCCTTGGCAAATACATGCGCACCCTCGACTCAGGCATCCACATCATCGTTCCCATCTTTGACAAAATGCGCCCCATCCACTGGCGCTACACCAAACTCGACTACCGCGGCAACGTGGTCGTCACCCAAAGGCAGGAAAACCGCATCGACCTCCGCGAAACGGTCTATGATTTTCCCCGCCAGAACGTCATCACCAGCGATAACGTCTCCATCAACATCAACGCCCTGCTCTACTTCCAGGTCACCGATCCCTACAAGTCGGTCTACGAGATCCAAAACCTCCCCGAGGCCATCGAAAAACTCACCCAGACCTCTCTGCGTAACGTGATCGGCGAACTGACCCTCGATTACACCCTCACCTCGCGCGACACCATCAACGCCAAATTGCGCGACATTCTGGACGAAGCCACCGACAAGTGGGGCGTCAAGGTCAACCGCGTCGAATTGCAGGAGATCCTGCCTCCGGAAGAGATCCGGGTCGCCATGGAAAAGGAAATGCGCGCCGAACGCGATAAACGCGCCAAGATCCTCACCGGCGACGCCGAACGCGAATTCCAGATCCGGGTCGCCGACGGTGATAAACAGGCCAAGATCGCCCGCGCCGATGGTGAAGCCCAAGCCAAACTGCTGGTCGCCGAAGCCGAACGCAAATCCATCAACCTGATCGCGGAAGCAGTCAAGGGCACTGGAACCGACCCCGCCCAATATTTGGTCGCCCTCAAATACGTCGCCGCCTTCCAGGAAGTCACCAAACAGGGCGACAAGACCGTCGTCATCCCTTACGAGTCATCCGCCCTGCTCGGCTCCGTCAAGACCCTGGCCAACATCTTTCAAAAATAGAACCTAAACAAGGAGTAACCCTCAATGTCTGAAATTGTCTTTATCAAGGGAAGGGAAATACTGGATTCACGCGGTAATCCCACCGTGGAAGCGGACATCCAGCTCGCCAGCGTCGTGGTTGCCCGCGCGGCCGTGCCCAGCGGAGCCTCCACCGGTGAACGCGAAGCCATCGAATTGCGCGACGGCGATAAGGCGCGCTACGGCGGCAAAGGCACCCTCAAAGCCGTGGACAACATCGATAAGATCATCGCTCCCGCCCTCACCGGAATGGAAGCGACCGCCCAAAATATTCTCGACCGCGTCCTGCTCGATCTGGACGGAACCCCCAACAAAGCCAAACTCGGCGCCAACGCCATCCTGGCCGTTTCCATGGCCGCCGCGCGGGCCAGCGCCATCGAGCTGGACATGCCGCTTTACCGCTATCTGGGCGGCGTCAACGCCCGCGTCCTGCCTGTCCCGATGAGCAATATCATCAACGGCGGAGCCCACGCGGACAACAACGTGGACATCCAGGAATTCATGGTCATGCCCTTGGGCGCAAAAACCTTCCGCGAAGCCCTGCGCATGAACGCCGAAACCTTCCACGCCCTCAAGGCCATCCTCAAAAAACGCGGACTGGCCACCGGAGTCGGCGACGAAGGCGGTTTCGCGCCCAACCTGGAATCCAACGAGGCCGCCCTGGCCGTGATCGTGGAAGCCATCTCCGCCGCGGGCTACGTCCCCGGCAAAGACGTCTGCATCGCCCTCGATTCCGCCGCCTCCAGCTTCTGGAAAGACGGAAAATACGCCTTTGAAGGCACTCTGCTCGATTCCGCGGCCATGATCGCCTACTATCAAAAAATGGTGGAAAAATACCCCATCGTTTCTCTGGAAGACGGACTGGCCGAAAACGACTGGTCAGGCTGGATAAAACTGAACGAAACCCTCGGCCAGAAAATACAGCTCGTCGGCGACGACATCTTCGTCACCAATCCGGAGATCATCAAACGCGGTATCGCCGAAAACGCCGCCAACAGCGTCCTGATCAAACTCAACCAGATCGGCAGCGTCACCGAAACCATCGACGCCATCAACACCGCCCACAAAGCCGGCTGGACCTGCGTGGTCTCACACCGCAGCGGCGAAACCGGAGACACCTTCATCGCCGACCTCGCCGTGGCGCTCAACACCGGCCAGATCAAAACCGGATCGCTCTCCCGCAGCGAACGCGTGGACAAATACAACCAACTGCTCCGCATCGAGGAGGAACTCGGCGCCAGCGCCATCTATCCCGGCAAAGCCGTGATCAAACAGCTGGGCTGAAACTCCTTGGGCTGACATAGCATCCCTGACGGGGCGGAAAGATGTCCGCCCCTTTTCTTTTTGCTCTCTTTCAAACCGAGTGGGTAAGCGTAAAAATAGAGGCTCTTGTTCATTTATGGTGGGTATCTATAGCCTCTAGAATTGTCAATCCAGCGCAGGCGCCCGTGTCATCCCAGCGCAGGCTGGGATCCAGTTCTTTTAATATAAACCAGTTACAAAGAATTTTGTCATGTCGGGGGACGCATCCATGGCTTTCATCTACGAGGGCAAAAACTCAGCGTAACTCATTGGTAATAAAAGATCTGGATTCCAGCCTGCGCTGGAATGACAGGGTCGAGCTTTTTCTTCATGATTTAGCAACCCACTCTAATTGAACTTAAGCCAAAAAAGGCACTCTTTCAAACCGAGTGGGTAATTCGAATATTGCCTGACGAGTCAGCCCTCTGGGCTTTTTCACAGTAAAGGAACCTGAGTTTGAAAAAAACCCGGCTGGGAGACCGGGCTTCATTTCTAGCTTTCCATTGGAGGAGTTATTTAAGCATGATCGCTTTGCGCTGGAAGGTCTCGGAGCCGGCGCGCATCACGAAGTAATACACTCCGCTGCCGCATTCGCGGCCGCTGGCGTCCTTGCCGTCCCAGGCGATCTGATAGTTTCCGGGGGCGCGTTCCGCCAATCCGAAATGGCGCATCAACTGGCCGCGGGCGTTGAAGACCTTAATCTCCACCGTGGCGGTTTTGGCCACGCTGAAGGGGATGATGGCGTTGGGATTGAAGGGGTTGGGGTAGATGGACTGCAACGCAGTAACCACCGGGAGTTCGGGCGTGACCTCCCCGGCTGTTTCGGAGATGTTCACGCTCACGGGCCCGTGGGTGGCCACGCCGCCGCCGAAATCATTGTTTTGCAGCCAGTAGTAATAGGTCCCGGGCTCGAAGACCTCGCTGTCCGTGAAACTGTAATGGTGCTCTTCGGAAGAGTTCGTGCTCTCGATCAACGGGCTCACTTGCAGGGCGCTGGCGGCGTCTTCGGTGGTGTTGCGTAGCACGTAATAGCCGCTCACGTTGGTTTCGGATTGGGTGACCCAGTTCAGGCAGACGTCGTTTCCCGAAGTCAGAATCGCGGTGAAGGAACTCAGTTCCACGGGCACGGTGCCGTCGTCGTTCCAGAGTTCGAAGGACATGTCGCCAGTCAGTTCGCCTTTCGGCGCGCCGGAAGCGGAGACCGAGGCCAGCAGCGGATTTGCTTTGCCGCCGCCCGTGTGCTGGTGGAATGATCTGTCACCCACACTGGAATCCACCCACAGGAACCACTGCCCGGATCCGCCGGGGCAATTGATCTGCGCGGAGAACCAGCCTGTGGCCATATCGACTGGGATAGGCAGGTCCACTGCGAATTTGTAGAGTCCCCAGCCTGTCCAAGTACCTTGATAAGTGGCAGTCGCGTTCAGAATCCAGGAATGGACCGGGGACGCCCACGCCGGCTCTAACACCAGGTAAGCGGTCACAGATCCGAAGCCGGTGGGCTTTGTGGATCCATCCCCGTCCTGGGCAATCTCAACCAGGTCGGGATCGAATATCTCATACCAGTTCTCCTCAGGATAATCGCCCCCGGTATAAACCGTGCAGATCTGGTCGCCCACGCTGGCAGCGAAGGTGAAGACCGCAGGGCCCGTGCCACTGGCCACTGAGATATTGTTCAGGACCAGGACGTTGTTGACATACACATCCATCCTTCCTCTGTCCCAGCCGTCGCCATAGCCGTCGTAAAGGTTCACGGTGTAGGTTCCAGTGGCGGGGGCGGTGATCGCCGGCAGGGGAAGGTATCCCAAGCCAGTGGGCCACATCGCCTGGGTGTTATCCCCGTCTTGCGCGATGACATTCAGGGCGGGATCGAGGATCTGATACCAGTTCTCATAGCCCCAGTAAACAGAGTAATAGACAGTGACGATGTTATCCCCGGCCGTGGCGGAAAAAGTGTAATCCTGGGGTCCATAGCCATCAGCCAGAGTGATGTCGTCCAACGCAAGGATACCATTGACGTAAACATCCAGCGTGTTGGTGTACCAGCCATCGCCGAAGGAATCAAACAGCCTGACCGTGTAGGTCCCTGTGGAAGGAGCTATAGCACCGTGGTCAAACGTGACCAGTTCTTCCTCATAAGCATAGAATTTGATGAAGAAGGGCTCTACCGGATTGGGTGGGGCAGGCGTCCAGCCATCGTCGTAAATACCGGTGACGCCGTAAAACACGCAGCTGGTGATCGGTTCGTTCACCCCGGAGAAGTTGTCCGCGACCTCATAATTGGCGGGGGTATTTCCCCCATAGGAGCTGCTGTAGGCGTTGCCCGTGGTTTGGTAAGGTTGGTTGAAGAGTTGGGCTTGGGCGGCCAGCGACGTGAGCGCGGCGAGCGCCAGGACCAGGCAGAAGACAACAACTTTGTTCATAATCAAAACTCCCTTTAGGGGTTCACTGCTCTGCCGGGTGAAAATGAACCCGATACTCGCACCCGACACGGGACCGCATCCGCTAAAGGGCGGTCCTCAGGGTCATTGACGATCTATACTGATATTCCGTCGCCGGAATCATTTTCACCAAATACATAATTCAGTAACTGGGAAAAGTTGTCAAGTTATTTTTTGGCACTATTTCAAACCGAGTGGGTAATCGTAAAAATAGAGGCTCTTGTTTATTTATGGCGGGTATCTATAGCCTCGAGAGTTGTCATCCCAGCGCAGGCGCCCCTGTCATCCCAGCGCAGGCTGGGATCCAGTTCTTTATATGTCAGCCATTTACAAAGAATTTTGTCATATCGGGGGATGCGTCCATGGTTTTCATCCACGAGGGCAAAAACTCAGCGTAACTCATTGGTAATAAAAGATCTGGATTCCGGCCAGCGCTGGAATGTCAGGTCGAGATTTTTCTTTATGATCTAGCAACCCACTCTAATTGAACTTGAGCCAAAAAAAACTTATTCTCGATTGGTGTCAGCAAGCCCCCGAGGGCGCGTCAGATCATAGCGGCGGGTGCGCAGCAAACGAGGTCCCCGCAAAGGAGCAAAGCGTTTTGCGGGATTGAGAGCGAAGCCTCCCGAATTTGAGTACCAACCTTTAAAGGCAACCCCGGAGGATGCGGCATAAAAAAAACTCAGTGGCAACGTAGTATTATGGGTCGCCCGCCGGGGCTTGGCGGAGAATTTTTGTGTGTAATGTGTGTCGCGCCCTCCGGGCTCTGTCCAACTATGCGATATCCGTTTCGGGGGGCTTGCTCCACGCCCCCACAAACTCGCTTCGCTGGTTTGTGCGGGCCCTGTGTCGCTGCGCACCCGCTGCTATGGGATGTCGCCCCGCCGGGGCTGATCCACTTGGTTTGAAAGAGAAATTTCTTTTTAGTCACCCGATTTACAAATGCTCAATGCCTACCATACAATTTGGACAATTGCCGTAATTAACCAATAAAACCACATATGATTACGCGCAACAAACTCCACTTCTCCCAATAACATGGCCCTCAGTATCAATACGGGATCAATACGGGATCATTACGGGTGAAATCCGTATTGATCCCGTATTGATCCCGTATTGATAGTAAGGAGCAAAAGAAAAAAGATCCACTTTACTAAAGCGGGTAAGTCTGGCCATCCCGGGTTTGGCATGGGATCTGGGAAGATATAAACTAAGCTTTGCTAAGGGTCATTAAGAATCTGGATTTTTGACTGGGCTGGAATGAAAATGGGAGTTCCTCCGCGGAAACTAAAGCCGACAATCAATGAAAAAGCAAAAGCGGCTGCCGTATTCGAAGCCAAAATACCAAGGGACCTGCTACTCCGGACCGTTGAGGACCCCAGTGAAATAGAAAAGAATGTAGCCCATAACCGCCGTGAATTCGGGCTGGGTCACCTCGTGCTTGCCAAGCCAGAAGTCTGACACGGTCACATTGGAAGTACCGTTGTTGGGGTTCCACAAAGGACATTGGACAAAAGTTATTCTATCTCAAAAATTGCCGTAACCTTGTAGAATCCTTGAGAATTAGAAGTCGTATGTGACCATTGAGTGTTGGCTGTGGATCCGATAGCACTGAAGATTCCGTATGGAGAAGCTCGATAATAGACTCGATAGCTATCTGGAGTGATTGGTTGACCGTTTGTGTCCTGGGTGACAGGTGACCATTGCAGAATGATACTGCTCCCGCTATGTGAGATGATCAGATTTTGCGGAGCCAATGGCACACCCGATCCTGAAGGATTTGAGATTTTAGCCACAAAGATATCATCACCTCCGTACCATTCAGGATGGATAGAACCGATATGAGAGTAGCCATTAAAAAACCCCGTGACATAGTAATATCCAAAGTTATCCATAGATATACCCAAACCCATATCGTCATCAGATCCTCCTGCTTCTTCAGCCCAGAGCCAATAACCGTTGAATTTGGCTACAAAGATATCTTTTTCTCCCCAACTGGTAGCCGTTAGGGAGCCAAAAGCAGCGGTTTGCTGAAAATCACCGGTTATATAACAAGCCCCAAAAGTATCAGTGGTGATGCTTGTGCCTTCATCGCTGCCAGATCCCCCGGCGCGTACAGCCCAAATCCAGTTTCCATTGGTATCCAGTTTACATACAAATATATCAGTTGTTCCGCTGCAAGTAAGGTAGGTTGTACCGAAACTTGCAGTTCCCCCAAAAAAGCCTGTAACCCAACAATTTCCATAGCTATCGGTGGAAATGCCGCAGCCTTTGTCAGAGGGTGCTCCTCCGGCTTTTTTTGCCCAGAGCCAATTACCGCTCGCATCCATCTTGGCCACAAAAATATCGACCCCATATAAGCCGGCATCTAACTCGATGCTGCCAAACATCGTGGTTGCTTCAATTTGGCCGGTGGTGTAGATATTTCCATTTGAATCGAGATCAATTCCGTATGCCGCAACATAAACAGCTTCTGAAACAGCTGGTGTTGCCCACAGCCAAGTGCCGTTAGGGCTGATTTTGGCTACAAATACATTATTATAACTTCCCCAATAAGGTAGTGTGATGCCACCAAAAGTGGCTATAGTATTGAAATTCCCCGTGACATATGCGTTACCGCCGGTATCTACTGCTATTCCATAACCGTGGTCTTGATATGCTCCCCCGGCTTTTACCGCCCAAAGCCAATTGCCATTTGAGTCGAGTTTGGCGACGTATATTTCCGTGTTACCGCTGCTTGTAAGGGATGTGGAACCAAAAACTGCAGTTCCGCTAAAATAGCCAGTTATATAACAGTTGCCGCTGCTATCGACGTCAATGCCGCAGGCAACATCTTCAAAAGCCCCTCCTGCACGTTTGGCCCAAAGATAGTTACCATTCGCATCAAGTTTGGCGATAAAGATATCATATTTACCTCCAGCGCTTGGAAGTTTAGTGGTTCCAAAAGTAATAACGCCTTGGAAATTTCCGGTTACATAACTATTCCCGCTGCTGTCTGTCGAGATATCAGTGCCTGTTTCGTTGGTTTGTCCAAAGGATCCCAAACCCCAAAACCAAGATCCTCCATATTCCTTGGCTAAAAACATCTCTGATTCTCCGCTGCCAGTTACCCAATACCCAAATCCCGCTTCTCCCGTAAAAAAACCAGTAGTGTAACAAATATTAGTTCCATCACAGGATATTCCGACACCCTCGTCATTACCGGCGCCTCCCCCGCGCAGAGCGTAATTCCAGAAAGCATATGTCGTCAGTTTGGCAATAAATACATCTTCATATCCTCCGCTTGTAAGTGAAGTGGTGCCAAAACTGGCGGTCCCATTAAAACAACCGGTTATAAACAAAGCACTGTCAACGCCGGTTGAAATTGCCCATCCCAAATCATCACTTGTCCCGCCCGCGCGTAGTGCCCATTGCCAGTTGCCGCTGCTATCAAGTTTGGTGATGAATACATCCTTGCCACCGCTACTGGTTAACGAGGTCGTACCGAAAGAGACGGTGCCTTGAAAGTAACCAGTCACGTAGCAATTCAGACTGCTGTCAGTGGAGATGCCGCAGCCGCTTTCATTAGATGTTGATCCTGCTCGTTTTGCCCAGAGCCAGCTGCCGCTGGTACTGATCGCGGCAACATACATCTCGGAAGTAGTATTTATAACACTTGTCAATGTGTAGGAACCAAAGGTTGCTGAACCGAAAAAATATCCCGTCAAATATACATTGGGTCCCCTGACGGCAATCGAATTTGCGCCATCATTGTATGTACCTCCTGCGCGAGATGCCCATTGCCAGTTTCCGCTGGTATCCAACCTAGCAACAAAGATATCGCTTACTCCTGCGCCGGTCAGTGTTGTAGATCCGAAAACCGCAGCATCTTCAAACATCCCGGTTATATATGTATCGCCGCTGCTGTAGGTAGAAATACCGTAGCCATAATCATTGCCTGATCCTCCGGCTCGCTTTGCCCAGAGCCAGTTACCATTGGTATCAAGTTTGGCAATAAAGATATCGTATCCTCCGCTGCTGGTAAGTGTGAGGGTGCCAAAAGTTGCGACATCTCGAAAATAACCGATTATATAACAGTTTCCGCTACTATCGATGCAGATACCCCTTCCATAGCATAAACTTGTACCACCGGCGCGTTTTATCCACAGCCAGTTTCCGTTTGAAAAGGAACTATCCTTCTTGCCGACAAACATGTCTCTTCCACCGCTGCTATTCAGAATGGTATCTCCGAAATTGGTCGTTCCTTCAAAATATCCGGTAACATAGCTGTTTCCGCTATTGTCCGTGGCGATGCCATTACCGCAACCCCTGCCGTTTCCGCCTGTACTTTCCACCCATAGCCAATCCGGTGTCGTTTGAGTGTAGGCCATACCGAAACAAACGATAATGATTAAACAAATAATTATGGTTTTCATGATAATACTCCTATACTTATGGCTGTATCTACCTGATTGTTCGCATACTGAATATCTACTAGCTCCGAGCTACCCCGGTGATTTCCCTGTCGGCTTGAGCAGTGCCACCAATCTTTTCGGTCGACATTGCGGTAAAAATTGATTGCTAAATATACTAACAATGGCATGATAAAAATTAATTTCATCCTCTACTCCTTTGCTCCAAACCCTTTGCAGTAATAACCTGAGAGCTTACAAGCCAAATACTGACATTCTATTTTATTAATATAAAGTAAACGGGCATTCTTGTCAAGATAAATATTAATTACATAGCAGAATGATATTACTAATCTAATTGCCAGCATTCATATAGGATGTAGATATAACCAAAAATGACAGTTTTCCTTTTGGCTCCTCTTTCAAACTTAATGAGCTGATATTTAGTAATGATCCCGTAATGCCAGGTAATTGCGCCGCCGAACTTCGCTTGTGTGCAGGTGGCGAAGATGCCTGAGCTGCGATCAGCGGCCGCGATGCAAATGGATCCAGCGAACCCACTCTGGATGGTTACACTGCTTAACCACTCAATTGGGATGAGAGTTTTTCCCCGCAGATTAGAAATCAATATTCGCTGTGGCTGCATGATCCAAACAGGTCTGCCCCCAAACCTGGCGCAGACTCCAAGACCAGACTGATTTTCTACTCGGCCAGGCTCCGAGCAACAGGATCAGGGAGGTAAATACGACAGTGAATTAGATACGCGAGATTTTTCCATGGCGCAGGCTGTGGTTGGCAACTCCGGCCGGCAATACCGAATTTCCGAGACCGCTAAACGCTTGACGCGGAAAAACCACTGAATGATATTTTGCTGGTAGCTGTGTTGGGCGGGTCCGCCCAAGATTGAACTTGACATATTATTCACGGATGCGTAGAATGAATTTTATTAAATGGGATCTGGCGCAGACGATCAGATACTGCTTTGGAGGAATAATGAAACAAATGGCAGCCAGGGTTCCGTCGCTTTCGGAGCCACCGGCAATCGTTGCGGAGAGACGTGACGGCCAAACGCCGCCAGCCACTGTAAGATCCTGGTCTGCGCAGTTTTCCTCCAGCCTCCCGCAATATTGCCTGTGCCTGGCGTCAAAGTCCGTTTTCGGGCTGCCAATATTATTGAAAAAGGGAAGATTATGAAGAAAACCTCGTTTGTTGTGATCACGATCATTCTGACAGTAATAGCCCTCGCTGCCGAAACCGCCGTTCGGCCGGATCAACTAACACCGCAGCGCACAGAAACTCCCGTCCCGCCGGAAAACCTGGTGATTGCTGTTTCGGGAACCGATGTCAGCCTTTCCTGGTCTCCGGTCACGACGGATGTCAACAGCAGCCCGCTTGTCCCGGACGGCTATGGCGTTTTTTCCGCTCCGGAGCCCAACGCGGCTTCAGGATCTTTTACGCATCTGGCGGATGTTGCGGTCACAAGTTACATTCATCTGGGAGCAGCGGCTACCTTCGGAAAGGTTTTTTACTACGTCACCGCCTACAAAGACCAGATAGTTCTGCCGGAGGATTTCGTTTTTGTGCAGGGAGGGACGATCCACCCCCTGGACGGGCTCTTTGCCCCCGACCTGACCGTGGCCTCCTTCGCCATCGACAAATTTGAACTGGACCAGCTTGACTATCAAACCGTGATGGGTACGAATCCCGCCCACAGCTACGGAGTGGGGAGCAATTACCCGGTCTATTACGTGAGTTGGTTCAACGCCATCGAATACTGCAACCGGCGCAGTTTGTGGGCCGGATTCACGCCTTGCTACAGCTATCTGGACTACGGCACCAATCCCGACAACTGGCCTTCCGGCTGGAATACGGACAGTTCCAACCACGTGAATGTCAGTTGCGACTTTGGCGCCGACGGTTTCCGCCTGCCCACCGAAGCGGAGTGGGAATACGCGGCCCGGGGCGGCTTGCAAACCCATGGCTACACCTACAGCGGAGGCAACGACCTGAACAGCGTGGGCTGGTATTTGGATAACTGGGGGGCCTACCACAGCTCGGCGCCCCTCGTCGGAACAAAAGATCCCAACGAACTGGGAACCTATGACATGAGCGGAGGCCTCTGGGAATGGTGCTGGGACCAAAATGCCGGCATTTATCGCACTGGACGCGGAGGCAGCTGGGTTAGCGATGCCCCCACTTGCGCTGTCACATCCCGTCGGGCCGATTATGCCACCACCAATAACTACAAGATAGGTTTCCGGGTATGCAAATCTGTAGATTGATCAGCTTCCGGCACTATTTTTATAGGCGGTTGATTTCCCAAACGATTAAACCTAATCATAAGGAACGAAGATGAAAAAAATCTCCTTTCTCTTATTCGCGCTGCTGCTGACCTTTATGGCCTGCGAGCATCATCACACCAATCCCCCCGACAAAGGCAGGATGCCGGTCGAGATCAATCTGGAGCCGGCCGTGGCGCACGGTTTCAACGTCACGCAGGTAGAGGTGACCATCACCAGGGGCGATTTTTCTGACCAGATGGATCTGCCTATCACGGGCAATACGGCCTCCGGGACCTTTGAGGACCTCGAGATCGGCAGTTACGCGATCGACGTCGGCGTGTTCGAGGATTCGACCCTGATCGCGGCCGGATCGGGAACCGGAACGGTGCGCCCGGGCGAGACGACAACAGTCTATATCACCCTGCATTTCGTGCCGGGCGGCCTGGAAGTCGTGGTCAATTGGGGTCTGCCCTACGAAGAAAGCCGGCGCGTGCTGCTGGTGGGAAACAGCCACACCTATTTCAACAACGGCGTGGACACGCACCTGCAACTATTGATGAACGCCATCCATCCCGAATGGAACGTCGTGGTGGAGGACCGGACCGTGGGCGGCTACACTCTGGAGCAGCATTACAACGACGCCAACACGCTGAACGCCATCCGGACTGGCAATTGGGACCTGGTGATCCTGCAGGAGCAGAGCAGCCGGCCTATGAACGATCCGGACCTTTTTTACCAGTACTCCATCCTGCTCAACGACGTGATCAACCAGGCGGGGGCGCTGACCGGATTTTACATGACCTGGGCCTGGAAAAACAACCCGGAAATGTATGTGCCCATCCGCGACGCCTACTATTACATCGGTGCCTATCTGGACGCCCCGGTGGTGCCGGCCGGAGTGGCCTACCACAACGCCCTGGACGATTCGCTGGCTTTCAACCTCTACGCGCCGGACAATTACCATCCCAGCCTTTACGGCACCTATCTGGTCGCCTGTTTGATGCTGGCCGAGATCTGGAACGTCAATCCCGTTGGCAATAGCTACTATCCCGCCGGCATCGCAGCGACTGAGGCGGCTTACCTGCAAAACCTGGCCTGGACCACGGTGCAGCAGGAAAACGCCAAACAGAAAGCCTGGCCAAAGCCCCTGCCGCCCCTGCTTCCGGAAATCACGGCTCCGCGGGAACCGGATCCGCTGCCCTGGCTGGAACGCGCCATCTGAAGCCAGCTTGACTCTTTTCGCTTGACAGCCCGGGCGCCGGGAAATTCCTTGCGCGTAAGCGTGCATCTCTAGCTCAGCTGGTAGAGCAACTGACTCTTAATCAGTGGGTCCGGGGTTCGAATCCCCGGAGATGTACCATTTTTTGTATTTGCGGCGATTTGCCCTTTGCTCCGCGTAAAAAATGTGCTAAAGTGCGGATAATGACTCCATCCGGCTTTAGCGCCGGGTTTTTTTTATCCGGAAAGGGCTGCCGCCGCCAAGGATAAGAAACAACATAGGAGTATAGAATATGACAGCCTTACACGTGAACAAGCCCTGCGACAAAAACGAATACGTGTTCACCTCCGAATCGGTCTCGGAAGGCCATCCGGACAAGGTTTGCGACCAGATATCGGACGCCGTCCTGGACGCCTACCTGGCCGCCGACAAAACTTCCAAAGTAGCCTGCGAAACGCTCTGCACCAAAGACCGCGTGGTCATCTCCGGGGAAATATCCTCGGTCAGCAAGGTCCGGATCGATCCCGAACCGCTGGTCCGCAAAGTGATCTCCGACATCGGCTACGTCCAGCCGGGAATCGGTTTTGACCACAATTGCCAGATCGAAAACTACCTGCACGCCCAGGAAGGCAAGCTGGAGGAAAATCCCGGCGCCGGCGACCAAGGCCTGATGTTCGGCTATGCCTGCAACCAGACCAAGCACCTGATGCCCGTCCCGATCGCCATGGCGCACAAACTCCTGCAAAACCTGGCCCAGTTCCGCAAGAACGGCGGTATCCCCAACCTGCTGCCCGACGCCAAGTCCCAGGTCAGTTTGCGCTATTGCGGACGTACCCCGATCTCCGTCGAGACGGTGGTTATCTCCACGCATCACAGGCATCTGGAGGCAGCCGATTTCGCTGCGATGAAAGAATCTATCCGCACAAAAGTGATCATCCCCACCATCGAAGAGATGGAAAGCGACTCTTGCAGCACCTTCCGCGCCGATGACTACCAGGTGAAGATCAATCCCCTCGATGAATGGGAAGATGGCGGTCCGGCCGCGGACACCGGCCTCACCGGCAGAAAGATCATCGTAGATACCTATGGCGGCTGGGCCCAACACGGCGGCGGAGCTTTCTCCGGCAAGGACGCCACCAAGGTCGACCGCAGCGCCGCCTATATGGCCCGCCACATCGCCAAAAGCGTGGTGGCTTCGCAGCTTGCGGACGAATGCCTGATCCAGTTCAGCTTCGTCATCGGCGAAAAGGAGCCGGTCTCCCTGATGGTGGACACCTATGGCAGCGGCAAGATGAAGGACGCCGAGATCGAACGCCTCATCCGCGCAAGTTTTGACTTGACAGTGCAGGGAATCATCGAATACCTTGATCTCAAAAGGCCGATCTTCCTTTCCACAGCCGCCTATGGCCACTTTGGCAGGGACGACGGCAATTTTACCTGGGAAAAGGTCAAAACGCTAAAATAGGCTTTAAATGCAACTATACGAACAGCTGAAAGCAAGCCCCCGCTTCTTCCTGATCGCCGGACCCTGCGTCGTGGATGAGGCTTCCGTGATGCGGGAGATCGCTGCCGAACTGGTCCGGATCCAACACGATCTAGGCCTGCCGGTCGTGTTCAAGGCCTCCTATAAAAAGGCCAACCGCAGCTCCATCGATTCTTACAGCGGTCCGGGGCAAGAAGCGGGACTGACGGCATTGGCAGAGATCAAAAAAGAGTTTGGCCTGCCCCTGCTGACAGATGTGCACGAACGCGCGGAAGTCCCTGCGGCCGCCGAAGTTTGCGACATTTTGCAGATCCCGGCCTTTCTCTGCCGCCAGACCGAACTGATCGCCGCCGCGGCGGAAACGGGAAAGATCGTGAACATCAAAAAGGGACAGTTCCTGGCTCCGGAAGACATGTTCCAGGCCGCCCTCAAGGCCGGCGCCAACCAGCGGGTCCTGCTCACCGAGCGGGGCAGCTCTTTCGGCTATCACAATCTGGTGGTGGATTTTCGCTCTTTCGCGGTCATGGCCGGATTTGGCTATCCGGTGGTCTACGATGTCACGCATTCCCTGCAGTTGCCGGGCTCGGGAACCACATCCGGCGGCACTCCCCAGTACGCGGCAATGCTGGCCCGGGCTGCCATCGCGACTGGAAAAGTCCGCGGAATCTTTCTGGAGACGCATCCCCAGCCGTCCCAAGCCAAAAGCGATGCTGCCAGCATGCTTCCGCTGAAAGAGCTGCGGTCCTTGCTGGAAGGCTGTATTAAAGTATTTGAGTCACTTACGGAGGAATAGATATGCTGAAAAAGATCAGCAAACCTTACAAACCGAAACTCAACTGGGACAGGATCCAACTCCTGGTCTTCGATTGCGACGGCGTGCTTACCGAAGGCAAAATCATCTACGACAGCGCAGGTAACGAAGCAAAAAACTTCGACGCCCACGACGGGATGGGCTTCCTCCTGCTGCGCCAAACCGAGCTGCGAACCGCGGTCATTACCGGCCGCAAATCATCAGTTTTGGAACGCCGCTGCCAGGATCTCAAGATCAATTTCCTCTTTCAGGGGATTCCTGACAAACTGCAATGCCTGAAAGACCTGCTGGCAGAACAAAAACTCGATTTTAGCAATGTGCTCTATATGGGCGACGACTGGAACGACATCCCGGCGATGTTCAACGCCGCCATCTCGGTCTGTCCGGCCGATGCCGCTCTCAACATCCGGCAACTGGCGGACCACGTCACAAGCAACAGCGGCGGACGTGGCGCGGTGCGCGAATGCATCGAATACGTCCTGGTCAACAAAGGGATCTATGAGCAAGCGGTTGCCGCTTATCTCAATAGCAGCCTTTAGCCTGCTGCTGGCTGTCCTGGCAGGTTGCGGCAAATCCAACCGGCTCGACGCCCCTTCGGCAGTCATGGATAAAAGCCTGCCGGATGAGACCAGCACGAACGTAACGATCATCGAATTCAACAAGGGCAAGGTGGACTACATCCTCAAAGCCGCCAAGATTGAGCGCTATTACGACAAACGTCTGCTCAACGCCTATCAGGTGGACATCACCGCCTTCAACGAAAAGGAGAAGGAACCCACGCTGCTCAAGGCCGACAGCACCATCGTCGACGACGCGCGAAACCTGATCCACGCCCATGGCCACGTGATCCTGAAAT
The DNA here is from genome assembly GCA_029565595.1 of Candidatus Cloacimonadota bacterium. GTDB lineage: Bacteria > Cloacimonadota > Cloacimonadia > Cloacimonadales > Cloacimonadaceae > Syntrophosphaera. The sequence continues at coordinate 19,167 of JAKQNV010000017.1, forward strand.
CGCCGGGCGGAGAGGTCAACACCACCCGCCTGACTTGGGACCGCAACGTGGACGAGATCATCGCGCCGGACAGGGTGACGCTGATCCGGGAAGGCAACGTTTTGCGGGGCAAGAACCTGCGCACCAACCTCAGCATTTATCCCACGGAAATGGACAGCGTTTCCGCCGAGGGCTTCTTTGGCCAGGAATATCTGGATTGGTAGCCTGTTCCTGCTGCTGATCACCGCGCTGGCGGGACAGCAACTGACGGAGCAGCTGCGCGTGGTCCATTCGGACAAGCTCTTCCTGACCAAGGTCAACGACGAACAGGTGATGGAACTGAGCGGCAAGGTGCATTTCTGGTACGGAACCACGGAATTCAAAAGCGACCGGGCGCTGATCTTCGACCTGCAAAAGATCGCCCGCCTTGACGGCAACGTCCGGGTGAACAACGATTCGCTGAGCCTGCAGGCGGACAGCCTTTCCTATTACCGCATCCCGGACGAACTGAACGCCGGCGGCAAGGTTTACATCACGGAGACCAGGAAAAACGGCGGCTTCAGTTGGTTCCGCTCCGAATACGCCATCTACAACAAGCTGGAGGACAACCTGACCGTCTGGCAGGATGTTTCGGCCTTTGACCGCGAAGAAAACGCCAGCGCCTCATGCGGTTACGCGCATTGGGACCGCCGGGCGGGCTACGCCTACATGGTGGAAAATCCCAAGCTGCGCACGGCCAGGGAGGACACCCTCTACGTCACGGCGGACAAACTCGAGTTTTATAACGCCGAGCGCAAGATCGTGGCGACCTTCAACGTGGTGGCCCAAACCCAGGACTACAGCACCACCAGCGATTTTCTGCTCTATTTTCTGAATGAAGAAAATGCCGTCTTCACCGGCCAGCCGCATTTCAGCTCGGATCTCGCCACAGCCGGTGCCCGGGAGTTCTATCTCTTTTTTAAGGACCGCAAGCTGACGCATGCCGAACTGGTCGATTCCTGCCGGGTGGAGTTTGCCGAAGAACGCGGCGCACTGAAAAACAACTGGGTCAAGGCCAGCTTCATCACCCTCGATTTCGCAGCCGGCGCCATCACCGGCTTCCACGCCGAGACGGCCGTGGATTATTTCTACGCCCAGGAACAGACCGAGGAAAGGGACTACCTGGTCAACCATGCCAGCGGGGAGGCCCTCGACGCCAGATTTGACGCCGGCAACAATCTGGAAATAATGATCATGCGCAGCGGCATCAAAGGAATTTACAGATTCCACAACAACTCTTGACAAACAGCCGGTAACGCGATAAAATGTATTGATATGGCTTCGAAAAAGATATTCGCGCAGAACTTGGTGAAGATATACGGCAAGCGGACGGTGGTCCGGGATCTGAACATGGAAATGAAGCAGGGCGAGGTGGTCGGCATCCTGGGTCCCAACGGCGCAGGCAAAACCACCACTTTCTACATGATCCTCGGCTTGGCCAAACCCAATCAGGGCAAGGTGCTGCTGGACACGCAGGACATCACCCACTATCCGATGTACCGGCGCGCCAGATTGGGCCTGGGTTATCTGGCCCAGTCGCCCTCCATCTTCTCCAAACTCAGCGTCAGCGACAACATCCTGGCCATCCTGCAGACCCTCGGCCTCAGCAAAAAGGAACAGAAAGTCCGCCTGGAACAGGCTTTGGATGAACTGAACCTCTCCGGGCTGGCCAAACAGAAGGCCTACACGCTGTCCGGAGGCGAACGCCGCAAACTGGAGATCACCCGCGCTCTGGTGACCAATCCCACTTTTATCTTTATGGACGAGCCATTCGCCGGTGTGGATCCCATCGCCGTGGCCGACATCCAGGACATCATCGCCAAACTCCGCGACAAGAACATCGGCGTCATGATCACCGACCACAACGTAATTGAGACTTTGAAAATCGTCAACCGCGCTTATATTATCTTCGAAGGAAAGATAATCGTCTCAGGTTCTTCACTGGAGCTGATAAATGATGAAAAAGCCAAGCAAGTCTATTTGGGAGATAGGTTCCTGACCAATCCTTTCGAGCAATCACGATGAGCAGTTTGCACCAGAATCTCACCCTCCGGCAGAAACAGGAGCTTGCGCTCAAGCCCAAGATGCTGCAATCCCTGAAGATGCTGTCGTTGCCGATTCTGGAACTGGAAAATTACATCAAGCAGGAACTGGAAAACAACCCCCTGCTGGAACTGCGTGAGGAAAAGGAAGAGGAGGACATCGACGAAAGCGGATTCGAGGCCGGCCAACCTGAAACCAAGGCCGCCCTGGAGGATACCGAAAGCGCCGAGGAACAAGGCCAGACGCTGAGCGAAGCCCGCGAGCTGACCGAGATCCTGGACCAATGGAACGAGTACCACCAGGGTTACGAAGGCTGGCATTCCGATCCCGACGGCGAACACGGCGAGGCCCTCATCCGCTATGAGGAAAACGGCAAGGACAAATTCCTGCAGCAGCTTTACCCGCTCTCACTGCCGGAACCGGAAGTGGATTTTTGCTCCGAACTCATCGACAGCTGCAACATCTACGGTTTTCTACCCCCCAATTACGACATCCAGAGAGCCGGGCGGCATTACGGGATCAAGCCCAAGCGGGTGCGGGAACTGCACGATTTGCTTTTGAAACTGAATCCCAAAGGCATCACCGCCAGAAACATCAGCGAGTGCCTGCTGGCGCAGCTTTCGGAAAGCCAGCTGGAGAACCACATCCTCGTGGGCATGTGCACCGACCAGTTCGAAAACCTGATCCACCGCCGCTATCAGAAGATCGCCTCCCATTTCGGCGTGGCAGAGGATTACATCCTCTCCATGCGCGACCAGGTGGCCAAGCTCGACCCCAAGCCGGGGCTGAGGCTCCTTTCCCCCACCGCCGCCTATGTCTTTCCCGATATCACAATCAAACTCATCGACGGCAAATTCGAAGTCATCATCAACGACCACATCACCCCCAACATCATCATCAGCCCGCGCTACCGCAAAATGATCAGCCGGGGCAATTTTGACAAAGAGACCCTGCAATTCGTGCGCGACCGCATCAACAGCGCCAAATTCCTCATCAAAAGCATTTACATGCGCACCCGGACCCTGGAAAGGGTGGCGCTTTCGATCATCAACCACCAGCAGGAATTTTTTTACACCGGTTCGGGGCTGATGCAGCCGCTTACCTATGCCACCATCGCCCAGGATCTTTCCGTGAGCGAATCCACGATCTCCCGGGTGGTGAAACATAAATTCGCGGAAACGCCCTACGGGATCTATGGACTGAAGGACTTTTTCAGCAGCACCGCGGGCAAGGACGACAATTACGAAAACATCTCCCGCCAGCGGGTGAAATCCTACATCATAAACATGCTCGAACAGGAGAATAAAAAGCGGCCGCTCAGCGATCAGGACCTCGTGGAGCATCTCAAGGGACAGGGTCTGAACATCTCGCGCCGCATCGTGGCCAAATACAGGTCCGAGCTGGGAATTCTGAACAGCCGGCTGCGCAGGCGCTGAGGGAGGTTTTTTGCCCAGCCACAAAGTTATCGTCATCGGCGGGGGGCCCGGAGGCTATGAAACGGCCATCCGCCTCAATCAATACGGGATCGACTGCGCAGTTATCGAAAAAGAGCGTTTGGGAGGCGTGTGCCTCAATTGGGGCTGCATTCCCACCAAAGCCTTGGTCAAAAGCGCGGAACTCTTCCGCGAACTCTCCCACGCCCCCGATTACGGCCTGCCGGAGCAAAATCCCCAGCTCGATTACCTCAGGGTGTTCGAACGCAAGAACGCCGTCGTGGAACAACTGGTGAGCGGAGTGGAATTCCTCTTCCGCAAGCGTGGGATCCCGGTCATTCTGGAACAGGCGCTGAGCGTGGAAAAAACCGCCGCGGGCTGGTCCGTCCAAACAGACAAGGGCAGCCGGCTCGAGGCTGAATACCTGGTCCTGGCCACCGGCTCAGTCCCCAAGGCACTTCCCGGCATCGAGATCGACGAAAAGGACATCCTCTCCTCCACCGGGATCCTGAAATTGGACCGCCTGCCCCAAAGCCTCGCCGTGGTGGGCGGCGGAGTGGTCGGCTGCGAGTTCGCTTCCGTCATGAACTCCTTTGGCGTGGAAACCAGAATCGTGGAGTTTCTGCCCCGCATCCTGGCCACCGAGGACGAGGAGATCTCCAAACGCCTGACCCCGGCCCTGAAAAAAGCGGGGATCAAGATCACCACCGGAGCAGGCGTCCAGAGCGTCAAACCGGGTACCGAAGGCCTGGAACTGCTCCTGAGCGACGGAAGTTCCTTCAGCGTGGAAAAAATGCTGCTCAGTGTGGGCCGCGCGCCGCAATGCCTGCTGGATTGGACCGGCGCTTCCCCCCAGCAAGAACGCGGCGCCATCACCATCGACGGACTGATGCGCACAAGCCTGCCCGGAGTTTACGCGATCGGCGACGTCACGGGAAAACTGCCCCTGGCGCACGTGGCCAGCCAACAGGGCCTGATCGTGGCTGCGCACATCCGCAGTTTGCTGGAGAGCAAAGCATTTGACCATCCTTCTCTGGATTACGCGAACATCCCGCGCTGCACCTTCACCGAGCCGGAAGTGGCGTCCGTCGGGCTGACCGAAGCCGAGGCCACCGAAAAATACGGCTCCGTCAAAGTGGGCAAGTTCCCCTTCAGCGCCAGCGGGAAAGCCATGGCCATGGGGAGCACCTACGGATTTGTGAAAACAATCGCCCGCTCCAGCGATGCGGCCCTGGTCGGCATGCACATCATCGGCCCAAACGCCGTGGAACTGATCGCCCAGGGCGCGGCCTACCTGGCTTTGGGTGCCAGGGCGGACGTCGTGGAGAAGGTGGTTTTTGCCCATCCCACGCTCTCCGAGGCAATCATGGAATCCCTCGAGGACATCGAAAACCTTTCCATTCATAAAATCTAAAGGAGGAATCACACATGCAGATCACGATTACCGCCCGTCATTTTGAACTGACGAAAGCGATCCGGGACTACGTGGAAACGTCTTGCCTCAAGGTCAAAAAATACTTTGACCACATCATCAACATCCACGTCACCCTGGCCTTGGAAAACAGCCGCAACCTCTGCGAGATTGCGCTGCACGCTTCCCGGTTCAACCTGCAGAGCCAGGCCGAGGAAATGGACATGTACCTTTCCATCGACACCGCTCTGGACAAGATGGAAGGCCAGATCAAGAAGCTGAAAGACCGTGTGACAGACCACCAAAAAAGGGCTCTCAAGGAACAGTACGACGAGTTTTCCCGCGAATCCGACATCCTCTTCAGCCCTGAAAACAGCACCCGCAAGACCATCAAAACCAAACGCGTGGTTCCTGAGATCTTCTCCGTCCAGGAAGCCATGGAAAAACTGGATTCACTCAAGGAAGAATTCCTTATCTTTAAAAATATCGAGACCGACAGGCTGAACGTCCTGGTCAAACGGGACGAGCTTAATTATAAACTCTTTGAACCTTGAGCAATTTGCCGCGCTTTGCCGGCTGGACGGACTCCGGCCGGCAGGGCGCCGGTAACGGGGATCGCTTATGAAAGTCATCACTGTCCGCGAGTTTTTCGATTCCAAGAAAAAGGATCTGGCCCTCACCCTGCTCACCGAGCCGGAGACACTGAACAAGAAACTCAGTTCGCCCCATCTCAACCGCCCCGGCCTCGCTCTGGCGGGATACCTGGAGGTCTTTGCCTCCGACCGCATCCAGATCCTGGGCGAGGTGGAGGTCCGCTACCTGCAAAGCCTCAAGGAAGATCTGATGCTGCAGCGCGTCCGCAGCGTCTTCCAGACCGACATCCCCTGCATCATCGTCTCCAAGGGGCTGACCCTGCCGCCGGCTTTGGAGTTTTTGGGCAACGACCTCAACATCCCCATCCTCTACAGCCGCATTTCCACCATCCAACTTATCCAGCAACTCTCGCGCTACCTACTGGATCTCTTTGCCCTGGAAAAGACCATCCACGCCACGCTGGTGGACGTTTTCGGGCTGGGGATCCTGCTGACCGGCAAAAGCGGCATCGGCAAAAGCGAATGCGCCCTGGACCTCATCCACCGCGGCCACAGTTTGGTGGGCGACGACCTGATCACCATCCGCTTCCTGGACGACCAGCTCTATGGCCGCTCGGGCCGGGAATTCGGCCACTTCATGGAGATCCGCGGCGTGGGCCTGGTCAATGTGGAACGCATGTTCGGGATCGAGCGGATCCGCAGGCAGAAGACCATCGACCTCCAGATCGAACTGATGCCTTGGCAGGAAAACATGGATTACGAGCGCATCGGCCTGGCCAATAACTATGCCGAGCACCTCGGCGTGAAACTGCCCATCATTTTCCTCCCCGTCTCCCCCGGCAAGAATGTTTCCGTGATCGTCGAAGTGGCGGCCATGAACATGATCCTCAAGGGCATCGGTTATGATGCCGCCGAGGATTTCAACCGCCGCGTCAATGACGAGATCCGTCGCCAGACCCTCTTGAAACCTCCCTCCGCGCCTCTGAATGCTCCAGACAACGATTAAGGTCACCAACAAACTGGGCCTGCACGCCCGTCCGTCGGCGCTGATCGTGAAAGCCGCCACCAAGTACCGCAGCGATTTTTTCATCGAAAAGGACGGCATGAAGGTCAACGGCAAGAGCATCATGGGCGTGATGATGCTGGCCGCGGAGTGCGGAGCCACCTTGAACCTGAGCGCGGACGGAGTGGATGAGGAATATTTGCTGGCGGAGATCGAATCCCTCATCGCCGGCGGCTTTGGCGAGGATTAGGGGGCTGCCGTGCTGAGCATAAATGGACTTGTGATCAGATCCGGCCTCCGCGTCGGTGTGGCCCGCCGCATCAAAGCCCAGGTCTGGGACGTCGCGCCCCGGCGCATCGATCCGGCGGAACTCGAAAAGGAATATCAGGCGCTGAATGACGCCCTGGCCCACATCGAGGCCGAGATCGACCTGCACCTGCAGCAATTCCAGGGACCCGATTCCGACCGCGAGATCCTCAAATCCCACCTCCTGATCCTGCGCGATCCGGAATTGCTCAAGCAGGTCAAATCCGCCGTCAGCGACAACCTGGAATCGGCCGCGCAGGCCGTCCAGCGCGTCTTTGCCGGGATCACGCGCTCGTTCCGCAATCTGCCCAACGACTTTTTTGCCCAGCGTGCCTCCGACTACTCCGACGTCGGCCACCGCCTGCTGGCCGCGCTGACGGGACAGGAACAGGAAGATTTGGCGGACTGGCAGCCCGGCCAGATCGCCGTCCTCAACGAAGCCACCCCCTCGCAGGTGAGCGCTTTCGCCCGCCACAATATCCCGGCCTACTGCGCCCAACAGGGATCTTTCACCTCCCACGCCTCCATTTTGACCCGGTCCCTGAACATCCCGGCGGTCGTCGCCCTGCCCGGCCTCTACGACAAAGTGCAAGACGGCGACGCGCTCATCCTGGACGCCATCGACGGCAAGGTGATCATCGCCCCGGACCAGCCCACGCTGCTTCTCTACGCCGAATTGCTGGAAAAATACCGGGAGCAGGAATCCCAGGAACAAAAGCTCAGCTCCCTGCCCGTGCAAACTGCCGCCGGACGCCAGATCAGCCTGCGCTGCAACCTCGACCTGCTGACTGACCTGGACCAGCCGGCGAGGCTGGGAGCCGCAGGCATCGGACTCTACCGCACCGAATTCCTCTACCTCGGCAAGGACGAATTGCCCCCGGAAGACCTGCAATACCAGATCTATCGCCAGGTGGCCGAAAAGGTCGCGCCCCACAGCGTCATCCTCCGCACCTTCGACCTCGGCGGCGACAAACTTTCCCACCTCATCCCGGCGGCCCCGGAAGCCAATCCCTACCTGGGTTGCCGCGGCATCCGCTTTTCCCTGGCCTATCCGGAGATCTTCCGCGTGCAGATCAGGGCGGTCCTGCGCGCCGGCCTGCATGGCAGGATCCAACTGATGTTCCCCATGGTCGCCGATCTCAAGGATTTCCTGGCGGCCCAAAAGATCGTGGAGGACTGCCGCGCCGAACTACTGGCCGAAGGCGTGGAATGCGCTTCCGAACTGCCTTTGGGCGTCATGATCGAGATCCCCTCCGCCGCCCTTTGCGCCGAAGAACTGGCCCGCCACTGCGATTTTATGAGCATCGGAACCAACGACCTCGTCCAGTACACCCTCGCCACGGACCGCAACAATTCGGCCCTCACGCCCTATTACGTCACCCACCATCCCGCCGTGGTCCAACTTTTGAAAACGACGCTGGCCGCCGGCCGCAAATACGGCAAACCGGTCTCCATCTGCGGCGAGATGGCCTCCCAGCCGGAATACCTGCCTTTGCTGATCGGCCTCGGCTTCACCGACCTGAGCGTCAATCCCGCCTCTTTTTTGCCCTGTAAGCGGATCATCCTGCGCTGCGACGCCGCCCTGGACGATCTTTGCCAAAACGCCGGCGCCACCTGCAGCCTGGCCGCGCTGGAGGAGCTCATCTACCAGAAACTCAAACCCTATTACCATCCCTGAGGAGTGCCCAATGCTGCGTTACGACCACCGCAACCTGCTGCGTTCGGACCTATTGCCCGCCGCCATCCCCGCTTCCCGGCTCGCAGACATGCAACCCGCCTGCCGCGAAGCCCATGAAGAGATCCTGGCCGACCGCCGCGCCGATATCCTGGGCTTTTACAACCTGCCGGAAAAGGATCTTGGCCCCATCACGGATTTCCTGGACAAACTCGATCCCGCCTTCGATACGCTGGTCGTGCTCGGCATCGGGGGTTCCGCCCTGGGCAACCGCGCCCTCTATTCGGCGCTCAAAACCGAACGGAACCTGCCCCGCAAAATTTTTGTTTACGACAACGTCGATCCCGTCTTCCTGCATGAGATACTCAGCCAGATAAACCTCGACGTCACCCTCTTCAACGTGATCACCAAAAGCGGGACCACCGCCGAAACGATGGCCGGCTATATGATCCTGGCCGACCTGCTCAAAAAACGCCATCCCGCGGATTACACGCGGCGCCTGATCGTCACCACCGACCGCGAAAAGGGATTTTTGCGCCAAATCATCAAACGGGAAGGCTACCCTTCCTTCGTGGTGCCGGATAATGTCGGCGGCCGCTTTTCCGTGCTGACGGACGTCGGGCTCGTCTCCTCGGCCTTTGCGGGGATGGACGTCGTCGCGCTGCTCCAAGGCGCCGCCGCCATGCGCGAACGCTGTTCCGAGCCGGGGGAGTCCAATCCCGCCTACCTGAACGGCCTTTTGCATTACCTTTACATGCGGGAAGGCAAAAACATCTCGGTGATGATGCCCTATTCCAATTCGCTCTACGACCTCGCCGACTGGTATCGCCAGCTCTGGGCGGAAAGCCTCGGCAAACGCTACGACCTCAAAGGCCGCGAGGTCCTGGTCGGCCAGACCCCCGTCAAAGCCTTGGGCACCACCGACCAGCATTCCCAGGTCCAACTTTACACCGAAGGCCCGCACGACAAGGTCTTCACCTTCCTCAGCGTGGAAAACTTCGCCCACGACTACACCATCCCCAATCTCCATCCCGACCGCGACGAGGTCGCCTACCTCGGCGGACGCCAGCTCTCCGAATTGCTCAACGCCGAGCGCCTGGCCACGGAGATCGCCCTCACCAGAGCCCGCCGCCCCAATTGCCACATCGCCTTCCCCGCCCTGGACGAATTACACCTCGGAGAATTCATCATGCTCTACGAGATCCAGACCGTCTTCACCGGCAAACTGCTGCGCGTCAATCCCCTGGACCAGCCCGGAGTGGAAGCCGGCAAGGTCGCCACCTACGCCCTGATGGGCAAACCCGGTTACGAAAAGGAACGCTCCGAGATCAAAGACTACCAGGCCCAGCGCGGAGAATAAGCCCAAAAAATCCGGCGCAGGAAAACCTACGCCACATGCCTGGCGGCAAACGCCATCGGATCGCTCATCGAACGGGACGCTATCCCTTTTTCCCTTTTTCCCTTAAAAAATTCGTGTAATTCATGGACAGCCCTGTAAAAGAGGCCGCGGAAAGCGCGGAAAAGCCCGGATCCACCCAGAAAAAGAAAAAGATCAGCCGCACACAGATCGCACAGATTCCACAGATCCCTCAGATCTTTGATCTTCCCACCCCCAAAAATCCGTGAAAATTCGTGCAATTCGTGGACAGCTCTGTAAAAGAGGCAGCGGAAAGCGCGGAAAAGTGCGGATCCGCCCAGAAAAAGAAAAAGATCAGTCGCACACAGATCGCACAGATTCCACAGATCCCTCAGATCTTTGATCTTCCCACCCCTAAAAATCCGTGAAAATTCGTGTAATTCGTGGACAACTCTTTTCTCTTTGTCTCTGTGTTTACGGCGCTTCAGGCGAGCGCCGCTACGGGTTATCCTTTTTCCCCTTTATAAAATTCGTGTAATTCGTGTAATTCGTGGACAGCTCTCTTTTTCTGTGTTTTCCTGCGTCTTTTCTGTGTTTTTCTGCGGCCCATTATGAAAAAAAACCCGGCGCGAGACGGTGACCTGCGAGTGCGGGCAAAAGGGCGTCATTAACAAAGTCCCCAAAATGTATGTGGTCAACCCTGAAATCATGAAGTCATGGAATATAGACGACGATGTCCAAATGGCTGTCTTGAGCAAATCCATGATATTTAACGACCCTACGCTTGAAGAGTAGGTCGAATTCACAAAAAACTGGTCGGATTCACAAGGGCTGGTAATTCGCCAGCCCTTATTTTTCAATAACTTACGGGTCAAATTCACGGATTCACCCAATTACAGGGGGTATATATATCCCCCCCCCCTCAATCGTGCCCTTATGAGACTGTTTGAAAGAGTGCACAGGGGGAGATAGGTAGTCTATCTATATACTATATATATACTATATATCATTATATATACATACTATTATATACCATATAAGTCAAATACCATTCAGAAGGCCCTCCATTCCGGGGGTTATATATAGAACCCCCGTAATTCGGTGAATTGGTGAATTCGACTTCTAACTTAATGTCAGTCAATGGCTTAAAGTGCCATGTCGAATTCACAGCCAAAATAATTCGGTGAATTCGAGGATTTTCTGATGCTGAACGCCATTCGTTACACACTATTAAAGACCTTTGCGAAATTACTCCAAGCTGACACGATAAAGCAGAGATCGGAAAGTTATCCACAACTTCAGGATATTTTTCACCACAATCGAGGGGAAAACGCCAATTATCCTGCTATTTTGTCCCCAATCCAACCCATTTTGCCCTTTTTCAAACCCAATTCACAGAATCTGGACGC
>JAKQNV010000029.1 GCA_029565595.1 Candidatus Cloacimonadota bacterium
ACCTGCTGGTGGTGGATCTGCTCGACCCCCGTGAAGACGAGAATATCCTCGATCTCTTCGCCGCACCGGGCGGCAAATGCAGCTATATCGCCGAAAAGATGGCCAATACCGGCGAAGTGGTAGCTGTGGACAAAATACCCAACAAGATGAAACTTTTAAAGCAAGCCGCGGACCGCTTGCAACTTACCAACATCAAGCTGATCGTCTCCGACGCTTTTAAATACGGCCCTGTGGCGCCTGCTTACGACCGGGTGCTGGTTGATGCGCCGTGTTCGGGTTGGGGAGTTTTCGGGCGCAAGGCTGACCTGCGCTGGCAGGCCCACCAAAATATTGAAGAACTCGTAAAACTGCAGGAAAAGGCTTTGGATTACGCGGCCAATTTCGTGCGTCCGGAAGGATTCATGGTCTATTCCACTTGCACGCTCAATCCCGCGGAGAACGAAGACCAGGTCAAACGTTTTCTGGCCCGCAATCCCCGTTTCAGTCTGGTGGATGCCGGCACGCTGCTTCCTGCGGATTGCGTGAGCGAAGGCTTTTTCAAGACCCTGCCCTTCCGGCACTTTATGGACGGCGCGTTTGCCGCCAAACTTAAAAAATCGAGATAACGACGATGAAGAATATCAACTGGCAAAAAGTGTGGCTGATCGTGGGCATTGGCTTCGGGATCGTGTTCCTGAGCGCTTTCGTGACCAGCCAGATTTTGTTTCCGCTGTTTTTCGGGCGGCCCAAAAACATCGATGTTCCGGACCTGGTTGGTAAAAACCTGTCCTTTGCCCGGCGCCAGTTGGTGGAACTGGGTTTGCACGTCGTGGTGCGGGATTCGGTATGGTCGGAAAAGGATAAGATGGACACCATCCTTGAGCAGGATCCCAAACCGGGCGAAAAGATCAAACCGGAAAGCCGGGTCTACGTTCGAGTCAGCCGCGGTTCCAAAGAAATCGCCGTCCCCAATGTGGTTGGGCTGAACTACCATGAAGCCTTTTTCTCCCTGCACGGTTTGGATCTCAAAGCCACGGTGGCCGATTCACTCTATTCAGACAGATATAGTATCAATACGGTGATCCGCTGCAACCCGGGCGTGGGGACGAAAGTCGAGAAGGGCTCCAAAGTAAGGCTGTTCCTCAGCCGAGGACCCGAACCAGCCAAATCCGAACCGGCGGATTCCACTTCCACATAAAACCGTGATAGTGTTTACCGAACTAAGGATATAACAATGACCGGCACTGATTTCCGCAAGATCAGGCTGAACCAGGATCCGGGCCAGCATTGCCTGTTTGGTTTCCTCCTGGAATCGATGGACGGTCTGGCTTCGCATTCCAGGATTGCAGGCTCGGACTCCTTGGAGATCAGTTATTCCTTTTCGAGAGAGAAGGAACTTCTATCTTTGTTAAAGGCTTGGGAGAAGTATGAATCTGGCGGATCGGGTGCCTTGCCATTCCGTGATTCTAAACAAGACTGGACAGATCTGACCGATGCAAACACATGGTCAGGGAGCGAGAATATCGATGCGTGAACTTTTTTTGAAACAGGCGCTGATGAACCGGGTTTTATATGCCCTGGCTCCACTGACACTTTTCAGCGTTTATCTGTATGGATGGCGGTCTCTGGCGGTGGTCCTGGTATCCAATCTGGCGGCCTTTGTCACGGAGTACCTTTTCATACGTAAGAAAAAAGGCGGCAAGGTGTCCATGGCTGTGTTCGTGACCGGGACGCTGCTGGCGTTAACGCTGCCGCCGTCGATCCCGCTGTGGATGCCGGCTTTGGGCGCTGTGGTGGCCATCGCGTTCGGCAAAATGGTGTTCGGTGGATTCGGCACCAACATCTTCAATCCGGCGATCCTGGGCCGGACCTTCATCTACGTGTCCTTTCCCCAGCAGATGACCGTGGCCTGGCTCAAACCCTGGCTGCCGCAGGATTTTCCCGGAGGTTTCGCGCATTGGGGGGTCTCAGAAGTCATGCGGACCGGTGCGACTATCCTTGGCCAGTTGAAATCGGCCAGCCCGGTCGCCTATTCGCTTAAAGACACTTTTCTGGGCTTCGAAGCCGGCTCTTTGGGAGAGACTTCAGCACTATTGATCATCCTGGCCGGGATCTTTCTGCTGGCCACCAAGACTGCCAAATGGATCCCCATGCTGGCCACGCTTCTAAGTGTCGGTTTGTTCAATCTGATTTTCTTTCCCGGGCAAAATCCTCTTTTCCTGCTCTGCACGGGCGGGGCGCTATTCGGGATCGTGTTCATGGTCACGGATCCGGTCTCCATGCCCAAAGGCAATCCTGCCCTCTGGATCTACGGCCTGCTGGTTGGATTCTTAACCGTCTTCATCCGGCGTTTTTCACTTTTCGCTGAAGGCTTTATGTTCGCGCTGCTCTTGGGCAACGCCTTTATGCCGATCGTCGAGTACGGCCTGAAGTCACTGCCGGCCAGGGAGAAGAAAAATGCCTGAGAGCGCTCTTCTGGAAAAACCGGCCTTTCCCGTGATCTTCATCGTAGTGCTGAGCCTGGTCTTCGTTGGCGTGCTGGCCTTTGTTTACCGCCTCAACGAACCCGGCATCGAGAAGCAGAAACAGGAAGCCTACGAACGCACGGTATTAAGCCTCTGCGCGGACAGTTTGGCCAGCCTTACCGGTAAAACCGCGGAACAGATCCAGTCTGGATATCCCCAATCTTTTCGCGACTACGTCAAAATCCTGCCGGACGGCAGCTTTCCCCGCAAGGCCTTTGAAGTCAGGTTCAAAGGACGCCTGCTGGCCTATGTTTTCGACATCACTGGCAAAGGCCTGTGGGGCACGATGCGCGCTCTGGTGGCCACCGATCCCGCCAAAACGACCGTTCTCGGCGTCAATGTATATGACCAGGTGGAAACGCCTGGCTTGGGAGCCCGGATCGGTGAGGATTGGTTCACAAGCCAGTTCAAACGCAAAGCCATAATGGTCAATGGCGTCCCGGTGAAATTCATCCTTATCCCGGAAGGTCAGGCGCCTACTGATCCCACCCAAGTCCGCCAGGTCACCGGAGCTTCGATCACCAGCAACGCCGTCATTCACATGCTGCAATCGGAATTGGCTATGATCGCAAAAGCATCCGGGGAGAAAAAGCTATGACGAAAAAAGACATCTTTCTCAACGGCGCCTTCCGCGAAAACTCCGTCTGGAAACAGATCCTGGGCATCTGTTCCACGCTGGCGGTGACCAATTTGATGCTGAACAGCCTGATCATGGGCCTCGGCCTAACCTTCGCCCTGGCGCTTTCCAGTTTTACAATTTCCCTCATTCGCAATTACACGCCCCGCAGTGTGCGCATGATCGCTCAAACCCTGATCATAGCGGCCTATGTGATCATCGTGGACATCATCCTGAAAGCCAAACTTCCCGACATCAGCAAGCAACTCGGACCCTACGTCGGCCTGATCATCACCAACTGTATTCTGATGGGTCGCGCGGAGGCTTTCGCGTCCAAGTATCCGCCGCTGGATTCGTTGATCGACGGGATCGGTGCCGGAGCCGGCTACACGCTCGTTTTGCTGGTCATTTCTTTCATCCGCGAACTTTTTGGCTTCGGCTCGCTGTTCGGAGTGAAGGTCCTGGGCTCCTGGTGGACGAACTGGAGCATCATGGTTATGGCTCCCAGCGCTTTTTTCCTGCTGGCCATGCTTATCTGGATCATCAACAACAAATACTACAAGGTGGGGTAAAAGATGGGTATATCGGCTTTTCTGCTCTTCTGGGCGGCGATTTTTACCAGCAACATCTTGCTCACCAATTTTTTGGGCATGTGCTCCTACCTTTCCGTGTCCAAAGAAGTGGGATCCTCGCTCGGACTGGGAGTGGCGGTCACTTTCGTGCTCGTTTTCACCACGGCGCTGAACTGGCTTGCCTACCAATACCTTTTGGTGCCTTTTAATATCGTCTATCTGGAATACATCGTCTTCATCATCGTGATCGCGGCCTTTGTGCAATTGCTGGAACTGATCGTCGAGCGCTATGCCCCGGCGCTGTATTACACTTTGGGGATCTTTTTGCCTTTGATCACGGTAAATTGCGCGATCTTCGGCGTCAGCCTTTTCATGGTGATCCGCAATTACAATTTCCTGCAATCCATCGCCTTTGGCGCCGGCAGCGGCTTGGGCTGGCTGCTGGCCATCCTGATGCTGGCCGGGATCCGTGCCAAACTGAAGGAAAAACTCATTCCCGCCGGACTGCGCGGAGCGGGGATCAGTTTGATCATCACCGGTATCATGGCGTTGGCGTTCATCGGTTTTTCCGGCATCGCGCCGATCCAATAGGGAAGGATAGCGATGCTGGCAACAATCTTTAAAGACATTGCGGTCCTCACAGCGCTGAGCGGACTACTGGCGGTTATTTTGGTCCTGGCCGAACGGATCTTCAACAACTACGGCCAATGCAAAATCGGCATCAACGGCAAGCGCGAGATCGAAGTCAAGGGCGGCAACAACCTTTTGGCTTCATTGGGCGAGAAACAGATATTTCTGCCCTCGGCTTGCGGCGGAAGAGGCAGCTGCGGAGCCTGCAAATGCAAAGTTACACAAGGCGGCGGACCGCTTTTACCCACGGAAAAACCGTTCCTCAGCCAGGCCGAACTTGCCG
>JAKQNV010000032.1 GCA_029565595.1 Candidatus Cloacimonadota bacterium
CAAGGGCGAAAGCACCGGTTTGATCACCTACATGAGGACAGACAGCACCCGCGTCGCGGATGAGGCGATCGAAAACACCCGCGGCCTGATCCAGGAACGATTTGGAAAGGACTACATGCATTCCTCTATTCGCAGGTACAAAAACAAATCCTCGGCCCAGGACGCCCATGAAGCGATCCGCCCCACCGACGCGTTCCGTACCCCGGAGAGCGTCGCTTCCAGCCTGAGCAAGGACCAGCTTAAGCTTTACACCCTCATCTGGCAACGTTTCGTGGCCACGCAGATGATCCCGGTCAAACTGCAGCAGACCAACGCGCAGGTCACCCTCGGCAAGGCCTTGTTTGTCGCCGGAGGCAGCAAAGTGGTGGAGGAAGGCTTTATGAAAGCCTATCCGCACGTCCTGATCATTACCGGCGAGCAGATCCATCCCGATTACAAAGCCCAGGACGAACTCGAACACGACGAACTGGTCAAATCTCAGCATTTCACGACTCCGCCGCCGCGCTTCACCGAAGCCTCTCTGATCAAGGAACTCGAAGCCCAGGGAATTGGCCGGCCGTCCACTTACGCCAGTATCATCAGCACCATCCGCAACCGTAAATACGTGACTATGGAAAAGAAGAGTTTTTTGCCCACACCTTTGGGGATGGACGTAAACCGCTTTCTGGTCGATAAATTCGACGCGATCTTCAACGTCAGTTTCACGGCCCAGATGGAAGACAAACTTGACGACGTCGAATATGGCAAAGTGGTCTGGCACAAATTGGTCAAAGGCTACTACGAACAATTGGACAAACTGATCAAAAAAGTGGATGTCAAATCGGAAAAGAAAGCCTTCGTGCAGGAAACGGACATCGTCTGCGACGTCTGCAAGGAAGGCAAAATGGTGATCAAGCGTTCCAAAGGCGGGGAATTCCTTGCCTGCAACCGCTTCCCGGCCTGCAAGAACAGCAAAAACTTCACCCGTGACAAAGACGGCAAGATAGCCATTACCGAACCAAAAGCCCTGGATGAAAAATGCCCCCAATGCGGCAGCCCGCTGATGGAACGCACCGGAAGGTTCGGAGAATTCATCGCCTGCAGCAATTATCCCAAATGCAAATACTCGCGTCCGAAAACCACCGGCCTGGCCTGCCCGGAATGCGGAACGGGCGAGATCGTTCAGCGGCGGACCAAGCAGGGCAGGGCCTTTTATTCCTGCACCAGGTATCCCGACTGTAAGTGGATCACGAACGACAAACCTGTTCCGATCCCTTGTCCGCATTGCGGAAATCCCTTCCTCCAGGAAAAATACAGCAAGGACAAGGGCAGTTACAAACAGTGCCCCAAATGCAAAAGTATCATGGAATAAAGCGGGTCCCCCTCCGCGACGCGGTCCACAGCGCGTTCCAAAGCATCCTGAGCCATAAATTGCGCTCGCTGCTCACGTTGACTGGCATCGTGATCGGTGTGCTGGCCGTGGTTTCCATGTTTTCCAGCGTTTACGCGCTTAAACAATTGATCAATACAAATATGGAAGGGATGGGCTGGAATTACTCGGTGGTGATCTCAGCCGAGCAGCCGGGCAAAATGACCGGACCCCGCAGCCTCCGCCGAGCCTTGCGCCGCGCCAGCCAGAGCGTCCGCACGATCAGCTATGACGACTATTTGGCCCTCAAAGCGCAAATTCCCCATAAAAGCTGTTACGCCACCATCGAAAACATGGCCCTCATGCGGATCGAGAACAAGGAAAAACAGGTCCGCCTGCGTGCCGCGGACGTGGAGTTTTTCGCCAATAAAAGCTACCCCGTCCTCTACGGCAGATATTACAACAATTACGAAAACGACAACCAGCTTCCGGTGGCCGTGCTGGGCCACGGTTTTGCCCAGGATCTATATGGAGATGCCGATCCGGTCGGCCGCATTCTGCAATTGGGACCCCACCGGCTGAAGATAGTCGGGGTGCTGGACAAGGACCAATTGTCTTCCGGAAACGGCATGAATTTCAATTCCTGGGAACGCGAACAGGACCTCAGCGCCGTTTACGTGCCCCTGAAATACGGAGCCTACTTTTTCGGAACGCAGAAGGGCGTGCACATGATCTATCTTCAGGCTTCCACGGAAGAGGGTTTCCGGCGGATGCAGACCCAGGCGCGCCAACTCCTTCTGGCCCGGCATAATATGTTTCCCAATTTCAGTTTTATGGACGTGGGCGAACTGATGCTCACGATCACCAAGGAAATTTCCGGTTACCTGAAAAAATGGAACATCACCCTGATCGCTATCGCTTCGATTTCCCTGATCGTAGGCGGGATCGGGCTTTTCAGCACGCTTCTGATCTCCATCCAGGAACGCATGACCGAGATCGGCGTCCGTAAAAGTGTGGGCGCCACGGAAGGCGACATCTTCTATTACTTTATCCTCGAAGCCGTCACCCTTGCCCTGTTGGGCGCTTTTCTGGGCATTATCCTGGCCTGGCTGCTGCTCACACTGGTCAGCAAGGCGATCCATTTTCCGCTCTTCCTGCCGCTGCAGGGCGTGGTTGTAGGGGTTTTCTTTTCTTCGCTGGTTGGTTTTGTTTCCGGCCTTTATCCTGCGGTCAAAGCCGCCCGTATCGATCCCATCCAGGCCATCTACTACTTCGAATAGTACCGGATCGCTTTCAACCAGAATGGAGTGAAGCTGTGCAGAAGTCTGTATCTCAGCGTTACGCCAGCCCTTTTTTCCTATTCCCTTTTTCCCTTAATGGAAATTCGTGTAATTCGTGGACAGTTCTCTTGTGCTCAGCCTACCTCTTTCCAGGCCTGCCAAAAATCGAAATTCTGCGGGATTTGGGAAAAGCCGCCCTTCAAATACAACTTGATGGCGGAAGGATCGGCGGAATAGAGGTAGAGGTGGTTGTCGGAGATCTGTTTGTGATAGCGGACCAGGTAGTCTATCATCGCACCACCGAAACCCCGTCCCCGGAATTTGTCGCGCGTGTAAACGTCGTCCACCCTGCTGTAACCGGCAAAAACGCCCACTGAAGCCAGCGAAGCCAGTTCGCCGTTGACGAAGCCGCCCAGCAAATTATAGGAAGGATGCAGCAGATGGCGTTCCACGACTTTGATCGTCCAGTCGCCGCCGTATTCGATGGCGATGGTTTCCATCACATCAATGCTCAGGCTGCGCAGGCGTTCGATCTTTAACTCGCTTGACGCTGACAGGCTGCCCTCATGGTCGTGCACAAAGAACTGCCCCGGTTTGGTTTCGATATGGAAACCGTGGTTTTCCAAAGCCGGCCTCAGCTTTTCCAGTTCATTGGCCTTGAAAGATTGATAGATGCGGGGTTGGATACCCTTGGTCTTGTAAAAGAAATCGATGTCCCGGACGAATGCCTCAGGTCCCAGGTGATCGGTGATCACGGCGTGGTTGCTGTCGTGGGAAGCCTTGTTCCCTTCATTCCAAAAGAGCATTCCGTAGTTTTTCTGGGTCATGTTCGTAAAGCGCTGCGGATAGTGCAGCTCCGTTTCCAGCATGCGGTTCATGTTAAAGGGCAGCGTCATTCATCCTCCCGCCAGTTCAATATTTTACACTATACTCAATATGATATTGCGGTTTATCTTCCAGACAAGCGCTGTTTCGAAAATCCTATTTATCGTGGATCAAAACGCTTGACACAGCTGCAGCGAAGCCAAAATTGGCCTTTGCTGGACTGTTTTTGAGCAGACCTGACCAAGGAGAGAACATGGAACCCAGAATCACCCGGCGCGACAATTTCACCGTCATTGGTCTGAAATGCCGCACCACCCTGCAAAACAACGTAATCCCGAAGTTGTGGGACGATTTCGGCAAGCGGATGGAAGAGATTAAAAACGCCTCCGGGAACCGCGCTTGCTTCGGAATTTGCTTTTATGAAGCTGGAGACGCTCCCGGCGGCCAGTACTTTTCCTACCTCGCTTCGCTCGAGGTTACCGACGCTTCCCAGCTCCCGGAAGGCATGGTGGCACGCGAGATCCCGGCTGCCGAATACGCCGTCTTCGAGCATCGCGGCAGCTTGGAAACCTTGCAGCAGACCTATAGCTTTATCTATTCTGACTGGCTGGTCAACAGCGGCTACAAAATGGTCGGCTCCCAAGATTTTGAACTTTACGACCAACGTTTCAAATTCGGCCAACCCGATTCGGTGATGGAGATCTGGATCCCGATCGCCAGGAAATGACGCTTTGACCAAGCTTTGCCTGGTTGCGCTCAACAGCGCCTGGTACCAGAGCAATCCGGCGTTGTATTATTTGCGGGGAGCGTTGCGTGGTCTGCCTTTTCAGCCGCGGATACTGGATTTCACGGTTTCCGAGCCGGTGCCGGACGTCCTGGCGGCGCTTTTCCGCGCCGGGGCGGACATCTATTGTTTTTCCGCCTACATCTGGAATAAAAGCTACCTGCAAGCCTTGATCCCGGAGCTCAAAAAACTGCGGCCGTCAGCCAGGATCGTGTTGGGCGGCCCGGAAGCGCAGTTTGGCGATTTCGGACTTGCCTTGGACGACTTTGTCGTGGTGGGACCTGGGGAAGGTGTATTACGCAGCTTGGCGGAGTCAGGATTTTCCCTGCCGGGCGGCGTTTACCAGAAATCCGCGCCGCCTCTGCTGGATTTACCCTTTCCCTATCGCAGAAGCGATAAAGCCGCCCTGCAAGGCAAACTAGTCTATTACGAAACTTCGCGCGGCTGCCCTTTCCGCTGCGTTTATTGCCTTTCCGCCCTCGATCCGCGCGACGAAATGCGTTTCGATCCCTCCCTGGCCCAAGACCGCAGCAGGCTTTACAGCGAGTTGGACCGCCTGTTGGAACTCAAACCCCGCACGCTGAAATTCGTGGACCGCAGTTTCAACGCGCATCCGCTTCTGGCACGGCTGGTCTGGGATTTTGCCATTCGCCGCGGCGCGGGCTGCGAATTCCACTTCGAGATTTTTCCCGACCTGCTGACCGAACAGGATCTGCAACTGCTGGAAAAAACTCCCCCGGACCGCATCAGATTCGAGATCGGGATCCAGACTGTGAATTCCGCAGTGGCCAAAGCCTGCGGACGCAACAGCGATTGGCGCAGGATCAAACCGCTGCTCAACGCTTTGCGTGAACGCACCGCGATCAAGATCCACGCGGATCTGCTGGCCGGTCTGCCCAGCGAAAAACTGCCTTCCATCCTGCGTTCGCTGGATGAACTGGCGGCCATTTTTCCGCATGAGATCCAGCTCGGAATTTTGAAGATCCTGCCTGGCACGCCGATGCTGGAAATTGCCCGACGGCGCGGTTACAAATGGCTGGACACCCCGCCCTCCCAGACGCTGGAGACGGACGCGCTCACTTTCGGGCAATTGGCCGGCCTCCAGGATCTGGCCCGCGTAGTAAACATGTATTGGAACAAGGGCGAGTTCGCATCAGAATGGAAAAATCTGCTGGGAGCTGGGCAAAGAGCTTCCAAGCTTTTCCAGCAGCTGCTGCAGATCCATCGCCGGAAGGGCATTCCGCTGCACAGCGTTTCCAAACAGGACCGCTACACGGTCTTTACATCTGCTTTCCCGAACTGATCCCTTTCCCGGAACCAGCTGACCTGGCGATAACTTCTGTATTCCCGGTCTCATTTCTTTTGTCAGCCAATGTTCCTGGCACATCCGCGTCTTTTCCAATCCCCCCAAAAACTGTAATCCCCTGACCCCACCCTCACTTGCTGGCGTTAATCAAGTCTTCATCAAGCCTTAATCAAGTCTTAATTATTAACGCTTGATTAAGGCTTGACTAAGAAGTGATTGACGCTTTGAGGCGAGGGAGGGAAAGGAACAGAAAAGATGGCTGAAAGGGGAGAAGCAACTGGGGGAGTAGCACTTATTAACGAGCAGGACGATGATTTATGTAAGGTCTGACACTCTGGGATACCGGACCGGGCAGTTGGATAAATTACGATATCGCGTATCCACACAAAAGCAGTGTCGGCTTGGAACCCAGCTGGATAACCGAAAAGTTTTTGGAAGTTTGGCACTGTTTTTGTTATAAGTTTCAGTGTATTTTTCCGTGTTTGAAACGGGAAGAGATAATTGTGCTTATCTGCCGTCCTGGCGTCAGTCCGCACAAAAACGAGAACATTAGTTGGACAGGGAGTGTCGATTGATTTGGAGCGTCTGCGTTAAATAATGCGGGAACGTTGTTGTATGGAGAGATATAATCGCTTTCCGGGGTTAGTTTTTCCCCGGGTAGGGCGATCGCCGCAAATGCCTGCGGGCGTTTGGGCAGGGGATATATTTCAGATCTCCGGTATGCGGAGCTAGCCCCTTTTAACCATGGATCCTGACCGAAGTGTTTTTCTGTTTTCAGATCGATTACGAATTTTTTCAAAAATATATGAGGAGACAAGATGAACCGACAGATTGTCTTGCCAGTACTGCTGGCCATACTCTTACTGGGAGTTTTCGGGCTCTGCGCGCAGACCTATGAATACTCCTTCAGCACAACGACCGGAACCTATACGGCTATCACCGGCGGCACCCTCCTGGGGACGGAAACCAGCGACGACCAACGCTTCGTCGATCCCGCCGTTCCCGCCGGAGGGACAACCAACACCGGCCCCGGCTTCGACATAGGTTTCAATTTCACTTTCAACGGAGCCGTCTTCGACCGCCTCGGCATCTGCAACAACGGCTGGATCTCATTGGGCCAGTCGGCATTGACGCCTTCGGTCAACATGACTTCCTCTTCGACCTACACACCCCTGTCCTCAACTTCAACCATTGACCCTGCCGTCCTTTACAACCGTATCGCCGCCCTGGCGCGCGATCTGCAGGCCCAGGTCGGCGCCACCTTGCGCCTGGAAACGATCGGCACTGCCCCCAACCGGGTTTGCGTGATCCAGTTCTCCAACTACAAAAAATACGGAACGTCCGGAACCGGGGATAGCTTCAATTTCCAGATCCGCCTGAACGAAACCAGCAACAATGTCCAGATCGTTTACGGCGCCTGCGTGAGCAACGCCACCGCCGGCAACATGCAAGTGGGCCTGCGCGGACCAGATCCGGCGGATTTCAATGCCCGCCAGGGCTCCACGGGTTGGGACAACACGACCGCCGCCTCCGCGAACACCCAATACGTGGTGATGACGGATGTCTATTTTCCCGCCAACGGCCTGACCTTCAATTTCAATTTCCCCGTGGCCAACCAGCCTCCCAATCCGGCGAACCTCGTTTCGCCCGCCAACGGAGCCACGCTGGTCAATCCCACCGCCACTTTGAACTGGATGTCAGGAGGCGGTTTGCCCAACGGCTACCGTTTGTCTTTCGGCACTGACAACCCTCCCACCAACATTGTCAACAATGTTGACTTGGCAATGGCAACTACGTATGATCCCTCGCCAGATCTGAATCCAAGCACCACCTACTACTGGAAAGTGGTTCCCTACAACGCTTTCGGCAACGCAACGAACTGCCCGGTGTGGAGTTTTACCACACATGGGGACGCCACGATCACCCAATTGCCCTATATCCAGGCTTTCGATAATGTCACGGCGCCCGATCTGCCTTTCGACTGGCAAGGGCTGATCGATCCCGCCGGCGCACCCAGCGCGGTGATCGTCACCTATACTTCCTCGCCCCACAGCACCCCGAACTGCGTCCGGATGTACAACGGGACCAGCGCCACCACAGAGTTGCTGCTTATCGCCCCGCCGCTCGACCAAAGCATTCCGGTCAACACCACCAGATTGCGTCTCTGGATCAAAGCCGGCGGTTCCAATTACACGCTGTCCTACGGTGTGATCAGCAATCCTGCCAGCGTCGCCACCTACACCCAGGTGGGCACCATTTCTCCCACCACGGCCTGGCTGGAATACGTTCTGCCTCTGAATTCCTACACCGGCACCGGCAGATACATTGCCTTCCGGCACGGACAGGGCGGCACGGGCCGGACCTTCTATTTTGACGACTTTCAGATCGAACTGATCGCCCAAAACGACCTTGCCTGCACGGCTTTGACCGGCAACACCACCCCCAGCGTCAACAATCCCACCACCTATAACGCTTCCATCTTCAACTGGGGAACGGCCGCGCAAAGCACCTACACGGTGAAGCTCTTCAACGGCAATAACGTTGAGCTGGCAACTGCTGCCGGAGTTACTTGCGCTCCCGGCACCAGCGTGCAGGTTCCGCTTACGTGGACGCCGACAGTTGAAGGTCCCGTCGTTCTTTACGGCAAGGTTTTTCTTACCGGCGACGTCAATCCGGCCAACGACCAAAGCCCCAATCTGAACGTGACCGTGATGCCCGCCGGAGTCGCCGTCGTAACCGTGGGCGACGGCAATCAGCAGGAAGGTGTTCCGTTGGAATTCTACTATAAGAACAGCCTGCACGAAGCCCTCTATTATCCTACGGAAATGAACATGTACGGCAATATCACCGCGCTCACGTTTTACAACAACTTCGTGACCGACCTGCCCAACATGCCCTGCAAATTCTGGCTGGGACAGACCCAGCTGCCAGATCTTTCCGGGGGCTGGATCCTACCTTCCGACGGCCTGGTTCTGGTCTATGACGGCACCATCAGCTTCCCCTCGGGCCAAAACACGATCACCATCCCCTTGCAGACGCCGTTTGCCTACACCTCAGGCAATCTGGTGCTCTATGCCAACCGGCCGATGGATACGCAATACTACAGCAGCAGCGATAATTTCCAAGCACAGACCGTCGGGACGAACCGCGCCCGGAAACTGTACTCCGATTCAGTCGAATACGATCCGCAGGCTCCTTCCGCGGCCGGAACGCTCTCCGGTATCTTTGCCCGGACTTCGTTCAGTATGACGCCACTCAGCCCGGATCCGCTGTTTGTGGTCAATCCTTCCAGCAAAGACTTCGGCACTGTGTTGATGAACACCACGCACGATCAGACCTTCTCCATCATCAACGCCGGTGGCGGAACGCTGGTCGTGAACAGCATTTCGCTCGCGGGCAGCCCCTTCTTCACGCTGCAAAACCTGCCCACGCTGCCGGTCAGTCTGGCTACCGGGCAAAACGCCACCTTCGTGGGACGTTACCTTCCCACCGCGGCCGGAACGCACAGCGCAACCATTACAATTACCGACACTCGCGGCAACCGCCTGACCCACACCGTGGCCCTGACCGGGAGTTGCATCGACGCCACGGTCTACACTCTGCCTTACAGCCAGGCCTTTGACGCTGTAACCCCTCCGGCCCTGCCTATCGACTGGAGCAGCATCTACCAGGCTACAGTGACCACGGGCTACGTCAAGACTGTCACCACCTCACCCCACAGCACCCCGAACTGTGTGGCGATGTATAATCCCACCGACATCAACACCATTGCGATACTGATCGCGCCTCCGATTGTATCCACGATCCCCATGAACACGGTGCGTGTGAGATTCTGGGGCAAGGGCAGCGCCGCCTACCACCTGCTCGTCGGCGTGATGAACGATCCCCTGGATGCCTCCACCTTCACTATGGTCCAGGATCTGAACGTGATCGCCAACTGGAATGAATACATTGTTTCGCTGACCGGATACGCTGGCACAGGGCGCTACATCGCGTTCAAGCACGCTTCCCTGGCGGCTGGACAGACCATGTATATCGACGACGTCAGCTTCGAGCCCATCGCCCCCAATGATCTGGCCTGCACAGCCCTGACGGGAAACACCACTCCGTCCGTCGGAACTGCGACCACCTATACCGCCACCGTTTATAACTGGGGCACCGCTTCGCAAAGCGTCTATACAGTAAAACTCTATAACGGCAACAACGTAGAACTGGCCACTGCCGCCGGGACAACTGTCGCGCCGGATGCCACTGCACAGGTTTCCCTGACCTGGACGCCGACGGTCCAGGGCCCCGCGGTCCTGTATGCCAAAGTCATCCTTGCCGGCGACGCCAACCCCGCCAACGACCAAAGCCCGAACCTGAACATCAGCGTCCAACCCGCCGGTTCGATCATGGTCACGGTCGGCGAAGGCAACCTGCAAGAGGGCGTGCCCTTGGAATTCTTCTACAAGAACAGCCTGCACGAGGCGCTGTATTTCCAGAACGAACTAAACGTCTTTGGAAACGTCACGGCGCTGACTTTCTACAACAACTTCGTGACTGACCTGCCCAACATGCCCTGCAAATTCTGGTTGGGACAGACCGACCTGGCCGACCTCAGCGCGGGCTGGATCCTCCCGGGAGCGGGCAATCTGACCCTGGTCTATGACGGCACGATCAATTTCCCCACCGGCCAAAATACGATCACCATCCCTCTGCAGACTCCTTTCACCTACACGTCTGGAAACCTCGTTCTCTACGCCAACCGGCCGATGGATACGCAATATTACAGCAGCAGCGATAATTTCCAGGCCCAGACCATAGGCACGAACCGCGCGCTGAAACTGTATTCCGACTCCGTGACCTACGATCCCCTGGCGCCCTCGGCGACCGGAACGCTCTCCGGAACATTCGCCCGGACCTCCTTCACTTTCGTGACGTCCGGTTTCGCGACGCTGAACGGGACTGTCACCTCCGGCGGCAATCCCGTGGAAGGCGTGAACATCGCCATCAACACTACTACCCTGCATCAAACTACAGGTGCCAACGGAACTTACAACTTCCCCTTCGTCGTGCCCGGCCAATACACGGTCACAGCCACCAAACTGGGTTATGACACTCAAACTCAGCCTGTGACGCTGGTCGCGGACCAGACCACGACCCTGAACTTCAACCTGGTGCCTTCCACGACCGTCAGTGTTTTTGGAACCGTGGTCGGCAGCGACAATCCCAGCATGGGCCTGCCCGGCGCCGAAGTGGCCCTGGACGGTCCGCTGGACTACAGCGGCACCACCAACGCCCAGGGTCAGTTCAACATCCCCAACGTCCTAAGCGGCAACAGCTACAATTA
>JAKQNV010000115.1 GCA_029565595.1 Candidatus Cloacimonadota bacterium
GGTGTCGGTGGTGCCGGTGGAGTAGAAAACGTAGATCCTGCCGGTATATCCGTAGAACCTGAACCAATCCTGGTCGGTGTCGTTGTGCAGGGTATGGTTTTGGATCTGGTTCGTCATAGTGGGATAGATGAACGTGAATTGGGACGTTGAATTATCCGGCTCGTAAGTATCCGGGGTGGCCGTGTATACGTAGTAGAAAACATACGCTCCGACACCGTTGTAGCCGCCGTTCCAACTGGTCACTTTCAGTTTGTAGTAGGCGCTGGTCCCGGGAGTATATTGCAGGCTGTAATTGTAGGCGTCCCCGTCGTCGTAGTCGTAATCGATCAGGGTTGTTCCGTCGTCCTGGTACAGGTATATATCGACGTCGGTGTTGCCGGTTGACCAGAAATTGTAGATCCTGCCGGCAGTGCCGTAGAAGCGGTACCAATCCTGGTCGCTGGTGGTGTGGATGGTGTGATTTTGGGATTGCGGGACCGATGTGACAGTGATCGCGTGATAAGTGGCCGCGGTATCGTCGGGTTCATAACTGTCGGCTTCCGCCCAGTAATAGTAAATGAAGGTGTAGGCTCCCGCGTAATTTGAATTATACGGTATCACCTTGAGCAGGTAATACGCCGAAGTCGTGGGAGCATAATCCAGCAGGAAATTATTGCCGGCGCCGTCATCGTCGTCCCAATCGATCAGCGTGGTCCCATCGGACTGATACAGATAGATCTTGGTATCCGTATTGCCGGTCGATTCGAAGTGGTAGATGCGGCCCGCGTAGCCGTAGAACCGATACCAATCCTGGTCAGTGCCGTTATGCAGGGTGTGGTCCTGGCTTTGGCTGGTTGGCGTGACCGTCAGGTTGGTGTAATCGGTCGCGGAATCGTCCGGTTCGTAGGCATCCGGATTGGCGCCATAATAATAGTTGAACTCGTAGAAACCCTGGGAAGAACTAAAGCCGTTGATCATCAACTTGTAGTAAGCATTGGCGGTTGGCGAGAAATCCAGCGAGAAATTGGGATAACCACCGCTGTCGTCATCTGAGCTTATCAGAGTGGTACCGTCGTCCTGATAGAGGTAAACGCGGGTGTCCGTGGCGCCGGAAGTCGTGGAATAGAAGTGGTAGATCCGGCCTGTATACGCGTAGAACCTTATCCAGTCAGGATCTCCGGACGCGTGGATGGTGCGGTTCTGGGTCTGGACAACTGCTGAGGGATAGATGTAAGTGAATTGGGTGGCCGAATTGTCCGGCTCGTAGCTGTCCGCCGGCGCGGAATAAGTGTAATAGAACTTGTAGGCGCCGATGCCGAGGTTATTGCCGTTGTAGCCGTTTACCTTCAGTTTATAATACCCGGTTGTGGTCGGAGTGAATTGCAGGTAGTAATTGTAACCGTCGCCGTCGTCCCAATCGTAGTCGATCTGGGTGGTACCGTTATCCTGGTAGAGATAAATATCGGTGTCGGTGTTGCCGGTGGACCAGAAGGTGTAGGTTCCGGTGGCGATGCCGTAGAAGCGGTACCAATCCTGGTCGGTGGTGGTGTGCAGGGTATGGGATTGATAAGTATTATAGCCGCCATAGACGGTGAAGGAAGTGGCTGTGGCCGACGTATCATCCGGTTCCCAAGCGTCCGCGTCCTGCCGGTAGTAGTACTCCAGTGTATAAGCTCCGATGGAACCGCCCCAACCGACTACTTTAAGTTTGTAATAGGCGTTGGCGGTGGGTTCGTTCTCCAGCAGGAAGTTGTTGCCGGCGCCGCTCTGGTCGTCCGAAGCGATCAGCGTGGTGCCGTCGTCGGCGTAGAGGTAGATGATGCCGTCGGTGTTGCCGGTCGATTCGAAATGGTAGATCTTGCCGGTATAGCCATAGAACCGGTACCAATCCTGGTCAGTGGTACTGTGCAGGGTGTGGTCCTGGCTCTGGCTGGTCGGCGTCACGGAAATCGTGGTGAACTGCGCGGAAGAATTGTCAGGCTCGTAACTGTCGGGATCGGCTCCATAGACATAGTAGAAGACGTAAGCGCCGACAGATGTGCCGTAGCCGTCCACTTTCAGGAAATAGCTGCCATTGACGGTAGGGGCAAACAGCAGATCGTAATTGTTACCAACGCCGTCGTCGTCATCCCAGTCCAACTGGGTGGTGCCATCGCTTTGGTAGAGGAAGATCCGCGTGTCCGTGTTTCCTTCGGAGTAGAAGTGGTAGATCCTGCCGGTGTAGGCATAGAATCCATACCAGTCCTCGTCTGTTTCGCTGTGGATCGTGTGGTCCTGGCTCTGGAGCGTTTGCCATACAGAGATGTAGGTGTAGTCTGCATTGGAATCGTCCGGCTCGTAAGCATCGGGATCGGCGCCGTAGCTGTAATTGAACTGGTAGTAGCCTGTCGTTCCGCCGAAACCGACCACTTTCAATTTGTAATACGCGTTGGCCGTAAACGCGTATTGGAGGTAGAAGTTGAGGCCGTCGCCATCGTCATCGTCCCATTCCAGCAAGGTGGTTCCGTCGTCCTGATACAGATAGATCTGGGTGTCGGTGTTGTAGGTCGAATAGAATGTGTAGTAACGGCCCGTGTAGGCGTAGAACCTGTACCAGTCCTGATCGGTGTTGCTGTGCAGGGTATGGTCCTGAGTCTGGTTGTACGAGGCGGGCGAAATATAGGTGTAATCTGCGGACGAGTCGTCCGGCTCGTAACTGTCCGACGGGGCTACATAATGGAAGTAGAAGTAATAGATTCCAATCGCTCCGTAGTAGCCGACCACTTTCAGTTTGTAAAAAGCTGTTGTGGTGGGCGTGTAACTCAACATGTAGTTGTTACCGTCGCCGCTCTGGTCGTCCGAAGCGATCAGCGTGGTGCCGTTGTCCTCATAGAGATAAATGATGTCGTCGGTGTTGCCGGTGGACCAGAAAGTGTAGGTCATGCCGGCAATAGCGTAGAACCTGTACCAATCCTGGTCGCTGCTGTTGTGCAGCGAGTGGATTTGGTAAGCGTCGTAGGTATAGACTGTTATCGACGTATAATCGGATGCGGAATCGTCGGGCTCGTAACCGTCGGGATCCGCGCCGTAACTGTAATACAGTGTGTAAGGACCCACGATCACTCCGCTGGGGCTGTCGATCCTGAATTTGTAGTAGGCGTTGCTGGTCGGCGTAAACTCCAGCAGGAAGTTGTAGCCGTCGCCGGTGTTGTCATCCGTGTCGATCAGTGTCGTTCCGTCGTCCTGGTAAAGGTAGATGCGGGTGTTAACGTCGCCGGTTGAGTAAAAGGTGTAGTCACGGCCCGTGTAAGCGTAAAACCTGAACCAATCGACGTCGGCGTTGGTATGCAGGGTGTGGGCCTGGTTCTGCAGGGTTGCCGTAACGCTGATGAATTGAGCCGTGGCCGCCGTATTGTCAGATTCATAGCTGTCCGCGTTCACGTAGAGGTAACCAAATCCGTAAGTTCCGGTCGCTCCGGTAACGCTGCCGACCACGATCCTGAAATAAGCGGACGAGGCGGGAGTGTATTGCACAAAGAAGTTGTTGCCGTCGCCGCTGTTGTCGTCGTTGACCAATATTGTGGTGGCGGCGTCGTTGTAGATGGCGATCGCGGTATCGATGGAACCGCTGGAGGCAAATGAATAGATCCGTCCGGCCACGCCGTAAAAGCGGAACCAGTCATAATCCGAAGTCGTGTGCAGGGTGTGGACCTGCGTTTGCAGATTGGCTGTGACAGTTATCGCCTGCGCCGTGGCGGCGGTGTTGTCCGGCTCGTAAGCGTCCGGATCGACCAGCGGTCCCTTGTCGGGAACCAAGCCAAAAGGATCCGTTTCGTCTCCGATCTTGCCAGCCTTTTTTTCCAAGTTCACCGGAACGGCTGGCTCCATAACGGGAAGAACCTCTTTCGGCTCGTTGCGGTCGGTAATCTTGAAGAACCGGCTGGGATCCATCTGCACGCCCGCGGGATTTTCCTCCTTGGGCTCGTTTTTGTCGGTGATCTTGAAGAACCGGCTGGGATCCATCACCGCGCCGGGCGCATCGTCTTCCCGGGGTTCGGTGCCGGTCGCGAATTTGGGTACGAGAGTGGGCAATTCCCTGTTCCCGGCTTGCAGATCGGGCTTGGGTTCGATCTTATCAGATTTGGGGGGCAGGATTTGCGGAGTGGATTCCACCGGGAGTGGATTGGCCTCTTTGGGCTCGTTTTTGTCGGTGATCTTGAAAAAGTCGTTGGGATTCATGTCCACGGGAAGGGGATCGCCCCCTCTGGGCTCATTTTTGTCGACGATTTTGAAGAAATCGGCCGGATTCATGTCCAACGGAGTGGGATTGGCTTCCTTGGGCTCATTCTTATCGACTATTTGGGGCAGATCCTTGGGATCGACCGGAACCGGGTTGGGATCTTCCAGAAACGGTTTTTCAGGCGCAGTGACCTGAGAAGGGGAGGAGGATTCCGGAACATTTTGCTCAACCGCTGACGCGGGAATGACAATGTCGCTGACCGGAGCTTTGTCCGGGCCGGACACTGAGCGTACGAGGATGTCCGCAGCGCTGAAAGGGATAAGCAGCAGACAAAACATGAAGATAACTAGGCCTTTGTACATACGGAACTCCTTAATAAATTGTGTTTCCTAACCATTTTCTTGGTTGAAGACACTTAAAAAATAC
Source organism: Candidatus Cloacimonadota bacterium (assembly GCA_029565595.1). GTDB lineage: Bacteria > Cloacimonadota > Cloacimonadia > Cloacimonadales > Cloacimonadaceae > Syntrophosphaera. The sequence goes on from JAKQNV010000115.1 coordinate 4,625, forward strand.
GCAAATTTTATTCCCGCGCCAATGAATTCTCCAATAAGGTAAGATTTAAGGCGATACGCCATTCACCCAATAATACCGGGATGGAATTTTCCCTGCCAATGTTATTTTGGACAGGTGGCAACAACATATCTGATCCCCCTGCCGGACAGTGAATTGAAAGTATTGTTCCGCTGGCAGCGGTTATGTTAAGCCTCTTCACATAATGTCAAACTTATTTACACAGTCTGCATTGCCAAAATCCAATGTGATGCAAAGAAGGCATCGGGGGGATCGTGACGTGGGAGATTCTGCTTGACAGACAAGGGCTTAAGGAAAAATGGAAAAGCAATATGGATTCAGTCTGGAAAAGGATTCCGGCTTCCCGTAAGGGTTTTTGGCCTTTTCCGGAAAGGACTTCAGACATACGTAAGGAGTGTTGATGCCCCCAATTGAGGACAACATCAGACGAGTGCAGGATAAAATTGCCGAACGGCTGGACCGGCTGGGCCGGGCGGCCGACTCTGTAACCTTGATCGCCGTGACCAAGACCCATCCGGTGGAGGCGGTGGAAGCCGCTTTACGCGCCGGAATAGCGCACATCGGTGAAAACAAGGTCCAGGAAGCCCTGCGCAAGATCCCCCTGCTGAGGGTTCCTTACGAGGGATTCCATTTCATCGGGCACCTGCAATCCAACAAGATCAACAACCTGCTGACCCTGAAGCCGCTCCTGATCCAATCCATCGACAGCCTCTACATCGCGCGGGAACTGAATAACTCGCTGGGCCGCAAGAATCTGACGCAGGATATCCTGGTCCAGGTCAACACCACGGCCGAAACCACAAAGAGCGGTGTCAGTTTCGAAAACGCCGCTGAGATGGTCTGGCAGATCGCCGCGCTGCCCTGTCTGCGCATCCGGGGTCTGATGACAATTGGGCTGATGAGCATCGATCCCGAACGCACCCGGCCCTATTTTTCCCAATTGCGGGAGTTAGGAGAAAAGATCGAAAAACAAGGAATTCCGGGAGTCAAAATGGAATATCTGTCCATGGGCATGAGTGACGATTACCTGGTGGCGCTGGAAGAGGGATCGAACATGCTGCGCCTGGGTTCGGCGCTGTTCGGGGCCCGCGAATACGGAGGCCGGCAATGATCTACCTGATCATGTTTTTGATAGCCGTGGCGGCATATTTCTACGGCTGTTTCTCCACCGCCAAAATGGTGGCCAAGACCTTCCGCTCGCTCAATATCTACAAAGTGGGCACCGGCCTGGCGGACACGGAAAATATTTATGCCCACGTCAGCCGACTGCTGGGTGTGCTGGTGGGCCTGCTGGACATTCTTAAGGCCCTGCTGTTTTTACTGGTCACAGAACTGCTGCTCCGCCTGCTGGCCCGTTCGGGCGCTGTCCCCGGCTCAGAACTGCTTTACAGTAAAAACATTATGCTCATCTACGGACTGGCCATGCTGATCGGCCATTGTCTCCCAGTGACGCATCGTTTCCGTGGCGGCCGGGGGATCTTCACCTACACCGGTTTTTTGCTTTATTTCGCGCCCTGGCCGATGTTGATAGCTTTGCTGGTTGCCTGGCTTATCATCATGATCTGGAAGCAGATCCGCTTCGCGCAATACGTGATCGTGATCCTGCCCGTGCTGCTGACGCATGTCTTTTACACCTTCATACCCTTGTTTCGCAAGGAATTGCCGCCCTATTTCGTGGCCATCATCTGGGGCGTCGCGATCATGATGGGCGCGCTCAACTTCATCGTTTCCAAGAAATTGGGCGAGTTCTGACCAATGGCGGAACAGCTGGCAGCCACCACCGCGAAACGGGTAAAGAGCACGGAAGCCTCTCTGGCGCGGCCTTTTCTGGGCAGCATCGACATCATCACCCTGGCCTATTGCGGCTGGATCGTGCTCTACATGCTGGCCGGAATCGCCATCGGACGTGCCGTAAACTGGCAATTCCACCTGCCGCGCTATCTCAGCATTATCACCGGAGTGCTTCTATTGGCTTGGTGCGAGCGCTATCTGGCGGCGAAAATGCCGGATCGGCTGGCTGGCGCTCTCAGCTTTCTGCGCGGTATATATCCGGTCATTCTGTTCGCGTATTTCTATACCTCGCTCAAGTGTGTCAGCCGCATCATCTTCCCGCATTGGCTGGATCCGTATTTCATGAGGATCGACCACGCGATCTTCGGTTATTATCCCTCTCTCGTCTGGGGCATGAAATACGACACCATGTTCTGGCAGGAGTTCTTTCATTTCTCCTATTTTTGCTATTACCCGATGATCGGCGGCTTGCCAACCTACCTTTATTTCAAGAACAAAGCGGCCTTCCGCGAACTGATCTTCAACCTGGCCTTTGTATTCTATTGCTGTTATACGTTTTACAGCCTGGTGCCCGTGATCGGCGGCAGGTATATTTCCGAAGCCTACCACCTTGCCCACGCTTACAGAATGGGGCCGTTCACCCATATCATGGCCTACATCTACAACCACAGCGGGCATTGGGGCGGCGCCTTTCCCAGTTCGCACATCGCCATCACGCTGGTATTGACCGTCGCGGCGCTCAAATACGTCCGCAAGTGGGGCTACGTGTTTTGCGTGGTCTCCCTCTTCCTTTCGATCGCCACTGTGTTCTGCCACTACCATTGGTTCATCGACGCCGTGGCTGGCGTCCTGACCGGTGTTTTGGGCTATTTTGCCGGAAACTTCGTCCGCCTCAAACTGCAAAAAGGGACTCCATGAAAAGACTTTTCCCGTTACTGCTTCTGGCTTTGGTGCTGCCGCTGGCCGCGCAGCAGCCACCGCTGCCCATCACCTCCTACGATTACGCCACTCCCGAAAACAATGTTTCGCCGATCGCCATTGGCATGGGCGCCCTCAACCTCACCTACAAGGGCGATTTTTACGGTAACTACTCCAATCCGGCCCTGGTCAGCGACAACGAATACAGCGTGCTGCTGGCTTCCTTCCGCTTGAAGGACAACGACAGACTGAGTTTCTGGGAAGCTTCGCGGATCAGCAACGCCCTGCGGCCCAAGCAGTTCAAGTATTTCACCTTGCTGACAAACAAAACCGCCTGGACCTACCAGCCCGTGTCCAGCGTGCATATCAGCGAGATCACCGCCGCCGACAGCTTCCGCTACCATGACTTTCAGCTGGACAAAATGCAGGTCACGCTGGCCGCGCAAGACAAATCCTGGTATCCGATCGGCTTCGGTCTCAACGTCAAATACCTCGCCGGACGGCTGGTTTACCTTTTGGAGCACAGGATGGGTAACAGCCTGATCCGCGACGCCTTTATCGACGACAAGGTGAAGGGCTTTTCCACCGATGTCGGAGCCACTCTGGAGACCGGCAGTTTCAAGTTCGGCCTCACGGGCTACGACGTTTTCTCACGGCTGTATTGGGAAAACTACGCGTCCGTACCAATCCAGCGGCGTGCCGCCCTGCAAGCCCAATACGCGACGGACAACTTGCTCCTGAGCGCCGGGGTGCAGGGCAAACTTGCCAAGACCACCGATTCCACCATCCACTTGGGCTTTCAATATCTGTGGAATTGGGAAGGCGGCAGTTCCCCTTCCGGAGAGCCCGCGCAGCAGGGAGCAGTCGTCAGGCTGGGCCTGTACAGCCATGATTTCTACGGCTCCGACAACATCAATTACACCTTTGGCACTGGCTACAACTACAACCTGTTCCGTTTCGACTTTTCCCTCAACAACAGAGGGATGAGGCTCAAGGACAGCGAATATCTCTTTTCCCTGGGAGTGGGTTTGCCCTAAGTTATGGGCGGTCTGAGCTTTCTCAATTCCGGACTGCTGATCTTCGCCGCCGCCACGGTCCTGCCGCTATTGATCTGGCTGCTGGCAAAAAAGAAGCCCAAACGCATCGTCTTCCCCACCCTGCGTTTCATCAAAGCCAGTCAGGAGCAGGAAAAGAAGCGCACCCGCCTGAAAAACATCATCCTGCTGATCATCCGTATGCTGATCATTTTGCTGGTGACCCTGGCAGCCACGCGTCCGCTGTTGCAGACCAAACACCTCAAACCGGCCAAAAAACATCCTCCGACGGCCATCGCGGTCATGCTGGACACCTCGTTCAGCCTGGATTACACGGATGAGTCCAAAAGCGACCTCGACCGCGCCAAAGACGCCCTGCGCAAGATAAATTCCCTCTTTACTCCCCAAGACCGGGTGATACCGATCACATCGGACGCGGATTGGAACCGCCTGCATGCCCAGATCTACGCCGGTCAGGTTCCCGACGACCTGATCAAACAAATAGGAGTGACCTATAGCCCGCTCAGACTCCAGGAAATGCTCAACCTGGCCCAGGACAAATTACGTGAGACCCAGCTGGCCAACCGCGAACTTTATCTGCTCACGGACGGCCAGAAACAAGCCTATCCTGCTGCGCCGGAACAAACCCTGTATGTGATCAATGTAGCCAACAGGCGCGAACAGACCAACCTCAGCTGCGCCGGAGCCCGCGTCCTGCCTCAATTGGTGGAAAAATCCCGCCGCCAGAGCATTGAATTCCAACTCACCAACCACGGTTCCACGGACCGTCAGGATGTATTGGTCAAAGTCGTGCTGGGACAGGCCAAGGTCGCCGAGAAATTCGTGGATCTGCCCGCCCGCCAGACCGTGAACCAAAGCATTACGGTCGACCTGCAGCAGGATGGTTGGCAGAGCGGCTACGTCGAGGTTTTGGACGACCGCCTCGTGCACGACAACCGCAGCTATTTCGCTTTTCCCTTCCAGCTGGCGCCGCGCATCGCGGTCGTTTCGGACACCCAGAAACTGCCGCCCAGCCTGCGCTCGCTTTTGGAGGTCTTTACCGGCGCGGGCGGCCGCATAGATATCCTCGATCCCCAGCAAATCAGCCTGGCCACGCTGGACCAATACCAAAGCTTCGTTTTCAATTCCTCCGCCTACCTTTCTCCCAGACTCCGGGAAATCATCGCCGCGCTGAAAACCGCCCGGCGTGGAGCCCTGTTCTGTGCTGGACCGAATCTTTCGGCGGAATACAAATCCTTTCTGGGCAGCCTTTTCGGCGTCGGCTTCGGATCCTTCCAAAGCCAGGCGCAGACGGTCAGTTACATCAATCCCCATCATTTTGCCACGCAACTGATGCAGGGGACCAACCTCCGCTTCAATCAGATCGCGGACTTCTGGAAAATAACGGGGCAAGGTGCCACCACACTGCTTTCCGGAGCCGCCGGTCCCTTCGCTTTGGCCAGGGACAACTTCGTCCTCTGGAATTTCGACCTGGCCAGCCAACGCTCAACTTTCTTGCTGGACGCCGCTTTCGCCGTTTTTGCCTACCGCAGTCTGGAATTCACGAGTTCTGTCATCGCCGCAGGCACACGCTACAACTTGGGCGACGCTGTCACCGCCAGCAAGATCACGCTGCCCGACGGTAACAGCCTGGACCTGGCCAATCAGCCCTACAAACTCACCCAGCCCGGAATTTACGCCCTGCAAAAGGCCGACGGCACCTCGACCCTGGCCGCGGTGGACACGCCCCGCCAGGAAAGCGAATTTTCCCTTATGGATTTCAAGGGCTTGAAAAACACCAAACTGCTGGGCAAAAACTGGCAAAGCGCCCTCTTCCACACACGTCTGGGACATGACCTGTGGAAGATCCTGCTCGCCGCGGCGCTGGCGCTGTTCCTTCTGGAGATCATCCTGGTCAAAGCCGAGGAACTGCGTTCGCCGCCAACCGCGAAAAACCCTTAACCGGGAGCGCATCATGATCTTGGAAAAAATCAAGGATCCTTCCGTCCTGCGTAGTCTCAAGACTGAAGAACTGAATATCCTGGCCCGCGAAGTCCGCAAACGCATTGTGGACGTGGTCTCACACACCGGGGGACACATAGCGCCAAGCCTGGGAACGGTGGAACTGACCATCGCGCTGCTGAACGTGTTTGACCCGCTGGCGGACAGGATCGTCTGGGATGTCGGACATCAAAGCTACGCCTGGAAGATCCTCACCGGACGCAACGAACGTTTCGAAACGCTGCGCACCCTGGGCGGGATCAGCGGTTTCACCAACCGCGACGAAAGCCCCTGCGATGCCTTTTCCACCGGACACAGCAGCACCTCGGTCTCCGCCGCGCTTGGATTGGCCTGCGCCAATGACCTTTTGAAAGACACTGGCCATTGCGTAGCTGTGATCGGCGACGGCGCCCTCACCGGCGGAATGAGCTTCGAAGCCCTGAACCACGCGGGACATCTGCAAAAAAACAAATTCCTCGTCGTTCTCAACGACAACGCGATGTCCATTTCCAAAAACGTCGGCGGCCTGCAAAAATACATGGCGCGCACCCTGGCCAGCCGGCCCTACAACACCTTGAAACAGCAGGTCTGGGATCTCAGCCAGAGTTTGCCGGACAACCTCCGCCGCCGTTTCATCCTCGGAGCCCAAAAACTCGAGGAATCGATGATGAACATTCTCGTTCCCAACATCATTTTCGAGGATCTGGGCTTCAAATACATCGGCCCCATCGACGGTCACGACATCGAATTGCTCTGCACGATGCTGCGCCGCGTCAAGCGCCACATGGTCGGCCCGGTGCTCTTGCACATCGTCACGCAAAAAGGAAAGGGTTACGCTCCGGCCGAAAAGGACTCCTCTAAGTTCCACGGCGTCGGTCCCTTTGAAGCTAAAAGCGGCATGCAGCCCTGCAGCGGCAAGGAAAGCTGGAGCGAGGCCTTCGGCCGTGTTCTGACGGATATCGCAGCCCAGGATCCCAAGGTCGTAGCCATCACGGCTGCCATGACCTCCGGCACCGGTCTGAGCGGGTTTGAGGCCAAATACCCAAAACGCTTTTTCGACGTCGGCATCGCCGAACAGCACGCCGTCACCCTCGCCGCGGGCATGGCCTGCAAAGGTATCAAGCCCTTCGTGGCCATCTACAGCACTTTTTTGCAGCGCGCTCTCGACCAACTCATCCACGATGTTGCTTTGCAGCGTTTGCCGATCGTGCTTTGCATCGACCGCGCCGGCCTGGTCGGTGAGGACGGCGCCACGCACCACGGCGCTTTCGATTTATCCTATCTAGGTTTCATTCCCGGGCTGGTGATCCTGTCACCCACGACCACAGAGGATTTGGAGGCGATGTTGCGTTTCGCCGCCTCCTACCGGGACGGACCTATCGCCATCCGCTATCCCCGCGGAACGGCCGTTTGCAGCGCCAAACCGGCTCCGGATTTCGTTTTGGGCAAGGCCCACACCGTGCATAAAGGCGAGAAAGTCGCCCTGGTAGCGGAAGGGGGGGCTTTCCCGGTTGCGGAAAAGACTTGGGAGATACTAACCCGGGAAGGCCGCAAACCCTGGCTGGTGGATCTGCGCAGCCTCAAGCCCCTGGACGAGGCCCTGCTCAAAAAAATGGCCAAAAACTGCGACTGCATTTTCACATTTGAAACCAACTCCGCGATCGGCGGCAGCGGTTCCCGCATCTTACAGCTGCTGGCTGGAGAGCCTTGCCAGGTGGTCAATTTCGGCTATCCGGACTCGTTCGTTCCGCACGGCAAGATAGCCGAACTGAATGAATTGATCGGATTCACGCCCGAGCATTTCGCCACTGAGATCGCCAAACGCCTGAAAAACTGATGCAGAGCCAGAATGAGCCGATCTGCGCGCTGATCACGCCACCGGGTTACGCGGCTATAAACGTCCTGCGGATTAGCGGCCACGGCAGCAGCGGCATCGTGGCGCAATTTTTCCGTCCCCGGGCAAAATTGCTCAAAAGCCCTTCCCACACTGCGGTTTTCGGCACTTTTTTTGACAAAGGCGGCCATCCCCTCGATCAGCTGCTGTGCACCGTTTTCCGCGCTCCGCACAGCTATACCGGCGAAGAGTGCGTGGAAATTTCCTGCCACGGCAACCCCCGCATCGCCTCGCGCATCCTGGAAAACCTCCTTGTGGAGGCGCGTCTGGCCCGTCCGGGCGAATTCACTTTGCGGGCCTTGCTGAACGGGAAACTCGATCTGACACAGGCGGAAGCGGTCAACGACCTCATCACGGCCACAGGCAGCAAGGCGGAAGCGGCTGCGTTGATGCAGGTCCAGGGCGTTTTGGGACGCCATTTGCAGGGCTTGCTGGACGCAATAACGGAAGCCAGGCTGCGCTGCGAGCTGGCCATCGATTTTGCCGACCAGGATCTGCCCCAGCTCGATCTGGAAGATTTGGACAGGCGGATCTCAGATATTTTGGAGCAGGCCAAAGCCTTGCACAGCGAGGGTTCGCGCGGTAAACTCATCCGCGAGGGCATCCGCGTATGCCTGGCCGGACCGCCCAATTCCGGAAAATCATCGCTCTTTAACGCATTTCTCAAATTCAATCGTGCCATCGTCACCCCCCATCCCGGCACCACGCGCGATTATTTGGAAGAATCGGTGTCGTTGCATGGCTACACTTTGGTCCTTTATGACACCGCGGGCTTGCGGGAAAGCGAGGACAGCAGCGAAAAAGAGGGCATCCGCCGCAGCCGGGAACTGATGCAAAACGCGGACCTGGTTTTGTTTTTGAACGAAGCTGCCGCCGCAGGGACTACTACGGAAAGTGAAGAATTGCCGGAAAATCTGTACAACAAGATCCTCTGGGTAGCCAGCAAATTCGACCTCTTGATGCCTGCATGCGCCAAAGCGGATAGTTATCCTGCCCGGGACGGTCTTTCGCCCCAAACCGGAATTCCGGTTTCGGTCCAGGCCACGGGAGGCATGGAAGCCCTTTGCGAAGCCATTTTGCAACGTTTCGAGCTGCCGGATGAGATCCCCCAGCGGCCCCTGGTCACGAACGCGCGCCAGTTTGCCGCGCTGTCCAGATGCGTCACGGCGATGCAAAGCGCGCAAAAGTCTTTGCGCGAGCAGGCGGGCTTCGAATTTACGGCTTTCGACCTGACCGAGGCCAGCCAGGCCCTCGAAGAAATTCTGGGTATTGTCACCGCCGACGACCTTCTGGAGAGGATCTTCTCGGGCTTCTGCATCGGAAAATAGCCGCCCCAGCCTGATCTCAAAACCTCATCCCCAAAGCCATGCAAGCCCTTTCTATTCTGTCGTGTTTCTCGTCTCAAAACGTTAATCAAGTCTTTATCAGGCCTTAATCAAGCGTTAATTGTTAACGCTTGATTAAGGCTTGACTAAGAAGTGATAAAGGCCAGCGAGCAAGGGCGGAAGGGGGAAACAATTGTGGGATAAAGATATGGCTGTTAGAGCTGTGTCTGTCTGGAATGCCCTCGGCGAAAAACTAGCCTGAAATCAGGATACTGCTATTCCGAGATCCGGTTTTCTTCCTGCCACCACTCCCAAAACTCGCCTACGCCTTCCTCGAAACCGGTCTGGGGGGCGTAGTTCAGCAGCTGACGGGCTTTGGAAATGTCGGCACGGGTGTGCAAAACGTCGCCTTCCTGCACCCGCTTGGTTTCGCGGCGCGCAGTTAGTCCGGTCACTTTTTCCAGAGTAGCAAGCATTTCATTTAGCGAGACGCTGCGGTCATTGCCGAGATTCACGATCTCAAAGCAAAAATGTTCACGGACGTAATCCAGGGCGGCCAAAACGCCGTCGATGAGGTCGTCGATGTAGGTGTAGTCGCGGCTGCTGGAGCCGTCGCCGTAAATGGGAAGCAGCCCGTTGCGGGCCATGATCGCGGCGAATTTATGGATGGCGAGGTCAGGTCGCTGGCGGGGTCCGTAAACCGTGAAAAAACGCAAGCACAGCACGGAAATTTTATGCAAATTGTGCCAGGTGTGGCAGAGCAATTCCCCAGCCTTTTTGGTGGCCGCGTAGGGCGAGATCGGATTATCGACCGGATCGCTCTCCGAGAAAGGGATGTGGGGATCGTTGCCGTAGATCGAGGAGGAGGAGGCGAAAATGAATCTCGAAATATGGTTGAACTCGCAGTATTGCAGCAGGTTCAGGGTTCCCAGCACGTTGACGCGGGCATATCTTTCCGGCTCTAAAACCGAGGGCCGCACTCCAGCCAGCGCGGCAAGATGGATAACCGCTGCGAAAGTGAATTTGGCCAGTTTTTCCCGTAACTCGTCACTGTCGCAGATGTCGGCGCGGACAAGCGTAAAACGCGGATTGAGGCCGCACTGGGCGATGTTCCTCTTTTTGATGGAAGGTTCGTAGGACGGGTAAAAATTATCCAGGCAGACAACCTCATAACCCTTGCCCAGCAAGGCTTCGCAAAGATGCGAGCCGATGAAGCCCGCCCCGCCGGTCACCAGGATCTGCTCAGGCTGTTTCACGCTTGATCCTCGCTCCCAGGCGGTTGAGTTTTTCCTCGATGTGGTCGTAACCCCGGTCGATGTGGTAGATGCGCGAGATCGTCGTCTGGCCTTGCGCCACGATCCCGGCCAAGACCAAAGCCGCGCTGGCGCGCAGATCGCTGGCCATGACCTCCGCGCCGCTGAGGGAGGCCACTCCTCTAACGCGGGCGACGTTGCGTTCCATGCGGATGTCCGCCTGCAAACGGTTCAATTCGGCGACGTACATAAAGCGGTCGGGAAAGATCGTGTCCTCGATGAAGCTGACGCCGTCGGCGAGGGTCATCAGGACCGTAAATTGGGCTTGCAGGTCGGTCGGAAATCCCGGATAGGGCAAAGTGAGCACATCCACCGGCTTGATCTTTTGGGGAGGATTGACGGTGATGCCGGTATCCCGGATATCCAATTCGCAGCCTGCCGCGCGGAGCTTTTCCAGGAGGCTGTCCAAATGCCCGGGAACGCAGTTTTCCACGGTGACTGGCTGGGTGCTGAGCGCGCCGGCGACCAGGAAGGTTCCGGCTTCGATGCGGTCGGGGATCATGTCCATGGCGGCGGGGACGAGTTTTTCCACGCCTTCGATGGTCAAACTGGTCGTGCCCAAACCGCTGATCCGGGCGCCCATTTTGTTCAACAACTCAATGGTCGTATCGACTTCCGGCTCGCGGGCGGCATTGATTATCCGCGTGGTTCCGCTGGCCAGAACTGCCGCCATAAGGGCGTTGATGGTGGCGCCGACGCTGGATTTTTCAAAATGGATGTCCGCCCCAATGAGTTTTTCCGCGATGGCGTGGATGTAGCCGTGTTCCACGCTGATCCTGGCTCCGAGGGCTTCCATCGCTTTTAAATGCAGGTCCACGGGCCGGGTGCCGATGGCGCAGCCGCCGGGAAATGAAACCAAAGCCTCGCCCTGCCTGGCCAGCAGCGGTCCCAAAACGTAGATGGAGGCCCGCATTTTGCTGACCAATTCGTAGGGCGCTTCATTGGATGTGATGGTCGCGGCAGCGATGGAAAGCTCGCCGGAATTGAAATCCACATGGGCGCCCAAAAAACGCAGCAAATGGGCCATTGTTTTGAGGTCGATAAGGTTGGGAACGTTGCGCAGAACGGATTTTCCCGGTGCCAGGAGGCAGGCCGCCATAGCCGGCAGGATGGCGTTTTTCGCGCCGCTGACGGAGATGGTCCCAGCCAGGTCGCGGTTTCCTTCAATGATAAAACGGTCCATGATTCACCTTTTCCAAGCAATCAAGTTTCAAATGCAGGCGTAACGCTGGCTGCGGACTTCTGCAGCAGCAAATAGCGGTTCCGGCCGGACAGGTCCTGCAGCGCTTCAAGGCAGGCCCAGCCGAGCTTTCCGGCCAGTTCGAGGATCGGTTTCCGCTGTGAGTATCCGTGCTCGAAACACACCAATCCGCACTCTGGCAAAAACTGTGGCGCTGTTTCCAAAATGCGGCGGTAGAAGGCCAGGCCGCCATCGTCCGCGTATAACGCCAGCCGGGGCTCGAAATCGCGCACCCGCGGTTCCAGTTTTGCATATTCCTGCGGGCTGACGTAGGGCGGATTGCTGACGATCAAATCAAAGCGCGCAAGCTCGGACGGAAACAGATCAGCCAGTTGAAAATCAATAGCGCATTTATGGCGCGCGGCGTTGCGCCGGGCTATTTGTAACGCTTCAGAACTGAGCTCTGTCGCCGTGTAACAGGCCTCCGGTCGCGCCTTGTGCAAAGCGATGGAAATCGCACCGCTACCGGTGCCGATCTCCAGGACTTTTTGCCCCGGCCGGATGTGGCGCAAAGCCAGTTCCACCAGCCCTTCCGTTTCGGGACGCGGGATCAGCACGGCGGGATCGACCTCCAGTTCGAGGCCGTAAAACCAGGCTTTGCCCAGGATGTATTGGGGCGGCTCGCCCTTTTGCAAACGGCTTGAATATTGATGAAAGAGGATTTCCTGCTCCGGACTCAGTTCCTGGCCGCGGCGGAAAGCGAGTTCCGGGATCGGGCAATGCAGCAAATCGGCCAGAATGTAGTTCAGGTCCTGCTGCTCAAGCTGTTTCGCGGAAAACGCCGCCATCAGGTCACCGGCTTTCATTCAACCGAATGCTGATGTGAATTGTAGTAATGCGTGACCCTGACCTTTCTCCCCCCGTTGGCGAAATGCAGATTGTCGCTCAGGTGCAGCAGCATCCGCAGCCCCCTGCCGCTGCCTTCCAGATTCGTGTCCTTTTCCTCCGCGAGCCGCTGCAGCCAGCTTTCGTGGTCAAATCCGTCGCCGTCGTCCTCAACTGTCACGTGGATGCATTCCTCCGAATTGTTGATGTGCAATTCAAAGCGGATGCGGCGTGAAGCGATATGCGGTTGCTGCAGTTTGGCCGCGATCAGATCCCGCAGCTCGCCGGACTGGCTGTGCCTTTGCACGGACGTCAGGCCCAAAACGCCGTGGATAAAGGCGTTGTTGAGCATTTCATCGGCGCAGAGGATTATCGAGTTCATCTTGTCTTGCGGCAGGTTGATGTGCTTGTAAAAGAAGGGACCCATAACCGCCGTAATTGAATAACCGCCATATCTCAGCGGATTGATCACGCAGTTGAAATGGACGTCGTCCAGGTTGTTGAGCAGGTCATCTTTGCCGAAGAGACGGCCGTCCTTGTCCATGATAGACTGGACCGATTTGAGCAGCTGCTCCGCTTCCACGGGTTTGGTAATGAAATCCGACGCTCCCAGTTGGATGGCTCGGATGTAGTAATCCCTTTCCTGATAACCGGTCATCAGGATCACATTCTTGGAAATGCCTTCATTGCGCATGGTTTCCAGGATGTCCAGGCCCGAGACTTCCGGCATCTCGATATCGCAGACCACAATGTCATAATTGTGTTTCCGGATCAGACGCAGGGCTTCATATCCGCTGGAAGCGCTGTCCACCGAGTAATCCCTGGTCGAAAGATATGCTTTCAGGCTTTCCGCCACGGAATAGCTGTCGTCCACGATCAGGATGCGCGGTGGGTTGGAGTTCATTCTAGATTCACAGGGAAAAGCTGGTTCAGCTTGAGCATCGCGAAAAGATCGTAAATGGTGGAGGAGCTGCGGACGACCTCGATGTCGCCGCCTTTACCGATAAAATCTTTGTAGAAGAGCAACAGTTTGCCGATGCCCACACTGCTGATGTTTTTGCACTGGAAAAGATCCAGGTCCAGCATCCGGGCGTCGGATTTCAGCACTTCGTCCAGTTTTTCCTGAAACAAATGAGCGTTGTCGCTATTGAGGAAGCCATCGATGGACATCAGTGCCCTGTCGCCTTCGTACTTCAGGTTGATATTCATACCTAACTCCTTGTCTACGTCGCTATTGTCAATTTGAATCATACTCATGAAAGTGTCAAGCAATTATTCCACATAACCGCGGATCCGCTTCAGGACCGCGCTCTGCACCTGCGCCGGGGTGATCTCGTATTTCTTGAATTCCAGGGTGTAGATCGCCCGACCCTGGCTGAGCGAACGGATGCGGGTCGCGTAGCCGAACAGCTCGGAGAGGGGAACGTCCGCCACAATCTCCTGCTGGTATTCGTTGTGCCGGCGCAAAACGGAGATGTGGCCCCGTTTGGCGTTGATGTCCGCGATGATGTCGCCTACAAAATCGTCCGGGCTCAGCACCGAAAGCAGCATAATGGGTTCCATGACCACCGGCGACGCCTCGCGCAAGCCTTTGCCGACCGCCATGGAGGTGGCGATGCGGAAAGCCAGTTCGTTGGAATCGACCGGATTGAAGTTGCCGTCGATCAGTTCGATTTTGACCCGTTCCACGTTTCCGCTGATCAGGGGCCCATCGTTGAGCGCGTTTAGGGCCGCCTCTTCGATCGCTTTGTGGTATTCCGTGGGAATCTTGTCCGGGCTGATGTGGTTCGCGTAGAGGTTTTTCACCTCGCCTTCCGATTGCTGCAAAGTCAGGGGCGAAAGGCGGAATTTGACGCAGGCGTAATTGCCCTTGCCATTGAGGTCGCGCACGAAGGTGTCCTCGCAATCGACAGACCGGGTGATCGTTTCCTTGTAGGTGACCTGCGGATTTCCGACATTGGCTCCGACGCCGAATTCGCGGCGCAGGCGGTCCACGATGATCTCCAGATGCAGCTCGCCCATGCCGGAAATGAGGGTCTGGCCGGTATCCTTGTCGATGCGGACCTGAAAAGTCGGATCCTCTTCCTCCAGCCTGGCCAGGGCATCGTTCAGGCTTTCCTGGTCGGCTTTGGTCTTGGGTTCGATGGCGATCGCGATCACGCTGTCCGGGAAATGCATCTTGCTTAAAAGTATGTCCAGGCTGCCGTCGGTGATAGTATCGCCGGTGCTGAGGAACTTGCTGCCCACAAAGGCGCCGATGTCCCCGGCGTGAAGTTCGTTCAGGTCGTGCTTGCGGTTGCTCATCATCTGCAGGATACGGGCGACACGCTCGCGCTTGCCGCTGTTTCCGATCAGGTAGGTGGAGCCTTTTTTCAGCGTTCCGGAATAGACGCGCACGTAGACCAGTTTGCCCACATATTTGTCCGTCTGGACTTTGAAGGCCATGCCCACGAACGGTCCTTTGGGATCGGGCGGCACGGAGATCTCGGCATGGGTTTGCGGATCGAAACCCTGGCAGGGCGGAACGTCCAGCGGCGAGGGCAGAAAATCGCGGATGGCATCGAGCAGCAGCTGGACGCCCTTGTTCTTCAGCGAGGATCCGCACAAAACAGGAACAAAATGCCCGCTGACGGTGCCTTTGCGGATGGCGCGGCGGAGTAAATCTTCGGGGATATCATGGCCTTCCAGGTAGGCCGCGAGAAGTTCGTCGTCGAATTCGGACACGCTTTCCAACAGGGCTTCACGCATCTCTTCGGCATGCTGCAAAAGGTCGGGCGGAATTTCTTCCAAATGGACATCCGAGCCCCAGGTGAGGGGATCGAAGGTCCAGGCCTTCATGGTGATCAGGTCGACCACGCCGGAAAAGCCGTCCTCTCTGCCGATGGGGATGTTGATCGGTTTGGCCAGCGGGGTCAGACGTTCCTGGATCATTTCGACCACCCGCTCAAAATCGGCTCCGGTGCGGTCGAGCTTGTTCACGTAAGCCAACCGCGGGACGTTGTAGCGGTCAGCCTGATGCCAGACGGTTTCGGATTGCGGTTCGACGCCCGCCACTCCGCAAAAGACGCCCACCGCCCCGTCGAGGATGCGCAGGCTGCGTTCCACCTCGGCGGTGAAATCCACATGGCCGGGAGTATCGATGATATTGATGTGCGCGTCTTTCCAAACGCAAGTTACCGTGGCGGAAGTGATG
Source organism: Candidatus Cloacimonadota bacterium (assembly GCA_029565595.1). Lineage (GTDB taxonomy): Bacteria > Cloacimonadota > Cloacimonadia > Cloacimonadales > Cloacimonadaceae > Syntrophosphaera. Next base: position 20,177 of record JAKQNV010000115.1, read on the forward strand.
GTGATCCCGCGTTCCCGCTCCTGTTCCATCCAATCCGTAAATGTGTTTCCGTCATGGACTTCGCCCATCCTGTGCAAAAATCCCGTGTAAAACAGGATCCGCTCCGTGGTCGTGGTCTTGCCGGCATCGATATGGGCCATGATGCCGATGTTTCGAATCCTTCGTAGCGGACTGTCCGAGTCGCTGTTCATAATGACTTTTCCTGCGCGTTCCTTCATCGCATTGATTTTGAGAAATCCATTTATTCAGCTCTCACAAGTTTGTCCACAAAAAACTTCGGCAGGCGCTCTCGGCAGACCGTTTGCAGTCAGGATGCGCTGCCCATAATATTATCGTTGTGCAGTTCCTCCCCGGAGTCCGACCATTCGGCCGCGTGCATGCTTCTGCCTGAGTTCGCGCCAGTTGGGCGGGTACTTAGCGCGAAGCGGACAGGAAGCCAAAAGCCTGCGTTTCGGGGTGGATAGGCGATCTTGAGGCTGGCTGGTCAGGCTGCCCCAGGAAAGGCCAGGCAGAGAAAATCATTGACAAACTGCTTTGGACGGCGAATGTTAACTCACAATAAAGGAAAGCAATTGAAGAGATTTATTCTGCTGATCCTGGTTTTGGCGTTTTTAACCGGATTAGCCGCCCAGGAAAAACGCGATCCGACCCGCGCCGCGCTCTACTCGCTCGTCCTGCCCGGCGGTGGCCAGATCTACAACCACGCCTATCTGAAAGCCGGCCTCGTCATCGGCGTGCAGGGCTTTTTGATCGGCTCAGCCATCTTCCACGACGGCAAACGTGACGATTTCGCCGCCCTGGCGCACAATACCCAGGACAGCTACCAGCAGCAGCTGTATCTCAGCCAAAGCCGCGATTACAAGGACAAACTCAACAACGACATCTGGTGGATCGGCATCACGGCCGCGCTGTCGGTCTTCGACGCCTATGTGGACGCGCACCTCTCCGATTTCGACAGCCAGAAGGAAAAGATCAGGCTGCGCTTTTCGGATGCCGGCGTGCGGCTGCAATACGATTTTTAGGAAGCCCTGTGAAGCGCTGTCTGGCCCTGCTTATCCTTTTTTCTGCCCTTTTTCCTCTGCTGGCCGAGGATTTCGATTCCGAACTCTTTGCCCTGCAAATTATGGACCAGGTCAACCAGATCCGCACGGAATACGATCTTGCGCCGCTGCTGCCCCAATCCGACCTGAAGGACCTGGCAACAATGCACTCCCGAAACATGGCTGAAGGCGATTTCTTTTCCCATGAAGACCGGGAAGGGCTGGAAGCGGACGCCCGCCTCCAAAAATACAAGCCCCAACTGCTGAACGCCGGGATCGGCGAAAACCTCTATCTGTTGGAGCGTGGCGACCACAAATTCGAGGCGGCGCACATCGTCAAAGGCTGGATGGCCTCGGACGCCCATCGCGTGAACATCCTGGAATCCGATTTCACCCACACGGGCGTGGGCGTTTTCCTCAGCGGAGACAAACTTTACACGACGCAACTCTTTGCCATCCCCCTGGCCAGGATTATCACCCCGCTGCCCGCTGAATTCTCTACAAAACAGATTTACGACATCGAGTTCGAATACCTTTCACTCCAGTCCAAGGATAATTTCAACTGCCTGCTCTCCACTCCGGATTCCTCCACGCAGGTCAAGGTCGACGTTTTCACCTACTATGAAGGGTTGATTCCCCTGGTTCCGGACTGGCGGGATGAAACCCATTTCCTGCTGCATCTGGCCTTGGACCAGGGCAAAGGGGATTACGGACTCGAACTCGGCTGGGGTGAGGAATATTTTACCGATATGTACCGTTTCAGGGCAGACTGACCTTCAGCGTGACCGGGCAATGGTCGGAGCCCATGATGTCATCGCGGATGTCGGCGTCCAGTACCTGGTTTTGGTGCTCTGAGTCCACAAAGAAATAGTCGATCCTCCAGCCGATGTTCTTGGGCCGGGCCATGGCGCGGTAACTCCACCACGAATATCTTTGCGGCTCGGGATGGAACCTCCGGAAGGTATCCACCCAGCCCAAACTGACGATCTTATCCAGCCAGGCACGCTCGATGGGCAAAAAGCCGCTGGTCTTCTCGTTTTCCTTGGGCCGGGCGAGGTCAATCTCCTTGTGCGCGGTGTTGTAATCCCCTGTCACGAGCACCATTTTGCCGCTCCGGCGCTCTTGCTGCATCACCTCCAGACAGCGGTCGTAAAAGCGCAGTTTGTAATCCAGGCGTTCGTCGTTCATCTGGCCGTTGGGAAAATAGATGTTGTAGATGATGAGGCCGGGATATTCGCAGCGGACGATACGCCCCTCCGAATCGAACTCCGGATTGCCGAAGCCGCAGCCGACCTCCTGCGGTTCGATCCGCGTCAGGACCGCCGTTCCCGAATAGCCCTTGCGCTCCGCGTGGGACCAATAAAAACTGTAATCAGCCAGGTCATCCAGTTCCGGCGGGACCTGGTGGCCCTGCAGTTTGATCTCCTGCAAGCCCAGCCAGTCCGGTTTTTCGCGCTGGACGGTGGCGATGAAATCCTTGTTCAGAACGGCACGCAGGCCATTCACGTTCCAGGACCAGAGATTTAGTTCCAAAATCCATCCTCCCCTGCCGGGAATTTCTTTATTAAAGTGGATTAGTTTGACTTGTGTGGCTGAGGGAAAATTGTCAAGCGGAAAGGGCGGATAAGCCAACCCGGATTTTTAGCTCTTGACATATATGGCCGGCCGTAATTTATGGATTTTCATATCAAATTGCTTATCACTCAAGGAGTTAGATAAATGAAACGCACTTACCAGCCCTCCAACCGTTCGCGGAAAAACACCCACGGTTTCCGCAGCCGCATGGCCACGCACAACGGACGCAAAGTCCTGGCCCGCCGCCGCGCCAAAGGGAGAAAGACCCTCAGCGTATGACCCATGCTTCGCCTGATAACGAAGCACAAGGAATACGGGGAATTCAAATCGCCGGAGTTCGCGCTCCGGTCTTCCCATTTCTATGCAGCGGTCCTTTCCTCACCCTCTGAATTTGCCATTGGCCTCACTATCAGCAGAAAGACCGGCAAGGCGCATCTGCGCAACCTGCTCAAACGGCGCGTCAAAGCCTGGCTGCGCCTGCAGCGGGACGTTTTGCCCTCCGGCTTCAAACTCAACCTCGTCGCCAGATCCGGCGCCGGGGAACTCACTTGGCAGGACCTGTGCCAGGAACTGACAGACCTGACCGGCCAGTTGCGGGCAAGATCCTGAGCTGCCTGCTCCGGCTGCCCAACCACCTTTTCATCCTGCTGATCGTCGGGTATCGGAAACTCTTTTCGCCCTGGCTGCCGCGCGTGTGCCGCTTTGAGCCCAGCTGCAGCCTCTACGGCCTGGAGGCCTTCCGTAAATACAACTTTTTTAAGGCGCTGGGCCTGACCGCTTGGCGCGTCTTGCGTTGCAACCCTTTCTGCAAGGGCGGCTACGACCCGCTTCCTTAAGGAGTGACAGTGGATAAACGCACACTTTTGGCCATGTTCATCGTCATCGTGATCTTCATGGTCCTGCAAACCTACGTTCTCAAGCCCAAAACCCCGCCCGCCAACCAAGCCCAGGCCCAAGAAAGCGTCAAGCGGGACACCCTGATCCAGCCGCAAGCCGGAACCGCCGTCACCGCCCCGGCCGCCGTCAGCCAGGGCCGCTACAGCGGAGCGGACAGCACCCAAACAGTCACGCTGGCCAATGCTGTGATCACAGTTAAATTTTCCACTCTGGGCGCCCAGATCAATTCCCTGGAACTGAAAAAGTACCAGACCGGGAACAACCATCAGTTGGTCGATCTCGTCCCGGCCGGAAAAAGCCTCGCCGGAATCACGCTGCTTGGCCCCAACGCCGGACCCGACCTGAAAACGCTGAACTGGCACCACAGCCAGCCGGCTCCGGACAGTTTGGTCTTCTGGCTCGGCCCGGTAAGCAAGCCGCTGGTCAAAAAGGCCTTCGCCCTGGATGACAAATACGGCCTGCAGATGTACGTGACCGTGCAGGACAGCCTGCCCGTCAACGGGATCGAATACGATTTCTCCGCCGGGATCGCGGACAGCGAAAAGATCAAGCCCAAGACCAAGAACACGGACTACAAGCTGCTGCTCTTCGCCTCCAACGACCTTGCGAAGATCACCCTCGGCAAAGTGGCCAAGGACAAGCCTTCCGGCGCCCTCAACTCGTTCAAGTGGGCCGCCCTGCGCTCCAAGTATTTTGCCATCGCCATCAGCGAGACCGGAAACCAACTGATCCGCAATTACAAGGCCCAGCCCAATCCCGAGACCGGCAATCCCTCCATCGTGCTCGATTCCTACGACCGCAACCCCTCCTCCGTCTGGGAGCAGAGCTTCCTGCTTTACACCGGGCCGGCGGATTACGATCTCTTGAAAAGTTACGCCGGGACGCGGCTGGAACTCGTTCCGGAGCGCGGTCCGGGCTGGCTGCGCTGGCTTTCCAACGCGATCGCCTGGCTACTCAAATTCCTGCACAGCTTCATTCCCAACTACGGCGTCGTGATCATCATCTTCTCCATCATCCTCAAGCTCATCCTTCATCCGCTCACGCAGAAGAGTATGAACGCCAACCTGAAGATGCAGAAGATCCAACCCCAGGTCCAGGCCATCCAGGCCAAATACAAAAGCGATCCCCAGACCCTGCAGGCGGAGCTTTCCAAACTCTACAAGGAAGCCGGCGCCAGCCCCTTCTCCGGCTGTTTCCCGCTTTTGCTGCAGATGCCGATCTTCATCGCCCTCTACAACGTCCTGCGCTACACGATGGATATGCGCAATGCGAAGTTCTTCGGCTGGCTCAAGGATCTCTCCGAGCCCGACCCGCTCTACATTTTGCCGATTCTGATGGCCGCCTTCATGATCCTGCAAAGCCTGATGACCCGCCCTTCGCAGGAAGCGCTGGACAAGATGGATGAAAAGCAAAAGGCCATGCAGCAAAGCACGAAAATGATGACCTGGGTCATGCCCATCATGATGTTCTTCATCTTTATGGGCTTGCCTTCTGGGCTCGTTCTCTATTACGCCGTATTCAACATTCTCAGCGTGGTGCACCAGTACTACCTGCAAAAACATCTTAAACAAAAGGAAACCGCATGAACACTATCGAAAAGACCGGACCCAGCGTCGAATCCCTCATCCGCGAATTCTGCTCCGAACACAAGATCAAAGACTGGGAACTCAAATACACGGTCGTGAAAAAACCTTCCTCTGGCTTTTTGGGTCTCTTTGGCAGCAAGACCGCCGTCGTCCGCTTCGACCTCCCCGAACTCGCCGACCGGGCGTCACTCTTCCTGAGCCGCCTGCTGCAAAAAATGGGCGTCGCCTATGACAAAATCGAGGCCAAAACCGAGGGCAAATCGGTCTATCTGGACATCAAGGGCAGCAAGGACACCGGCTTTCTGATCGGCAAAAACGGCTCCATGCTGGAGACCCTGCAATTTTTCGTCAACCGCATCTATGAAGGGGAAAAAGGCCTGGAACGCATCTACCTGGATGCCGATGGCTACCGCGAACGCCGCGAAGCCCAGTTCCTCCGCCAGTTTTTGCCTATCATCAAGAAAGTCCGCGAACAGGGCAAGCCCCTCACCCTCGAGCCCATGAACGCCGGCGACAGGCGCATCATCCATCGCCACATCGAACGCGACCGCGGCTTGCGCACCCTCACCATCGGCGAAGGCGAAAAGAAGCGCATCGTGATCTTCTCCGCCAAGCAGAGCGAATCCGAAGTTCTCAGCCAGACCCGTAAACAGGCCCCCAAACGCCCGCCCCGCAAGGCCGAAGACCGTAAAAACTAATATGTCCCTTTCCCTGCACAAGGTTTCTGCGGGCGATTACTGGACCGACGGCGGCGCCATGCTCGGCGTCCTCCCCCGCGCCATTTGGGGCAAGACCGTCCACACCGACGAACGCCACCGCAAGAACCTCGCGCTCAACCTGCTGCTGATCCGTGCTGAAGGCCGCGTCATCCTCGTGGATACCGGCCTCGGCAACCGGCTCACCGACAAGCAGCGGGACATTTACAAACCTTCCAACTTCCTGCTGCCGGTGTCTTTGAGCGCCCTCGGGATCAAGGATGAAGATGTCACCGACGTCGTGCTCACCCATCTGCATTTTGACCACGCCGGCGGGATCGTGACCGGATTTGCCGACCGCGACCGGCTCACCTTCCCCAAAGCCCGCCACTGGATCCAGAAAATCGAATGGGACACCGCCAAAAACCCCGACGGACTCAACCGCGCTGCCTACGCCTTTGCCCAACAACTCTCGCTGCTGGAGGATTCCGAACGGCTGGAACTGATCGAAGGCGACCGCGAGATTGCGCCGGGCGTGACGCTCACCCTCACCGGCGGCCACACCAACGGCAGCCAAATCGTGGAGATCGAATCCCCCGACGGCTACTACGTCTATCCGGCGGACATCGTTCCCACCATGTTCCACACCGCCCTCGCCGTCACTTCTGCCTACGACGTCTGCCGCAAGGACACCGTCCGGGCCAAACAATACATCTACTCGCGCCTGAAGGAAAAAGAGGGCATCCTGCTGCTCAACCATGACCTCAACCGCTGGGAAGTCCATGTTTCGGAGCTGAAGATCAAGTGAACCGGTTCTGCAACAGAAACCTCAAGTTATTGACCGCTAATCCCACATAATCTCCCCCTGAGAATTCCCCCGATCGCTTCTATCTGGCCTCCCGTCGAGATCCTGCCGAATGGGCGGGAACTCGGGCGGTGGCGGGGAAGAGACGAACAAACAGGGGTTCTGGGCCTGGAGATAGAATATTGATCATAGGTGTAAACGATCACCGCCCTATTCAGAATGAATAAAATGTGTGGAACGATATTTGCTCCATATAAGATTTACTCAGGAAGTAAGGAGTATCCCATGAATAAATGTTTACCCGGCAAGTTTGCCATTATTCTGACTCTTTTGCTCTGCGCGGCGTTCGGCCTCGCGGGCCAGGACAGGATAGTCAGCCTGTCCGGAACAGGCAACCAGGCACTGCTTAACGACAATTCCGATCTTGGTTTCAATCTGCAATACCGCCTGGGCGAACTGAAGATCCGGGAAACGCAGACCAAAGCGGGCGTCTTCGACGAACTCTACGTCGAGGGCTGGTCTCGCACCAACGAAGTCGGGCAGCCCCAACTCCCGATGCTGCGTAAACTGATCGCCGTTCCCGTCGGCGCTGATGTGCGCTTTACAGTCAATTCCAGCACCGCGCGCGACCTCAGCGGCATGGACAGCCAGCTCAAACACCGCATCCTGCCGGCGCAGGAATCGGTCTCCAAATCCGCCGACCCTGCTACTATCACTTTCGCGCTGGACGAAAAAACCTACGCCACGCCCGGCTTTGCGGAGCAGGAACTCGTCCGGGTGAGCGAGATCGGCTTTATGCGCGGAGTGCGCATCTTTGCTCTGGATTATTTTCCGGTGCGTTACGACCCCGTCCAAAACTCGCTCCGGATCGTGCAGGAAGCCTCTGTCCGCATCGATTTCGAACATCCCGACCTGATCGCCACGGCCGAACTTTTGGCCAAAACCGGCTCCTGGGAATTTGACCGCATGTATGCCCAATCCCTCTTCAATTGGGAGCAGAACGACCGCACCAGCCTCGTGCGCTACCCCACCAAGATCCTCATCCTCTGCCCGCCCAACTACGTCAGCACCCTGCAGACTTACGTGGATTGGAAAAAGCAGCAGGGCTACAACGTCGTGGTCACCACCGTCGGGACAGGCGGGACCGTCACCAATTCCGTTTCCGCCATCAAGACCTACATGGCTGGCGTCTGGAGCGCCGCCACGGCCCAGGATCCCGCTCCCACCTACCTCCTGATCGTGGGCGACACCTCCACTTCCGGGGACAACATCATCGCCAGTCCGGCCACGGTCACCAGCCCCAGCAACGACCACGTGACCGACAACTATTACGTCCGGCTGCAAGGCACAGATTACGTCCCGGAAATGTATTACGGGCGCTTTTCCGTCTCCAGCGCCACCGAACTGACCAACGTCATCACTAAGACCATGACATTTGAAAAGACCCTGATGCCGAGCCTGAGTTATCTGGGCAACGCGGTGATGATCGCCGGCGCGGACGCCACTTACGCCCCCACCTACGGCAACGGCCAGATCAACTATGGCACAACGCATTATTTCAACGCCACCAACGGCATCACTTCCGACACCTATCTCTACCCCGCTTCCGCCAGCAGCGACGCGCAGGTCATCGCCAACGCCAACGCCGGCCGGGGCTATATAAATTACACCGCGCACGGCAGCGAGACCGGCTGGTACGATCCCGCCTTCAGCGTCTCGGACGTCAACGCCATGACCAACACCAACAAATACGGCGTGATGGTCGGCAATTGCTGTCTGACCAACGCCTTTGACTATTCCAGCCCCTGTTTCGGCGAAGCGGTCATCCGCAAAGCCAACGCCGGAGGCGTGGCCTACATCGGCGGCACCAACAGCACCTATTGGAACGAAGACTACTGGTGGGGGATCGGCTACAAGACTCCCATCCAGGCCGCCGCGCATCCCTACAGCGCCACCACGCTCGGCGCCTACGACGCGATGTTCCACACCCACGGCGAAGCCTTCACCGATTGGGCGACCACGGTCGGCGAGACCAATTTCATGGGCAACCTCGCCGTGGTGCAGTCCGCAAGCACTTACCAGAATTACTATTGGGAGATCTACTCCATCATGGGCGATCCTTCGTTGATGACCTATCTGGGAGTTCCGGACGCCAACGCCGCCACCTATCCCGCGGAGATCCTGATCGGCGCGACCTCGATCACCGTGACCGCCGAGCCCTATTCGCGCGTGGCGCTCACCATGGGCGGAGTGAATTACGGAACGGCACTGGTGCCGGCCAATGGTTCACTGACCTTGGCCATCACGCCCTTCACGACTGTTGGCACGGCCAAACTCGTGATCACCGCGCAGAATAAGATCACCCTCATCTCAGATGTGGCGGTCATTCCCAACAGCGGTCCCTACATGAGCGTGACCGCCGTCAGTTACGCCGACGGCAACAACAACGCGCCGGATTACAACGAGAGCGGCAATTTCAACGTGACCTTCAAGAACGTGGGCTCGGTCGCCGCCACCAATGTGGTTTGCACGCTTAGTTGCAGCACTCCAGGCGTCACCATCACGGACGGCACGGAAACCGTCGCCTCCCTGGCCGCCGGCGCCACCACGACAGTCAACGGCGCTTACGGAATTTCCATTGCCAACAACGTCGCTAACGGCACAGTAGCCAACTTTACCATCACCATGGTGGGCGCTTCCACCTGGACCAATAATTTCAGCCAGACGCTGAACGCCCCGGCGCTCGCCTTCGGGACCATGGCGATCTCCGATCCCGCGCCCGGAAACGGCAACGGCAGGCTCGATCCCGGCGAAACCGTGACCGTCACCATGCCTTTGAACAACGCCGGCGGAGCAGCGTCCCCGGCAGGTTCGGGAACCCTGACCTGCGCCACGAGCGGCATCACGGTCAACTCCGGAAACGCGTCCTTCTCCGCCATCGCCCCCTTTGGAACGGCAAATCTCACTTTCTCCGTCACGGCCGCTTCCAGCGTGACCGTCGGTACCGTGGCCAACCTGGTTTTCAACGCCGTCGCCGGAGCCTACACCGCGAACAAGACGGAAAACCTGAGCGTCGGGCTGATCGTGGAAGACTTTTCCACCGGAAATTTCAATTCCTACCCCTGGATTCAGGGCAGTTATCCCTGGACGATCGACAACGGAACCTATCACAGCGCGGGCTACGCGGCTAAAAGCGGAACCATCACCCACAGCCAGTCCAGCACCCTGGAAACCACGCGGGTGCTGACTTCCTCCGGCACGCTGACCTTCTACTACAAGGTCTCCAGCGAAGCCACTTACGATTTTCTGAAATTCTATATCGACGGCGCCCAGCAAAATCAATGGTCGGGAACGGTTGATTGGACCCAGGCTTCTTACACGCTGGCCGCCGGCCCGCGCGTCCTGAAGTGGGAATATGTGAAGGATGGCAGCGTTTCCAACGGCTCCGACTGCGCCTGGGTGGACGACATCGTCTTCCCCGCCTCCACAAACCTTTACTCCTTCTATCCGCCACAAAACCTGACCGCCTTTGGCGGCAACGGATTCGTGAACCTCAACTGGCAGGCTCCCGCGTTCGGAACGCCCACCGGCTACAAGATCTTCAAGAACGGCGCGCTGCTGAACACTGTCACCGGCCTGACATACACCGACACGGCCGTCGTCAACGGCAGCACTTACAGCTATTACCTCACCGCGGTTTACACGGGAGGCGAATCGGGGGCGACCGCCACGGTCAACGCGACCCCGTCGCTGACAAGTTTCGTGGTCATCGGCACCGGCACCTCCAACACGGGAACCAACGACGCCTGCCCGATCAACGTCTGGTACCAGAGTTTACACGGCCAATCCGTCTATCTGGCCTCAGAACTGAACGCCGCCGGAGTCACGGGACCGATCAACATCACCCAGATCGGCTTCAACGTCACCGGCTTGCCGTCGCTGGCCATGCCGAACTTCGTGGTGCGGATGGGACACACGGCATCAACCAACGTGTCCAGCTGGATCTCTTCCGGCCTGACCACGGTTTACAGCGCAACTTCCTACCAGCCAACGACCACCGGCTACAACATGCTGACGCTCTCCACGCCTTTCACCTGGAACGGGACAAGCAACATCGTGATCGACACCGCCTTTGGCCTGATCGGTTCCTATAACTCATCCGGGACCACGCAATACAGCAGCGTCACCAACGGCTACCGCTACCTCCGCAGCGATTCGACCGATGAGACCAGCGTATTTAACGGCGGCTCGACTTCCACCTACCGGCCCAACGTGAGGCTGGGAGTGGCCGCGCAGGCCAGCCCGGAGATCGTGGTCAATCCGCTTTCGATCCCCTTCGGCTCCGTCGCGGTCGGCTCCACCGTCACGCAGCAGTTCACCATCCAAAACATCGGCAGCGCCGTCCTGAACGGCACGATCAGCACTCCCACCGGCTATTCCGTGGCCCTGGCGGCCCGCGGTAACGAAATCGAAAAAGCCATACTCAAGACCGCCGCGTTTGAACGCAACACCCTGAGTTACAGCGTGAACGCCGGCTCTTCCAAGACCTTTACCCTCACCTTCGCGCCCACCGCGGCAACCGCCTACAACGGCAACGCCGTGGTCACCAGCAACGACAGCGACGAAGGGACCGTCAACATCGCGCTCACCGGCAGCGGCTACATCCCCAACCACGCTCCCACAATCGATCTGCCGAACTGCATTTCCCTGGAAAAGAACGCCACCCTCGTGCTGGATTTCACGCCCTTCCTCAACGACCAGGACAACGACCCGCTGACCCTGGCGGTGACTGGAAACTCCCAAGTCCTGGTGGATATCAGCGGCTTGACGGTGACCTTGAGCACCGTGCAGAACTGGACCGGCCTGGAATACCTGACCTTCACCGTGAGCGACGGTATCGCCACGGCCTCCGATGTCGCGTGCGTGAACGTTTATACCGCCGTGGCGCCGGATTGGACACCGGTCAGCTATCCCAACAACTCCGCCACCGTCTATGGCGTGGCGACCATCGACTGGACTGCCTGCGCGCTCAACGACATGGTCGGCGCCTTCGTCGGCGAGGAATGCCGCGGAATGTGCGACGTCACGGTGAGTGGCGGGCAGGCCTATGCGACCCTGTTGGTGAACCTGGCCAGCGAAGGCGAGACGGTCAGTTTCCGCATTTGGGACTACACCACCCAGACCACGTATCCGGTACTGGAAAACTACTCTCTGAACTTCGGCCAGGTGCTGGGAGATTCCACGCCCATCCCCATCAACGGCGTGAGTGAGATCATCCTGGCGACGCCAGAACCCGCATGCGCATGGCAGGCGGAAGGGCTGCTGCTGAATTGGCCGGCAGTGCCCTTCGCCACCAGCTACAACATCTACCGCGCCACGGAGCCCTACGGCGAATATATCTTCCTGGCTAATGTAAGCGGATTGCAGTATCTGGATGAATCAAACCTGCCTGCCGCTTTCTACCGCGTCCGAGCAGAGCGCGAACTCTGGACCAAACGGAGCGACCAATGAAGGGCGTCCTGCTCGCCGCCATCGCAGTTCTATTCCTTCTGCCTCTGGCGGCCAGGGACTGGACCCAATACTATTTCCGCTTCGAGATCAGTGACAAGGCTGAACTGCAGTCCCTGACGAACGTGGTCTCCATCGACGCGGTGCGGGGCAATTGGGTTTACGCCTACGCCAATGACGACGAATGGGACGAATTCGGCAAACTGGGCTACCGGGCGGAACTGCTTCCCGATCCCGCCAGCCTCTATCCGGCCGTGATGAGCGCCAATCAAAGCCAATTGCGACTGTGGGACTCCTACCCCACTTACGACGCCTACGTGGCGATGATGAACGGCTTTGCCGCCGCCCATCCCAATCTCTGCCAGATAATCAGCGCCGGCTACACCGTCAACGGACGCCAGATCCTCTTCGCCAAGATCTCGGACAACGTGTCCGCCAGCGAGCAAGAGCCGGAGGTTATGTACACCGGCACCATCCACGGCGACGAACTAACCGGCTTCGTTTTAATGCTACGCCTGATCGACACGCTGCTCAGCAATTACGGAACGGACACCCGCATCACGAACCTGGTGGACAACCTGGAGATCTGGATCAGCCCGAACACCAATCCCGACGGGACTTACTACGGCGGCAACTCCACGGTCTCCGGCGCCCGCCGCTACAATGCCAACGGATACGACCTCAACCGCAATTTCCCCGATCCCAACGGCAGCCAGTACAGCGGACAACCGCTCCAGACCGAGACCTCGGTAGTGATGAACTTCGCCAATGCGCGCCACATAGCGTTTGGCGCCAATTTCCACGGCGGTTCGGAAGTGGTCAATTATCCCTGGGATTACACTTACACCAACCATCCGGACGACAGTTGGTATTACAGCAGCAGCCTCGTTTACGCCGCCAGCGCCCAGGCCCACGGACCCAGCGGATACTTTACCGACGTGAGCGACAACGGCGTGACCAACGGCGCGGACTGGTATGTGATCACCGGCGGCAGGCAGGATTGGATGAACTACACCGCGCACGGTCGCGAGGTTACCATCGAGATCTCGCTCACCAAAGCACCCGCGGCTGCCACCCTGCCCAATTACTGGAATTACAATTACGACGCCTTCCTCTCCTATCTGGAACAGGCGCTGCTGGGCATACGCGGAACGGTCGCCGACGCCTGGGGAAATCCGCTCGGCGCCGCGATCACCGTCACCGGTTATGATAACTCCTACAGCGTGGTGGAGACCGATCCCGCCCACGGGGATTTCTACCGCTACCTCAGCCCGGGGACCTACACGCTGTCCGTAGCGACCGCGGGATACGAACCGCAGACCGTGCAGGTGACCGTCACCGCTGGACAATACACCCCCGTCAGCATCGTATTTGGCCAGGTGCCGAACGCCCAGACGATCGCCCTGTACGCCGGGTGGAACCTGATCAGCCTGAACGTCGTGCCCGCCTCCTATTCCGTGGAAGATGTCTTTGCCGGGACCAGCGGCTTGCTGCAAGTGAAAAACGCCAGCCGCAGCTTCGCTCCGGGGATGCCGGAGCAGTTTAACACCCTGACATCAATGTCCGTAGGCGAGGGCTACTGGGTCAATCTGGCTTCAACCGCCACCTTGAATGTGACCGGGGAACAGGTCGACGCCTCCACGCATCCCATATCCCTCAAAGCCGGCTGGAACCTCGTTTCCTACCTTCCCGAGGGCGCCCTGTCCGTCACTACAGCTCTGGCCGGCATCTCAGCCTGGCTTGAGGAAGTGCGCTACCTGTCCGACAGCTACACACCCGCCAAAGCCAGATCCACGCTCACCCAGATGGAGCCCGGCAAAGGGTATTGGATCAAGGTTTCACAGGCCTGCACCCTGACCTATCCAGATTGAAAGATTGTCCCTTCCGCCGGGATCGGGGAAGGATGAGGATTTAAGCATGCGCTGCCGGGATCTCAGGTTCCGGCAGCGTTGTTTTGGGCTCTGGGAGCGGGTAGGCTTATCATCGTTTGAGCGGAAACGCCGGATCTGCCTCCCTACAATGCCCTCCGAGCCGGATATTGAATGTGGATGAAGCTTTGGCTTACTTAACCAGAAGCGCCTTGCGCAGGTGGTCGGTGCCGCCGGCGGACATGTTCACGAAATATATCCCCGCGGCGCAGGTTTGGCCGGAATCGTCCCTGCCATCCCATTCAGCCTGATGTTCGCCCGCCTCCCTGGTGCCCAGGTCAAGGCTGCGGACCAATTGGCCGCGTTGGTTGAAGACGCGGAAACTCACCGCGGATCGTTCCCCCAAGCTGAAGGGCAGCGCGAGCGCGGAACTGAAAGGATTGGGGTAGAGGGCTTTCAGTTCAGTCCCCAAAGGGAGCGTCGGAGCGCCGTCCGCGGAGCCTTGTTTGGCCTGGGTTACGGACACCGCGAAGGGATCCAGGCGGCCGCAGAGGTTTTCGTAATGGCTGCGTCCGTTCACGTCCGTGGCGCGGAGCGTGTAGTAGAGCGTGTAACCGTAGGCGGGAACGGGGATCTGGGCACTCCAGACATCGTCGTAAGACCACTCGAGCGGGACGGTCACCCAGTTGGAGTAACTTCCCGTCGCATTGTTTTTGTAGCGGTAGGAAACGTAGGTGCTGTCGGTATCCACGGAGTAGGCAGAACTGATCTCCGCCGCGATGTCCAGGAGGCTGTTCGCTTCCGCGCTGGCTACGGGGTTGTGCCAGACGTGGACCATATTGGCGTCGAAGACCGTGTTGGCGCGGCAATGGATGGCGTCGTCGGAGAGGAAGGAGGAATTGTAATAACTCACGACGCTGTAGCCGGGCATGGCGGCCTGGTAGGTCTGGACAGCCGCGAGGTCGTAGGAGGTCGGCGAGGATGAGGATTGCGGAACGTAGATCTTTTTATTGAGGATGAAGGAATTGGTGTAGGGCTGGTTGTTGGGGGCGTAAACCCGGTAGATGCGGTAGGGCGTGCCATAGCTGGAGGTTTTGGTCTGCCAGGCGGCGACGGCGGCCTCGAGCGCGGAGTAGTTGGAATGCGAACTCGGGACCTGGGCGATGAGGACTTTGTCCACGTCCAGCAGCTTGCCCCAGCAGTCGATGTGGTCGATGGAGCCGCTAAGCAGGGGATCGCTGTAAATCTGGTATTCCCCGACGCCGAGGTAGTCCTCAAACATGTTGTTGATGTAGGACTGGTTGAGCAGGGCGTTTTCGCGCAGGACGAGGTCGGTGGACATGGCCTTGCCGTTGCCGTCGGTCATGATGTTGCCACCGGTGGCGGTGAAGTTCATAGTGTAATAATCGATCCCGAGGTAATTGGCGATCGTGATGGGGATCTTGTCGTCATTGTAGCGGGGGCGGTTGTAGCTGAAATCGACGATCTTCATCTGGCGGTTGCCGTCGAAGATGGTCCAGGGGCCGTAATCTCTCGTCCAGTAAGTGTCCGTGGCAGCGTTGACATAGCGGACATTGGCCATGTTCATCCCGGAAATGGCGTTGAGCGCGGAGTTGCAGGCGCTTTGGCTGGAGGAGGAAACGACCACGTAGAGCAGGCCCTGGTTGGAAAGGTCGGCGATCAGGGCATTGGGTTGGCCAAAAGGATAGCGGATGATGGCTCCCAGGGCGGGCTCCCACTCGGCCACGAAACGCGGCTCGGGAACGGGCACGGAGGGCTTGAACACGCTGACATCGTCCACGAAGATGTTGTTCCCCGCTGCACTCACTCCCTCAAAAACCAGGTAGCGGGCATTGCCTCCAGAGCCGGCGGGAAGGTCGAGCGTGTATTTGTACCAGCCGGCGTCGCGTACGTAAGGTGAAGATGAGGTCGGGCGGGTGATCGTACCCAGGAGCGTGGCGCCCGAGAGATTGGCGGCAGTGTTGTAATGCACGCACAGTTTATCGGCCCCGCTGGCGGTGTCGCGATAGATGCGGAAACTGACCGAGTAGCCGTCTTCAGGCACATTCAATGGTGGAGTGACCAGCACGCCGCAGGTGCCGGATGCGTAGGAATCGCTGTTATAGCGGGCCATTCCGGCTCCGGTAAAGGGGCTGCAGGTGGGATTGCTGCCGGAGGTGGCGCGGTTCCAGGTGCCGGTCCCGCTCCCCGCGGTGCGGAAGTTCAGCCAGCCGGTGGGCGGGAAGGTCGTGCCGTCAAAGCTTTCGGAATAGGGAAAGACCGTGACCGGGCCGGGAGGCGGAGCGGCGAAGCCAAGTTGCAGCTGGTCGATCGCAGAGGACAGTGTTCCCTCCGGGGGCGAAGCGGGGGAGGGATTGCTGCTGCCGTCATAGAAGAGGCCGGTATTTGCACTGCTGGTAAAGACCCTCCAGTAGATCTCGGAACTGGCGCGGCCGGAAGTGTTTTCGTCCACCGCGACGACGAGGTTGCCGGAATTGTTGTAGGTGAAAGGCGTGGCCAGCGTGATCTCCCGCCAGCCCGTGCCGGATAGGCTGACGGTTCCGCTGAAGACCTGGGTCAGGCCGGAAAGCGGCACCCAATCGGATGTGGAAGCGAAACCGCCTTTGGCGGTCAGGCCCAGATAGACCGTCCAGCTGCCGCTGTAGGAAGGCGTGGTGCTGGAAGCTTTGTAGAACCTGAGTTTTTCGATGGATCCTGAGTAGTTGATCTGCGCCTGGGTGTAGATCTGCTGCGTGTAGCTGTAGTAACCCCGGCAACGCAGGGGAATGTACTGGTTGGTGGAGGTCCCGCTGCCGATGGTGACGGTCGTTTGCGCCGGTAGGCTGGCGGCAAAAAGGATCATCAGCAGCAAGAGTAGTACTGTGGTCGATTTTCCGTTCATGGTTCTGGCTCCTTGGGAAATAAATCGTTGTTTGCAGTTGTTTCACCCCGGGGCGGGTTCTCAATTCTGTTTGCGCCGCTGTTCGCGGCAGTGATCTGTCCCGCTGGAAAGGGCGGATTAAATGTGAAATCTCCAGTTTTGATGACTAATTGTAGTTCCAACCAGCCGCTCGAAGCGGCTCCGGATCGGGTCGGAGTTGATCCTGACTCTCGGTTATAGATAACTCTGAAGGCGGAATTATTGTCAAGCTGTATTATTGAAATTCACACAGATTTCGCGGAAGAATATTCAATGAATTGATCCAAATGCTGTTAACAAATGCAGCGGGAATATCGTTTAAACACTAAAAGGCAAACATCTTCCTCCGGCCGAGGCGTCCTGCCGTGAGAGATATCCTCTGCTCAAAAAAGGATTTGACAATATGGGGCATTTTTAAGTGATGCAATTCAATGGATTAAAACACTTGAAAATGGCACAGGAGTAAGCGTATGAAGTTGTACCTGAAGCTCATAATCCTGGCCCTGCTGACGGGTTTGCTCATCTTTGGATGCAGCAGAGCGGGCAGCGGCGACCAGAACAAGCTGAAAGATACAGTCGTTCAAAACCTCCGGGTGGAAGACATCCTGAACGACGGCGGGGACGGCCTGATGATCAGTTGGAAGCCGCTTCCGCGTGATCAGCGGGTTCAGGAATACCGCATCTACCGCGGCGTCAATCCGGACACCCTGTTTTTCCTCGCCTCGGTGCAGGTCAACGTCAAAACCGGCGTGGCCTCGGACGTCATGTACTATTACGACAGCGGTTACAACACTCTGATCGACCTGACTTCCCCCGGGAAACTGAAAAACGAGAAAGGCAACCAGGGCAGCATCCTTTACCGGGGCGTCCCGCGCGACACGAAACTGGCAGCCAGGCTGAGCGAATGTTTCAACCTGTATTCCCAGATGACCGACCGCGATTACTATTATCACTCTGTCAAGGCGCGTTCCGCCAGCGAAAAGGACTCCACGGTCTATGCCGGGATGAAATTCAACCAGCAGACGATCCTGGCTTCGCTGAAGAGTTCCGCCCCCGGACAAACTCCCGTAAAATATTACTACACAGTGGTGCCCGTCAACGAGCGAAACCAGTATCTGGGCATCGCCAAACCCACCAGCGGCTCTCCGGTGGACGACGCCCCTGATAAGGCCCTCGGGCTTTACTGCACAGCCCTGAACGACAAAAAAGCCCTGCAGTTCGAATGGGAATACCCGCTGAACAAAGACGACATCGGAATGTATGCCATCTACGCTGTGACAGCCGTTTCGGACAGCGTGTGGAACCGCATGGATCCAGGTGGACAACTGGGAATTCTCGCTCAGCGCGGGATTCCGATCGCCCAGGGACCCGTGGGCGGAGGATCACTGGCCAATTACTGCGCCGTGGGTGAGGGCGAAAAGCGGCCCCTGCCTCCCGGATTTAGTTGGGATGCCGCGCTTGGCGCCCGCTACGTGATCCAGTTCCAGGATTTTGGCGGACAGGCCTCGCCTCCCAGCACCTTGGCCAAGGCCGTTTTGGCCGAGAGCAAAGACCTGCCCCAGGCAGCGAAGTTTTGGGTGGAAGACAAGCCCATGGACAAGGGCGACCGCCTTTCCATCACCTGGCAGGAACCGATCGTCTCCCTGACCAAAACCACGACCTACAACGAAAAGGGCACTAAACTCAAGATCAACTACCAGATCAACAAGACCGACGCCCAGCGGCTCAGCAACATCTATTTCGAGTTCTTCGAGCCGGGCGCAAACAAGTCTTTCGCCAAGATAAACGAATTCCACCAGGACAACATCATCTTTGTCAACATTCCGGAAAAATACTCGCTGCACAACAAGGCCACGCTACCCACCGACAGCCTGATGGTGAAGATCACGATCGCCGCCAAACCCTATACGCTGAATCCGAAAAGCGGTCGGCTGTCCTACGGCAAAAGCGCGCTGGTCAAGGATTACCAGATTGTCCAGTATTTGAAGCCGGATCCTGCGATGATGGCCTACATGCCGACCAAATCCCTCTTCCGCAACGGCGTGGACGTTTCCTCGGTCCAGAACGTGGTCTACCGTAAAGGTTACCGGGGCTCTTCCTACTCCATCGTGAAGCGCAACACTGCCTACGAAAACAACCTGGACGTGACCATCCCTTATGTTGCCACTGTGGGCAAGGGCGTGGCCGGATTCAACTTCGTCAAAGGCGATTCGCTTTATACATACATGAACGGCGAGAGATTCTCGCGCAAACTCAAGCCCGGTGAAAAGGTCAAGGACCTCACCCTGGTCGATTCCGAGATCGACCTCACCTACGATACCGAAAACGAGACCACGCTCTCCACCAGCATCTATCTGGATGAGGCGAAAAAGACCATGGCCAACCTGAATAAGGAACTGGCCACCGGTAAAAAGGATCTGGCGGACATGCAGGCAACGCTGGGCAAGGCCGATCCGCTGACCGCCATGGCCCTGGGCCAGCAGATGGCCGGCCTGCAACGTAACATCGAAAACCTGGAAAAAAAGATCAAGGCCTATGGCGCCAACAAGGACTTTAAAGCCGCCCTGGCCCGGGGCAGCGACCGGTCCATGATGCGCTATGTGGCTTCCGTCCGCGAGCCCGAACTGCGCAAGTTCAATTACGCGATGTTGAAGACCAACGGCAAAGGGCTCTTCAGCAAATCCGCTCCGGACACCACCAAGGCCGGGGATCCGAACTATTACAGCCCGGTCTCCAACTGGTTTGACTGGAATAAACTGCTGACCCTCTTCGCGGTGATCATCTTCGCCGCGCTGGTGGTGGTGTTCGTGAACCTGGCCAAGCGCGGGAAAAACCTCTATCTGCGCCCCATCGCCGGTTTGCAGGAGATCGACATCGCAGTCGGACGCGCCACCGAAATGGGTCGCCCGATGCTCTACTGCATGGGCAACGGAGGACTTTCCGATGTGGCGACGCTGGCCTCCATGGGCATCCTGAGCACGGTGGCCAAAAGAGCCGCCGAGTACGACACCAAACTGGTCGTGCCCTGTTACGACTACCTGGTCATGCCCATCGCGCAGGAGATCGTCCGCGAAGCGCATTACGCGGTCGGACGCCCGGACAGCTTCGACAAGAACAACGTGTTCTACCTCACCTCCGTACAGTTCGCCTACGTCGCTGGTGTAAACGGTATCATGATCCGCGAAAAGATGGCCACCAACTTCTTCATGGGCTATTTCGCCGCCGAGGCGCTGCTCATGACGGAGACCGGGAACGCCGTCGGCGCCGTTCAGATAGCCGGCAGTGACGCCATCACCCAGATCCCGTTCTTCATCACCACCTGCGACTACACTCTGATCGGCGAGGAGCTTTACGCCGCCTCGGCCTACCTGAATCGCGAACCGATGCTTTTAGGGACCCTGAAAGCGCAGGATTACTTCAAGTTCCTGATCTTGGTCTTCGTGATCGCCGGAGCGATCCTGGGCAGCTTCCAGATCACCGGTTTAATGCAACTTTTCCCCTTAAAATAAAAGAGGTCTTATATGAAGAAGACAATACCACTGTTGATAGTGATCGTGGGAGGCCTGATCTGGCTAGCCTGGGTCTTCATTCCCCATCGCTTACTGCAAGACGTGTTCTACTACGATTTCTACCTGCCCTGGGCCCGGGCCATGGCGCCGTTTGGCATGCTCCTCGGCGTGATGAGCCTTTCCATGATGCACTACAGCAAGATCAAGCGCAAAGCCCCCAAATGGCAATACAGCTTCTTCTTCTTCGCCGGTTTTATAGCCACTTCGCTGGCCGGATTCATCGGCGGATCGCAGAAAGGCGGGCTCTATATGTGGATCTTCGAAAACATGCAGATGCCTATGAGCGCCACGATGTTTTCGCTTTTGGCCTTCTATATGGCCTCCGCCGCCTACAAAGCCTTCCGCGCCCGCTCACCCGAAGCCACCGTGCTCCTGATAGCCGCGATCGTGGTGATGCTCGCGCAGGTGCCGCTGGGCGTAAAGATAAGCAAATACCTGCCCAACATTTCGCAATGGATCCTGGACGTGCCGAACCTTGCCTCCAAGCGCGGGATCATGCTTGGCGTGGGACTCGGCAGCGTCGCCACCACCCTGAAGATCATGCTTGGCATTGAACGCTCCTACCTGGGAGGTGATTGATCATGGCGGAAAAGGTCACTTTCTTCGAACGCATCCAGGCGCTTGACCGCCGCTGGATCTACATCGTGGTCGCCCTGGCCATCATCATCCCTCTGCTGATCCCCTATAATTCTGACAACGTAACCTCTCCCCCCACGGAGAACGTGTATCAGATGATAGATTCCTTCGCCGGTCGCGAGGACCGCGCCATCCTGATGAGTTTCTACCACGACGCCTCGACGATGCCCGAGCTCTATCCGATGCAGATCGCGATTTTGCGCCACTGCTTCGAGCGCAACGTCAAGGTCTTCCTGCTCTCCTTCATGCCCACCGGAGCCCCCATCATCGACATGGCCATCAACACCGTCAAGGAAGAATATCCGGAGATCAAATCCGGAACGGACTACTGCAACTTCGGCTACATCCCTGTCACCCTGGCCATGCCGACTGTGATCGGTATGGGCGACAACATCGCCACAGCCGTCCCCACTGACGCCGAAGGCCGCAAGACGGAAAACCTTCCCATCATGAAAGGCATCAACAACTACAGCGAAATGAACCTCGTGATCGAGTTTTCCGGCTCCGTCGCCGGCGGTTACTGGCTCACCTACGCGCGTCCGAAATTCGGGACCAACATCGCCGTCGGAGTCACCGCCGTGATGGCCGCTGACGAATATCCCTACCTCCAGACCGGCCAGTTCATCGGCATGTTGACCGGGCTCAAAGGCGCTGCCGAATATGAGAAACTGGTGGATGTCTTCGCCGCTTACCGCGCCCCGGGCGATGTCATGAAGCCCTATGTGGACGCCAACGGCAAGAAAGTCGTTCCCGGCCGCTCCTTCAGCAGCGACATCCTGAAAAAGCCCGAGATCCAGGATCTGATCAAGATCACCACCCTCACCGAGGCCAAGTTCACCCCTGAAGAATTCGCGGCCTTTTTGAAAAAGTACCCCGCCGCCGACCAGGAAAAATTGCTCCAGGCCAAGACCGAAGCCAACGGCAAGGTCGTCATCGACGTGGCCAAACTCAAGGAAGGCAACTTTGCCAACACCACCTGGTCCGACCTCAACCGCATGACCCGCAACACCCCTTATAAGTTCAAGGTCGCCCGCATCGGCATGAACGCCCAGTCCGTGGCCCATATCATGATCATCGTCTTCATCCTGATCGGAAACATCGGCTACTTCATCCAGAAAGCGCGGACCGCCAAAAAGTAAGGGAGGATAAAATGACATTCGAATTATTCAGCAATCTCGTCGCAGCCTTCTTCACCCTCTGCATCTTCTCCTTCCTCTACAAGGACAATCCTTTTTACCAGATGTCCGAGCAGCTGCTGGTGGGGGTGTCTTTGGGCTATTCGCTGGTGCTCACCTACGAGCGCGTGTTCATCCCCTTCTTCTATCAGCCGATCTTCCTCAAACACGAGTGGATATTGCTCATTCCGAGCATCATCGGTATGTTCTACCTGCTCCGCTTTTCACGCAAACTCAGCTGGCTTTCCCGCTATCCGATCGCCTTTTCCATGATGGGCGTCGGCGCCTCCGTGGCCCTGGCCATGCACAACAGCATCATGGTCCAGATGCGCCAGGCCATGGTCCCCATCGAAAACGTGAACCTGGCCCTGATCTTCATCGGAACGATCGCCGTGCTGCTCTATTTCTTCTTTTCCAAAGCGCACACCGGCGCCTACGGCCAGTTCGTGAACATTGGCAAGTGGTTCATGATGGTGGGATTCGGAGCCTCCTTCGGCCTCACCGTGATGGCCCGTATTTCCCTGCTCATCGGCCGGATCCAGTTCCTGGTCAACGACGTCTTCGTCATGCTGAAGCACGCCTTGTTCGGCTAAGCGGCTGCATGTTTGGATTTTACCGGGGAAGCGATCCTGCTTCCCCCTCCTTGTTTTGTTCGCTTTGGCAAGTGAGCTCCGGCTCCAGGTGACATACATGAAAAAACTCATTATATTTGCGGCCCTGATCATGGCGGCCGGGTTGTTCCTCCTTTCCGGATGTGCCCGCGGCGCCGCCCAGGAGGCCAGGGTCAAAGACTTCGCAGCGCTGGACATGCCCTACGACAACGGCACCGGCGTCTTCCTCAAATGGCGCCCTCTGGACAAATCCCAGCGCATCATCCAATACAACATCTACCGCGGCCACACGCCCGACAGCCTGTTCATGCTCAGCAAGATCGAAGTCGATCCCACCGTCGGCGTGACCAGCGAGTGGGTCAATTTTTACGACAAGGACTACATTCCGCTCTTCGAGTTTGAGACGGCGCCTGCCAAACTCAGCAAGGAAAAGCATCAGACCGCGTCAGGGACCCTCTACAAACCGGTGCCCCGCGATCCCCGGGTCGTGGGAGCTTTGCTTCCCTACTTCGACATTTTGGGCGACATCAATTCCCCGCGCTACTACAAATCCTCCCGCCGCGTCGAACTGAAAGGCAAGGACGCCCCGGAGGTCTATGCCGGATACAAACTCACGCAGTTTAACAACCTCTACGCCAATCCCAAGGCGGAAAACACCTATTATTACTGCGTGGTCCCGGTTTCCGAGACCGGGAAATTCCTGCCCGCGACGCCTGTTTTGCCAGCCACTCCGGTAAACAACCGTCCCGACTCCACAGCCGTCTTTTACGCCACCTATCTGCGCGACAAGCAGGAATTCCGCTTCGAGTGGAGCGCCCCGCTGGGCAGTTCGGACATCTACGCCTGGCAAGCCTGGCTGATGCCCAAGAGCCTTTTGCCGCAATTCCATGCCGACCAGCGCGCCAACGCCGCCAGCCCGGACAGCGTCTTCAACGCTCGCTGGCAAAACGGCTCCATCCTCCTCAAGGAAATGTCCCCCGCCTATTGGTCCCAGGTTTTTTACGACAAAGTGTCCTTCCCCGGCGCCCCGCCAGACCTGGAAAACTACGTCCCCGTGCTGGCCTATTCCGATTACTGGCAATCGGCGGATGGCTCCCGCGTCCAAAGTTACACGGCCGCCGCGCTCGGCGATCCCTTGAGCGTCCACACTTCGGCGGATTTGCCCATACTGCCGGATTACCAGGTTTTGGACAAGGAGAACGACAAGGGCGACAACCTCGTGGTCTCCTTCGGCAAGCCTTTTGCCTTCGTCACCCAGGCCTCCTTCGAAAACAAAGCCAAGACCCGTTTGCGCGTCAATTACGAAATCTCCGGCAACGGCTATGAGGAGATCGAAAAGATCCGCTTCGATTTCTTTGACCAGACTGGAAAATCTCTCGGCGGACTCATTGAAAATTATCCCGACAAGATCGTCCATTTTAAACTGCCCTCCGGCTTCAAACCTGGCGAAAACTTCAGCGTCAAAGCCTTCGCCAAGATCCTCGGTGACAAGGAATACCAGACCGACGGAATAGACCAGCGCATCGCCTGGGATCCTTCGGCCTTGCGCTACGCCGGCGGCGACGCTACCCTCCGCGGGCAGGTGCTCAATGAGATCCATTACGACGTCTTTAAAAAGAACCTGCTGACCAGCGTTTACAGCCCTGCCATGCGCGTCGGCGCCCTTTCCCGCGCTTTCGATCACGCGATTCCCTATCCCTCGACGGAAATGCCGTCCATCCTCAAATATGACCCCAAAACCGGACTTTTGCTCACGGACCACCATTTCACAGTGGCCCTGGACGAGAAAGGCCAGGTAACTTTCAGCCCTTCGCTCTATAAAAAGGACTTTTCCGATTACCTCGGCAAACTGAAAAAGGAGATCGCGGATCTGCAGGCGAAGGTCGCCCCCACGGACACTCTTTCTGAAGACGCCCAGGCACTGAAAGCCAAATTGGCAGAGCAAAAATTCATCCTTGCCGATCCCGGTTACAAACTGGCCAGCGCGGCAACCTCAAACAAAGCCTGGGTCAAGCTTCTCCGCTCTGAATTGGACAAAAACTCCCGTTCCTACTCCTACAAGCTTTTGGCCACCAATGGCAAGGGCCTGTGGAGCGACGGCGAGGATTTTCCCGCCATCGCGAAGGTGGAAGCCAATCCCAAAATCCTTTACCCTAAAGGCGAATGGTTTGACAGGACCAAGCTCGCCACGCTCATCGCCACAATCGTGATGGGCATCCTGGTGGCCTTCGCGCTTTACCTGGCGCGCCGGAAAGATCTCTATATCCGTCCCATCGCCGGCCTGCAGGAATTGGACAACGCCGTCGGCCGCGCCACAGAAATGGGACGTCCCGTGATGTTCGTCCCCGGCTGGGGCACTTTGGGAGATCCCTGCACGATTTCGGCGATGATGATCCTCAACCAGATCGGCAAAAAAACAGCGGAATACGACATCCGCCTGATCATGCCCAATGTTGATTACCTCGTCCTGCCGGTCGCCCAGGAAATGGTCCAGAGCGCCTACAACGAGATGGGACGCCCGGACGCCTACAACCAGAACGACATTTTCTTCGTTTCGGACACCCAATTCGCCTTTTGCGCCGCCGTCAACGGCATCACGGTACGCGAGCGCATCGCCACGATCTTCTACATGGGCTATTTCTACGCCGAAGCTCTGCTCATGACCGAGACCGGAAACCAGAGCGGAGCCATCCAGATCGCCGCCTCCGACGCCATCACCCAGATCCCGTTCTTCATCACCACCTGCGACTACACCCTCATTGGCGAGGAGTTTTACGCAGCGTCCGCCTACCTTTCGCGCAATGTGGAACTGGTCAGCATGCTCAAAGCCCAGGATTACTTCAAGGTCATTATCATCGTCGCGGTCGTCGTCGGAACGGTCCTTTCCACCCTCCACATCAACGCCCTGCTCAATTTCCTGCCCTTCGAGTAGCCTTACCGGCACAAATACCAACGCCTTGCAATAGACCCCGGGATCTCGGTCCCGGGGCTTCATTTTGGGATTGCCGAATCCTTGAACGGAGGGCCCAAGCCTTGTCACGTCAGATCCCCCACGTTGTCATCCCAGCGACCGGGGTCCTCGACGGAGCGCTTGCGCTCCGGTGGGGTGGGAAGGCTGGGATCCAGTTCTTTAAGATTTCAGACCTTTACTCAGCCCTAAAGATGGACAAAAAAGCATCGTACCCGCTTGATATTAAAAGATCTGGATTCCAGCCTGCGCTGGAATGACAAAGGTTTGGAATCTGGGGTTTGATGATGCGGGGCTTGGGTTAAGGGCACGTAGTCTAAAAAATCTGGATTCCAGCCTTACCACCCCACCGGAGCGCAGACGCTCCGTCGAGGACCCCGGGCGCTGGAATGACAGGGTCGTGCTTTTTCGTAATGATCTGGCGACCCACTCAAATTGAACTTGAGCCTAATAAAACCCTCAAAATCCCCCATTTGATTTGAAAGAGGGATATGTCCCGGTTACGCAACCTTGCGTTACGCGCCCCTGCGTAATTTATCCCACCCTCCCTCCCGATTTATCCAATGACTTTTTTCTGCGTCGATCCGCGTCTTTTCCGCGTTTTTCCGCGGCCTCTTTAAATCCTCTCAATCCTTTTTCCCTGACGAATCCGCGTCCCTGCGTAGTTTATCCCACCCTCCCTCCCGATTTATCCAATGACTTTTTTCTGCGTCGATCCGCGTCTTTTCCGCGCTTTTCTGCGGCCTCTTTAAATCCTCTCAATCCTTTTTTCCTGATGAATCTGCGTCCTCTTTTCACTCGGCCAGTTCGTACTTGAAGCCCAGTTTGTTGAAGACCAGTTCCAGGATGATGAGAATGATCAATTCGAAAAAGGCCTGTTCGTCCTCTTCCTTGATCAGCGGAACGTCCACCGCGCTGTTCACGCGCTTGGCCAGTTCCTGGGCCAGGGCCTTGATGACTTGGGAATCCATGCAAACCTCCTTTGCAGGTTAATGGGTTAATGGGTTAGTGGGTTAATCGTGAGACGTGCGACGTTAGGAGTGGGGCTTGACGCTCACTTATCACTTTTCACGTTTAACGTCTAACACGATGACGAAAGAAGGAGGGCGGACCGTGATCCGCCCCTTTCCTCTTGCCCTCGAAACGTCTCTGTTTCACACTCCGACCGGCATTTCAGCCGATCTCTGCCCTTTGCTTTCTACTCTGGTTTAGAACGCGCCGGTAAGGTCGTCGTAAGCGCTGATGCTGTCCAGGTAGCCGTTGTCGATGGCGTTCTTGACGGTGGTGACGTAGGTGCCCAGTTCAGTCACGTCTTCGCGGTTGATGCTGCTGAGGTCGATGTGTTCCGGGTCGCTCTTGGCCCA
>JAKQNV010000050.1 GCA_029565595.1 Candidatus Cloacimonadota bacterium
GATCGGCCGCGTGGCGCAGATCGGTCCCAAGTTTGAGATGGAGGACGAGATCAAGGTCGGGGACACCATCGCCTCGCTGGTCTCGCTTTCGCTCACCCCGCTGAAGATCAACAAGGTCAAACGCGTCCTGCTGGACAAAGACCAGGTGGAGATCGAAGGCCAGGCCATCCTGTTCAGCAGCGGCATCTACGCCAAACTCCCCGACGACATGGACGAAAACCTCGCGCTATCCGTGCTTGACGTGGCCGGCGCTCCCGCCCAGGTGGAAAGGCTCGCCAAGCCCGGCGACACCGTCGTGATCATCGGCGCCAACGGCAAAAGCGGAATCCTGTGCAATAGCGTGGCCCGCGAAAGGGTGGGCATTTCCGGAAAAGTGATCGGCGTGGTGCGCAACAAGTCCTATATCCCGACCTGCCTGCAAACCGGCTGCCACGAGGTCATCATCGCCGACGCCACCGACGCCCTCACCATCCAGCAGGAAGTTTCGCGCCACACCAAAGGCCGCATGGCGGACGTCGTGATCAACG
Organism: Candidatus Cloacimonadota bacterium; assembly: GCA_029565595.1. Lineage (GTDB taxonomy): Bacteria > Cloacimonadota > Cloacimonadia > Cloacimonadales > Cloacimonadaceae > Syntrophosphaera. Next base: position 528 of record JAKQNV010000050.1, read on the forward strand.
TGGTCAACATCGAAGACACCGAATTGCCTTCCATCATGGCCTGCAAAGACCGCGGGCTGGTTTATTTCTTTTCCATGGCCACTTCTTTCACCAAGGCGGCTTTGGGTGCCGAAGGCATCGGCGCCGATGTGGACATGGTCCTGGGCAACGGCTACGCCCACAACCACGCGGCGATCTCGCTGGATCTGCTGCGCCGCAATCCCGTGCTGATGCAGATCTTCAAGCAACGCTACACCGATTAGGAAGTTAGACACATGAGTGACATTATAGACATCAGATCCATCGCCTCTGCCGAAGAATGGAATGACTGGCATTGGCAACTGCGCAACCGGATCACGGAATTTGACGATCTGAAAAAATACATCGAACTGCTGCCCGAAGAAGAAGAGGTGGCGAGGTCCGAGGGTTTCTCCTTCCGCATGGCGATCACGCCCTATTATCTTTCCCTGATCGATCAAAAAGATCCGGACGACCCGGTGCGCAAGCAGGCCATTCCCCGCATTGCCGAAAGCCATGTCAGCCCGGATGAGATGCCCGATCCCCTGCACGAGGACGCCGACGCGCCTGTTCCGGGCATGACCCACCGATATCCCGACCGTGTTTTGCTGCTCCTGACGGACCAGTGTTCGATGTATTGCCGCCATTGCACGCGCCGCCGCAAAGCAGGCGAAACTGATGACGCGATGCCCCACGAAAACGTCGAAAAAGCGTTGGCATATATCCGCGAGCACAATGAGGTGCGCGACGTCATCCTCAGCGGCGGCGATCCCCTCACCATGAGCGAAGGCCGCCTCGAATACGTTCTTGAGCAACTGAGCAAGATCCCCCATTTGGACATAGTCCGCATCGGAACCCGCACGCCAGTCGTTTTGCCGCAAAGATTCACCGACGAACTGCTCGCCGTCTTCCGTAAATACAAATTCCTCTGGCTGAACACCCATTTCAACCACCCCCGCGAACTCACACCGGAATCCACCGCGGCTTTGGCCAGGATAGCGGAATGCGGAGTCGTCCTGGGCAACCAGTCCGTCCTGCTCAAAGGGATCAACGACAACGTCGATGTGATGAAGGAATTGGTCCACGGCCTGGTGCGCAACCGCGTGCGCCCGTATTACGTCTACCAATGCGACCTCTCGGAAGGGATCGCGCATTTCCGCACGCCCGTCGCCAAGGGGATCGAGATTATCGAATCCCTGCGTGGCCACACATCCGGGCTTTGCGTGCCCACCTTCGTAGTGGACGCTCCCGGCGGCGGCGGCAAGATCCCGGTCATGCCCAACTACCTGATTTCGCAAATGCCCGGCAGGATCATCCTGCGCAACTACGAAGGCTTCATCTCCGCCTACACCGAGCCTGAATTCAAGCCCCTCGACGACACCAAATATCGCGACCTCTGCCCTGCGGAAAACAAATCCACCGAGGGTGTCATGGCCCTGATGCGCGGGGAAAAGATCGCCATCGGACCCGCTGAGACGCGGCGTAACAACCGCAGAAAGAAATAAAGCCAACCAGGATCTTACTGTGGAAAATTCGGCGGCTGCGGGCGCCTTTCACTGGTTGAACGAAGACGGAGTCCACGTCGCGGCCATTGCCGGGATCTGTAAAAACGCCGGCAAAACCACTCTGCTCAACCATCTGCTCGCCAGATACGGAAACGAAGGCTGGGGAGTCTTCAGCACCGGCATCGACGGCGAGGAGACCGATACCGTTTTCCGCACCCCCAAACCGCGGGTGAACCTGGCCGCGGGGCAATTCTTCTGCTGCGACACCACCACTTTGGAAAGCCACGGCGCGGCAGTGGCCATCTTGGAAAAAACAACTGTGGGGACTGCCACGCGCCAGCTTTGGCTGGCGAGAACCGTCATTCCCGTGCAGACCGAGATCACAGGCCCCGGCTCAGTTACAGACCAGATCGCCGTTTTGGAGCGGATGCAAGCGCTGGGTGCGAAAAAAGTGCTGATTGACGGCTCCCTGGACCGCAAATCCATCGCCCTCTCCCCCGCCGTGGACGCTGTCGCCATCTTGATCGGCGCCAGTTTCGGGAGCGTGGCTGCAATCGCCGGAGAGATCCGAAGACTCGAACTTTTAAACCACATCCCAGCGAGTGGCAAAATTACAGCTGACCCCGAAGATCACTGGCAACTCCTGGATTCAGAGGATATCTTGATCTTGGAAAGAAACGGTTGGAGCCAGACGGGAATAAGTTCGCTGCTGGGCTGCGAGGCCGAACTTAAACGCCTGCTCGCAGAGAAACCGGCCGCGCTCTACATTCCGGGAGCTCTCACGGACGCGGTTTACGCCAGGATCCGCGACCAGCTTTTGCAGGCCGGCACCAGGGTCATCCTTCGCCACCCAGACTGCCTGAAACTCTCTTTGGCCAAGCTGGAGCAGTTCATTCGGGATTTCAGCCCCACAGCGCTGATCCCGTTCAAGATCAGGACTTTTGCCCTCAACACCCAAGCTGTGGGCAACCAAAACATCGATGCTGAGGAATTCCGGGCCAGGCTGCGGCGTGAGTTTCCGCGCCTGAACTTACCGGACATTAGGGAATTGGAGTTATGAGCGACAGGGACAAGATCACCAACTTGACCGTAAACCTCGGCTTGATCAGCAATATCCTGCTATCCATCATCAAAACAGCGACCGGCATTTTCGGCCATTCCCAGGCGCTGCTCGCCGACGGCATCAATTCCAGCTCGGACGTGGTCTATTACGTCGCGGTGAAGATCTTCATGCGTCAGGCCAATAAACCCGCCGATCCCGAACATCCTTACGGGCATCGCCAGTTGGAGAGCATCTCCGCCATTGTCGTCGGGGCGTTCATTCTGACCACGGGTATCGCCATTTTCTGGGAATCCATCAACAAGGTTTTTGACCTCTTCAAAGGCAATACCGACCTGCACAGCGCGCCTTTGGCCGTGATCTTCATCGCCATCGGGACCCTCATCCTGAAGATCTACCTTTGGACGACTACCAAGCGGAATTATCAAAACACCAAGAATCCCACCCTGCGCGCCCTGGCCAATGACCATTTCAACGACATCATGGCCGCCTCCGCCGTGATCGTGGGCGTGGTGATGGCCCGTTTCAAGATCTATTGGATGGATCCCGCCGCCGGCGCCGTCGTCGCGATCTTCATCGTCAAGACGGGCATTTCCATCATCATGGAATCGGCCACGGAACTGATGGACAGCGTCCCGGACGATTCATTCCGCAAGGAAGTGAAAGACATCGCCCTGGACGTGGAAGGGGTGCATCAGATCGACGAATTGGGCGTGCATCGCTTCGGGCCCTATTACACGATCGACATGACCATCTGCGTGGACGGAAAGCTCAGCGTGGACGAGGGAAACGGCATCTCGCACCGGGTCGAGGAAAGGCTGCTGGAGCATTTCCGCGGCGGATTGAGCAAGGTGCTCATCCACTACCATTCCTACTCGGGATCCGATCCCGCACCCTAACTCAGCCCGTCTTTTACCGAAAATCCGCCCGGATCAGGGCTTAAGCAGCTGCATCTTGCCACCGGAGGAAAGGGTGTAAAAATCCCTCCGGTTGTCGATGAGGTTGATTTTCTGCCGTTCCGCCCTGTACCAGTCGTTGAGGTGTTTCTGCCGCACGTCGTCCCGCGCTTTTTGCATCAGGCCTTTTTTATCCTGCGCCCACACTGCCGGATCGGGCTGTGTGTGGTTGCTGACGAAGGGTAAAAACCAGCGCATCTGCTCGCTGATCAGGGGGCCGAAACTGCCGACCGGCGCGGCGAACAGCGTCGGATCCAGCGTGTCGGACTTGCCGATGCCGGTGATGGCGTCGCCTTTCTTGTGGGCTTTGACATCGACGACCATGATGCTGTCCTTGGCTGCGTATTCAAGGTACTGGTCGGGTGTGAGGGTCTTGATGAAGTTTTGCACGTACTGGTTCATGTAATAGCCGCGTTTGGAGCGCAGAGCGGCCTGCGTGACGTTCATTTTATCGTCTTCGAAGGGGATGTAGTACTCGGGCAGGACAGCCGAAACCTCGCAAATAAAGGCGTCTCCGGCAGAGGCATAAAAAATGTCGGCCAGGCTGCCGACCGGATTGGCGAAAGCGAAGCTGATCAGATTGGCGTCGCGGCCGATGCCGCGGATGATGTTGTCCTTTTCCTGGAAGATCGCCGATTCCTCGACTTTGTAGCCGAGGGAGTCCGCGGCGGCCCGGAGCCCGATGCTTTTGGCCAAACTGTGCAAGGTCGCGCTGTTGGCCTTGAAAGCCTGGAGCGTGGCTTCGCTGGGGTCGTTTTTGATCAGGATATGCCGCGCGGAAACCTCTTCCTGTCCCGATTCGTTGGTCCGGCGGTCCGTCACCTGGATGATGTGCCAGCCAAATTGTGAGAGGACGGGCTCGGCAAGCTGGCCAACGGGAGTCTTGAAAGCCGCTTCTTCAAATTGCGGAACCATCCTGCCCCGGGTGAACCAGCCAAGGTCCCCGCCGTTTTTGCCGGAGCCGGGATCCTGGGAGTTTGCCTTCGCCAATTCGGCAAAATCCGCCCCGTCCAGAATGTCTTTGTACATTTTTTGGACGCGTTCCTGTACCGCCAAAGAATCCGCGGCGGTGGCGGCTTTGGGGATCTTCACGTAGTAATAGCGGCGGCAATTTTCCCGGCGATAGCTTTCCCTGTGCCCTTCGTAATACATCCGGGCGTCTTCTTCCGAAGCGTTGACGGAGGTCATTTTGTTGGCGTCGAAAAAGATGATCTGGGCATCGATCAATTCCTGGTCGCGGACCCAGGCGTTGTGGACGCTGTCCTCGTCGGCGTCAACCTCGGCACGGATCGCGTCCAGCAGCTTGCCATACTGGTAGAGCGAGCGCACCTCGTCCAGCACGGCGCTGCGGAACTCCGCGTTTTCATTGAGCGCTTTTTCGTATTGCTGGCGATCGAATTTGCCGTTCTTGTTCAGGTCTTTGATCTGTTTCACCGCGGCGGGGGGATTCTTTTTCGCCTCGTTGAGCAGTTCCTGGTTGGTGATCCTGACCTTGCCGGCCTTGATGGCTTTGTCGTAGATGTAGCGGCCGACCAGTTCTTCCCAGCAGCGGTCGTTGTACTGGCCTTTTTCCTCGTCCGTGAAGGTTTTGCCCTGTTGTTTCTCGTAATAGGAGATGTAGTTGTTCAGGATTTTATCGTATTCAGAATAGGTGTAGGTTTCGTTGTCGATCTTGCCGACGACCGCTTTGGGATCGGGCTTGACAGCCCAGAGCAGGGTTCCCAGCAGCAGCAGGATCAGGATGCAGCGTTTCATCGTTTCTCCCTAAATGTATTTGTCATCTTCATTATATACCTTATGTGCTTATACATGCCCCAAAAATCTTTATCCCCGAAAACGTCAATCGAAAAATCCACTCTCCCCTCCGGCGATCAATACGGGATCAATACGGGATCAATACGGGCTTCATCCGTATTGATCCCGTATTGATCCCGTAATGATAGGGAGGGCCATGCCGGAAATCAGCCAGGGAAAAGAAAAAAGGAGTGACCGTGAAGGTCACTCCTCATATCGTATCCGGGTTTAGGTCCCGGATGCCTGTTTTACTTGGAGAGCAGCATCTTGCGGGTGATGTCCTTGCCGTCGTTGCTGAGGCGATAGAAGTACAGTCCGCTGGCTACGCTGCTGTTGTTGTCGTCCTTACCGTTCCAGACGACGTTGTATTTTCCGGCTTCACGCACGTCGTTCACCAGGGTGCGGACAAGCTGGCCCTTGAGGTTGAAGACCTTGAGGCTGGCGGGTCCGGAGGTAGGAACGCTGAAGGAAATCGTGGTTTCCGGATTGAAGGGGTTCGGATAGTTGCTGGCGTCGAGGGTGAAGGCCGGGGTCACGCCGTCATCGTTGGCAGATGTGTACTGCACGATGGCGCGCAGCATGATTTCGCCGGTGGTGACGGGTTCCCAGGCTGTGGTCAGACGCTGGTAACTATAACCGTTGGATGAGGTGTCCAAACCGATCGCGGAGGCGTTGGTCGTTTCCAGGATGCCGAGGTAGAACTGGCCGTCCGGGACGTTGATGTCGGCCGGCAGGGCCACCCAGTTCCATCCTTGCACTACGGAGGCAGCTGGATACTGGTACTGTGCCAATTGGGTTCCGGGCATGCCACCGGTGCCGTCGTTATCGAACACGCGCAGGATGATGCCCGCGGTGCCGACTGTGTGTACGTAGACTTTGGCGTATTTGACCGTGACGGGTCCGCTGTAGGTGTGTTTGACAGCCATCTGCTTGGTCGAGCCAACGTTGAAGCCCTGTTCGGCAGTTCCGTCGTCGTGCATAAGTTCGGCGTGCATGGCCGGTAGCACGAAGGCGCTGATGACGTTCGAAGCTTCGGATTCGTTGGCGCCGTACATGGCGGTCAGGTAGTAGGTGTGGATTCCGCCGGTGACGTTCATGTCGGTGTAGGTGAGCAGGGTTCCGGCGATCTGGTCGATCTGCACGTTATCGCGGTAGATTTTGTAGTTGGAAACCTCGCGGTCGCGGATGATGCCGCTTTCCAGGATCGGGGCTTCGACCACGGGCTGCACGTTTTGCGGAACCTGGGAAACCAGGTATTCGCGTCCGGCAGCGTCCTGCACGTAAATGCGGATGTTCCAGTTATAGGTGAGGGTCGCGCCGAGGGCGGTGAGTGTCGTCCAGGCGTTGTTCCAGCGGATCATGTTGCCATAACCGCCGACTTCCGGACCGGCATCGACGCCCGCAGGATAGCCACCCGTCGCGTTGCAACGGTAACCGGCCATGATCTGTGTCTGGGGCGGAATAGTGAACGGAGTGGTAAGAATGATCTCGTTCCACTGGTCAGGTGTGGGAGTGCAGGCCTGTTCGTAAACTTGGACGCCGGTGGCGCCGGTCCAGATGCGGACAGCGTAGGAGCAAAGGGTGGTGGGTTCAGCGGGGAAGAATTGGATCTTGGTGATGTTCATTCCCACCCAGGGGCTGATACCGTGTTCGCCGATGGGATCCCATTTGGCTGCCACATCAAAGTCCGCGACGCCATTGGTGCCGATGGAGTTGCCGGCATTTTCGCCGTCATAGTGCAGCCAGCCTTCTTCTCCGCCGCCGCCCGTGCCGGGGGCATCCCAGTTCAGGGTGACGTTGGAGCCGTTGACCGTAGCAGCCAGATTTTCCGGCGGAGCGATGAAGATGTCGTTGTAGATCTTCACGTCGTCGATCATGATGCCGATTCCGCTGGGAGTGTCAGCATCGGACTTGAAGTACCAGCGCAGTTGGATGGTCTGGCCAGCGAAATTGTTAATAAATCCATCCAGGCTGTAGCTGCCGGTCATCGAGGACCAGACATCCGGAGCGTCGGAATAGACATAGTTGGTACCGTTGGGATCGCCAGAAGGATTGCTCATTGCATTCCAGGTCACGCCGTTGTTGCCGGAAATTTCCCAGCCGAAGTAATCGCAATTCGGGAAGGCGTCAGGATCGGTAAATCCGCCCATGATCATAAAGTCGGCGCGGATGTCACCATCGGCGGGCAACTGGATCGGAGGGCTCACCAGGTAGTT
>JAKQNV010000057.1 GCA_029565595.1 Candidatus Cloacimonadota bacterium
GACGACAAGGTCAGCGAAGTTCTGCTGCTCGACGTCACGCCGCTCACCCTGGGAATCGAGACCCTGGGCGGAGTTTTGACCGCGCTGATTCCGCGCAACACCACGATCCCGACCAAGAAAAGCCAGATCTTCTCGACCGCCGCGGACAACCAGACGGCTGTGACTATCCATGTCCTGCAGGGCGAACGGCCCATGGCGCAGGACAACAAGGCCCTTGGCCGCTTTGACCTGGTGGGGATACCCTCCGCGCCGCGCGGAGTCCCGCAGATCGAAGTGACCTTCGACATCGACGCCAACGGCCTGCTGCACGTTTCCGCCAAGGACAAGGGCACCGGCAAGGAACAGTCGATCGTGATCGACCGCGCCGGAAACATCAGCAAGGATGACATCGAACGCATGATCAAAGACGCCGAGATGCACGCCGACGAAGATAAAAAACGCCAGGACTTCATCACCGCGAAAAACGAACTGGACAGCCTGATCTTTGGCACAGAAAAAAGCCTGAAAGACTATGGCGACAAGCTTTCTCCCGCCGAGAAGAGCGAACTGGAGGAAGAACTCAAATCCGCCAAAGATAGGATGGAAAAGGCCACCGAGGCCTCCGAACTGGAATCCATCAAGGAAAACCTGGCCAAGAAGGCCCAGCACCTGGGCGAGATCATTTACTCGCAAGCCCAGCAGCAACAGGCTGGCGGAGCGGGATTCGATCCCAACGCGCAGGGCTTCCAGCAGGAAGAATACCGTCCCGAAGAGCCCGGACCCGAGGAGCAAAAGAAATCCGACGGCCCTATCGACGCCGATTTCGAGGTGGTTGACGACAAGAAATAAGCTATATCTGCCCGGCGGGGAAAGCCTCTCCGCCGGGCGGGGCTTTATTCGTCAACTTAAGGAGACCTGATGTCCAAAAGAGATTACTACGAAGTGCTGGGCGTGCCCAAAACCGCCGACGAAGCCGAGATCAAACGGTCCTATCGCAAACTGGCGATGCAGTTCCATCCGGATAAAAACCCAGACAACAAAGAGGCCGAGGAGAAATTCAAGGAAGCCTCCGAAGCCTACGAAATCCTTTCCGACAAGGACAAGCGCCAGCTTTACGACCAATACGGCCACGCCGGGATCGATCCGCAATTCGGCAGCGGCGGCTTCAACTGGAGCAACTTCACCCACTTCGACGATATCAGCGATATCTTCGGCGGCGGTGGCTTCGGTTCCATCTTCGAAACTCTCTTTGGCGGCGGCTTCGGCTCCCGCGGCGGCGGACAGCGCAGATCGAATCAGGGCGAGGACTTGCAGATCGAGCTTTCCCTGACCTTGAAAGAGATCGCCCTGGGCACCGAAAAGACCATCAAGATCAGCGTCAAGGACGCCTGCGACAAGTGCGGAGGCACCGGCAGCGCCGACGGCAACGCGGACAGCTGCTCGCAATGCCACGGCACCGGCCAAGTCCGCACGGTGCGCCAATCCCTCTTCGGCCAGATGCAGACGGTCTCGGAATGCCCGTCCTGCCGCGGTGAGGGCAGGATCATCCGCAGCAAATGCTCAAAATGCTACGGCGAAGGGCGTATGGGCAAGGTGAAGGAGATCACGGTCAAGATCCCCGCCGGGGTCGAGGAAAACCAATACATCCGGCTGCGCGGACAGGGCAACGTCGGCCCTCGCAACGGCACCCATGGTGACATTCTCGTCCTCATTCACGAAAAACAGGACGACCTCTTTGAGCGCGACGGCAACAACATCATCCTGGAATTTCCCATCCACGTATCCCAGGCCGTTTTGGGCGACGAGATCATCGTCCCGACCCTGACCGGCAACGCCAAGATGAAAGTCCCCGCCGGGACCCAGAGCGGCAGGCTGTTCCGCCTCAAAGGGCAGGGCATCCAAGGCTTGAACACCTATTCCCGCGGCGACCTGATCGTACGGGTGAACGTTATCACGCCGACCCGGATCTCGCGCGAGGAAACCGACCTTTACCAGCGGCTGCGCGAGTTTGACAAGAAACGCGAACTCAAGCCCGGCAAGAGTTTCCTCAACAAACTCAAGGACTTTTTCACTTAAAGCTATGCCTTCCGTCTATCTTCCGGAGCTGGAAAACCTCAAGCCGGGCGACGAAACCAGGCTGGAGGGGCCTGAATTCCATCATCTGGCGCATGTGGCCCGGCGGCGCGCGGAGGACGCTCTGGCGCTAAATTCCGGGCAGGGCAGTTTGGGGACGGGAATTGTGCTCAAAACCGCCAAAGACCACGCTCTGCTGCGAGTGACGGATATCAGGCGCTGCGAGCCTTTCCCAGCGCCCTACGCGATCGCTTTTGCCCTATTGAAAAACCGCCATGACGAACTGCTGGTGGAGAAATGCACCGAACTGGGCGCGTCCGCTTTCTTTCCTATGTTGACGGAATATTCGGTGCGCCAGGCCGGAGGAAACACGCTGGAACGCTTTCGCAAGACCGCCCTGGCCGCCATCAAGCAGTGCGACAATCCCTGGCTGCCGGAAGTGTTGGCTCTTTCGGATCTGTCTGAAGCACTCGGCCTGATCGAAGAAAAGGGCTTCACTCCGGTTGTCTGCTCCGAACGGCATCCGGAGCTTTGGTTGCATCACATCCCACGCGTAAAGCTTGCCCGACCCTGTTTCCTGATCGGAGCGGAAGGCGGCTGGAGCGATGCGGAGTTTAAAGCATTGGAGAGATTTCAGCACATTTCTTTGGGCAATCTGATCACCCGGGCCGAAACCGCGGCGATCGCTGTCGCGGCGCAGTGGCTGGCCTACGCGGAACAGTGTTTTTCTGTAGAATAAACCCTATCAATCCATCAATAACGGGCTGAACAGGCCTGACAACAAGCTTTTCGGCAACAAGCCCGCCTCTCCCCGACTTCGTGCCCAACGGGCGGGAACGCGGTGGGAAGTTTATTTGATGTGTGGAAGCTGTTTTTTAGGGAGGATTGATCAGGAACGGGGGTGGGGAAGGCTGGAAAAACCAAGGCGTTCCAGCACCAGATCCCTGAGTTTATCGTGATCGGGGCAGTTCAGGCCAATGCGCACGGCCAGGGTTTTGTCCCGGAGAAGCGGATGCAGGCAGAGTTTGGCCAGATCCTTTTCAGTGCAGAGCAAAGCATCAGCCTGGTATTTTTCGCAGAGATCCGCGATGCGGTTTGCCTCGCGTTCATCCATAAAAGCGTAATGGTCCGGATAACGGAAATGGTGCAGCCACTTGACACCCAGCCCGGTAACGGTCCGCTCGAAAGAGCCCGGATTGGCTATACCGCTGGCCAGTATAACTTTTTTACCCTTCATGTTATCAGAATCCGCCACTGTCCCATCGCAACCTACAATGCCCTCGATCCCGTAATAGCAGTGAAATACGGGCAGTTTTCTCTCCATGAGCAAAGCCTCCAGAGATCCAGTTGCCGCGGCGGGACCTTTGTGGATTATCACAGCCACAGTTGGCGGCTTCAGGCAGTCCAAAGGCTCCCTCAGATAGCCGGCCGGAAGCATCCTGCCGTTGCCGATGCCGGTTTCCGCGTCGAAGCAGACGATATCCAGATCACGGGCTATCTTCAGATGCTGGAAAGCGTCGTCCAGGACAACTGCCTGCAGCTTGGGAAATTCGGCCAGCAGCAGCGAAACTGCCGCGCGGCGTTCCCTACCGACCACCACCGGGATCTGGGGCAGGCGATTGGCCAGCAGAAAGGCTTCGTCGCCGCAATCCCGCACTCCGTAAAGGATGCGTTGCCCGTCGGAAATCAGGCTGGGCGTGTTTTCCAGGGCGCCTTTGTAACCGCGGTGGGAGACGGCGATCCTGATCCCGCCGGCAGCCAGCAACTCTGCCAGATAGACGCTGAACGGAGTTTTGCCGCTGCCGCCGCTGGTGAGGTTGCCGATGCTGACCACTTTGCAGGAAGGATGCCAGGCCAGACCTGTTTTGCGTTGCCTCCGACGACTTTGGTAGGCTGCGTTCAAAGCGCCCAGCGGGCTCAGGATGTCGCTGAGGGCAGACCGCCGCAAGAGATGTTGCTGGATGAAATTGTGACTGATCACTCCGTGTTGATGGGTGGCAGGCGGCGGTCGATCAGATCCACCAGTTTCTCGATTTCAAAGGGTTTGAACAGCACGTCCTGCAAGCCGTCGGATTTGGCGCGCACCAGCACGTGGCTTGGATCGTAGCCAAAGCCGGTCATCATGATCACCGGCAGTTCCGGGTCGTGGTCTTTGATGCGCCAGTAAAGCTCATAACCATCCATGTCCGGCATGGCGATATCCGTCAAAACGAGGTCCACATGGCCGGTCACGATCTCGCGCAGGGCGTCCAAACCGTTGTTGTAGCCCAGCACTTTCCACTCGGGGCGCAGATCTTCCAGATTGAGTTTTAAATTTACGATCAGATCTTCTTCGTCGTCAACGACGCAGATAATTCTCAACATCAGTTACAGGCTCCAATGATTATGTCTTTGATCTCCCGGTATTTTTCCAGGGCTTGCTGTTTGATCTCATCAGGCAGATAGGGCGCCGGGGGACGCTTGTTCCAACCGAGGGAACTCAGATAGTCGCGGACGATCTGCTTGTCGTAACTTTTCGGACTTTTTCCCACGGCATATTCCGAAAGTTCCCAAAACCGCGAGGAATCGGGAGTCAGGGCTTCGTCCACCAGGATAATTTCGTTGCCCAGGACGCCGAATTCGAATTTGGTATCTGCCAGCACAATGCCTTTGGCCAGCAGCTTCGCATGCGCGTGGTTATACAGTTCCAGGGATTTATCGCGCAGAAATTCGGCGATGTAGCGGTCCATAAAGTTTTGCATTTCTCGGTAACTGATGTTCTCGTCGTGCCCTTTGGTGGCCTTGGTGGAAGGCGTGAACAGCGGTTTGGGGAATTTCTGGCTTTCCTTCATTTCTTCTGGGATGAGCATCCCGCCCACGGTGCCGGTGCGCTGGTATTCGCTCCAGGCCGAGCCGCTGATGTAGCCACGTACGATACATTCGATGGGGATAACGCGGCACTTTTTGACCAGCATGCTGCGGCCGCTCAGATATTCCTGGAAAGGCTGGAATTCTGCGGGATAATCCTCGATCCGGTCGGTGAGGAAATGGTTCGGAACAATATGTCTTGTGGTTCTGAAGATATGGGCCGCGATCTGATTGAGGATCGCTCCCTTGCCGGGCAGCGGATCGGGCAGGATCACGTCAAAGGCCGAAATGCGGTCGGTCGTGACAATCAGCAGCGTGTCACCCAGATCAAAAATGTCGCGCACCTTTCCCTGCTGGCTGCCTTTTACAATTGATAACTTACTGATCTCTTCGTACATAGATCATCCTTGCTGTGATTTGATATAGTGATCGTATATGACCCGCGCTTCGTCCACATCCTGCAGGTTCAGAGCCAGCCGTTCGTTCTCCCGGTATTCTGTGGCCGCGCGGGGGAAATGATATTCGGCATCCTCGAAACTGCAGCGGCTGAGCAGGCCATTCTCGACAGTAATCGATTCGATGGAAAAGGAAAGTGATTTGGTCACATAGAGGAAATTCAGCCAATCGCGGTATTGTTCAAGGTTTTCGATCTCGCTATCCAGCAGGTCAGCCTTGGCAAATTCCAGGGCATCGAAATAGCCCGCGCGTTCCTGGCGGATCATCTCCAAAATGCCGTTGTTCGGGTGCAGGTAAGCTTCCTTCAGGAGGGCATCCAACTTGGCCAGATCGGGTTTTTCATCCTCAGTAAAATCCTCATCGAATGCCTGGCAGTAGCCGTGGCAGCTGCCAATATTCAGTTTTTCGCAGGGATAATCTCCGCTTTCGCAAAAAGGGATTTTCAAAAGGCGGGAGAGGCAATCGCTGACATCGGCCAGGAAAAAGCGGCTGCGCCAGGGTCCGACATAGGTCCAGTCGTCGTTGGTGTGGTTTTGGATGCTGATAAAAGGGAATCGGAATGCATCCAGCGCCAGATAAACGTAGTCTGCTTCGGGGCGCAGGACATTCTGATAGAGGGGATGGTGGCTGTGGGCATAAACCTTATGCATGATCAAGGCGTCCAGCGCTTCGGGACAGGCAACGAACTCAAGAGCGTCGGCGCTTCTGACCAGTTTCTCATAGGGGGCCTGGCTTTCCGCTTTGCGGCGCAGCGTGGCCAGCCGTTGGGCCAGATTGGGAGTGTAGCCGCAATAGAGCGCTTTGGCGCCTGATTTGAAGGCAAAGAAGGCCCAGCCCCTGGGTAGTTCTTTCCGGGCCGGATTGCGGTTTTCATCCCATTTTACGCTGATCATGCACTCCAAAGATTTTTCCTCTCCCTTTATGTCAATCATAATGTTGGGAAGCTTAATCCCGGACCAGAGGCGAGTCTTGTGGGCAGATGATTGGGTTTTATGGCAGAAAAGCGTGCAAAATCCACTTGGTGGGGGAGAGGCGCTTTTTTTACTGGGTGGTTGGGCTTTGCTTACCGTAATCCTGGGTTTGGTATTTGACTTTCAGGATGAAAAAGAGTGTCCCGGCCAGCCCGAAAAACGTGGCGATATAGAAATTCAGCCGGGGATCGTGTTTCCAGAGGAAGGCGCCTCCGAACGCGGCAGCCGAGACGATCACGTCGCGGACAAGGTAATAACTGCCGAAAGTGGCAGCTTTGGCGGAAACGGGTGCCAGTTCGAGGATCAGGGCCTTGCGGGTCGGTTCGCCGAATTCCTTTAAACCGCGCAGGATGAAGGCGAAAATGAAGGATGTGTAGCTACTGCAAAATGACAGCGCCAGGGGAAACAAAGTGAAATTGGCAAAGGTGATGGCGATGTAGGGCTTTTTTGAACCGCGTCCAGCCAGATAGGCCACGGGGATGTAAATCAGCATCGCGGTCACCATCTCGACAGCGGTCAGGAATCCGAATTTATTGGCGCTCAATCCTTTGTTTTGCATCACCCAAACCACCACGAAAGCGTAGGGTATCTGCTCGCAAAAGCGGACCAGGATGTCCGACACCAGCAGGTTCCTCAATTGGGACGGGATCCTGAATTGTGGGCCTTTCCGGGCTGTTTCGGATCTGGGCGGCGGGCTGATGTAGATCTGTTGCACGATCAGGGCGATGACGGCAAATACGATCGCGATGCTGAAAGCGACGCGCACACCGACGACTGTCCCGAATGCCGTGATGAACAGGCCGCCCAGCAACGGGCCCAACGCCATGGGGACGCGACGGACCATGGAATGCATGGTCACGCCCATACTTTGCTTGTTTTTTGGTAAAACGTCGGCTACCAGGCTCATTGTGGCGGGCAGGGAGATCGCGGTCCAGGAAAGAAAAAACACCGATCCGATGATCACCGCCCATTGCGAGGGGATCAGCACCACCAGCAGAAATCCGAAAATCGCCAGCAGGTTGAAAAACAGCAGGGCGCGCTTATAGCCTAGTTTGTCCGATAAATAACCTCCGGGGAAGCTGTAGAGCGCGCTGAGCAGATTGTCCATCCCATTGAGGAGGCCGATGACGATCGGAGTTCCGCCCAGGGCGATGATGTAGATTGGGAGAAAACGTTCCGCCATGCGTTCGCCCATCCCCACGAGCACAGCCATCACCAACGAGGCCGCGATGCCGGGCCGGAGGGCCAGAAAATCCGAGACGCGCCGCAGTTTCATTTCAGTTTCAGGAGCCAACTTGTCAGGAAATACCCTCCCACCATCACGGCCGCGGAGATGCCAAAGGCCAGGTAGAAATTGACTGCGCGTTTGAGCAGGATCGGAAAGAGTACAAAGAACAGCAGCGAGGGCAGCACCAGCCAGAAAATATCCGTGGATAGCGCCGCGATCTTCTCTGTGTCCTTGGTTTCCCGGTACAGCCAGAGAATGGCCAGAAAGGAGACCAGCGGCAGCGAGGCAAAGATGGCTCCGATCACGGTGCTGCGTTTGGAAACCTCACTGATCAGCAGGATCAGGGCCGCCGATATGGCAATTTTCAGCGCGTAATACATCAGGCTATGATTCCTCCTCCCAAGAGGATTTCCCCGTCATAGAAAACGACTGCCTGGCCTGGAGTAATGGCCAGTTGCGGCTCAGCGAAAACCACTTCCAGTCTGCCATCCGTGAGCGGTTGTAGGGAACAGGGCGCGGCGTCGTGCGCTAGGCGGATCTTGGCTTTCGCGCTTCTTTCGCAGTCGAGGTCGGAAATGCTGACCCAATTCAGTTTTTCCGCGACCAGCCTGTCGCTGAGCAAAAATTTCTGCGGTCCCACCACCAGACGGTTTTGTTCCCTGTCGATACAGATCACGTAATAAGGTTCGGGCATGCCGCTGAGGCCCAGATTTTTGCGTTGGCCGACAGTGTAAAAGATCAGACCGCGGTGCTCTCCGACGACTTTTCCTTCTGGATCGACTATGTCACCGGGCTTGAATGTGCCTTGTTCAAACAGTACGGAGCAGTCTTCCGTCTCCAGGAAATCCTGGCTCTCCCGCTTTTTGTCCAGCTCGGCAAATCCGTTCCGGACCGCGTATTCGCGCACTTCCTGTTTCGTCAGTGTACCCAGCGGGAACAGAGTTTTGGCGATCTGTTCCTGCGTAAGAAAGGCCAGGAAATAGGACTGGTCCTTGTTTTTGTCCGCAGCGTGGCGCAGTTCCCAGCGCTGGGTTTGCGGATTGAAGCCGTTGCGGACGTAATGCCCTGTGGCGAAGAAATCGAACTCCAGCCCCATTTCGCGCGCCATTTCAGGTAATAGTCCGAACTTGATCCGCTGGTTGCAGAACACGCAGGGATTGGGGGTTTTCCCGGCCAGATAAGTCGCGCGGAAGTAATCCAGGACATTGGCGTTGAACTCTTGTTGCAGTGGAACGATATAGTGTTCGATACCCAATTTTGAACAGATCGCTGCAGCAGCTTGGAGGCGTTCCGCTTCGGCGGGGCCGAAGCAGCCGCTTTTGGTGGATTCAATGATGGGAATCCGGGGATCCCAGATGGACATCGTCACGCCAGTCACCATGTAACCCTGTTCCATCAGCAGCAAAGCGCTCATGGTGGAATCGATCCCGCCGCTCATACCCAACAAAACGCGTTTCATCCGTGCACCTCGAAAAAACTTTCCAAACGCAGCAATGTCCGGCTGTCCAACTCCTCGGGCTGGTCGCCTTCCAAAGTCAGGTAGGGCAGGTCGATGTGTTTTTTCAGCAGGATGTTGTCGATCTGCAGATGGCAAAAGGACTGGGTGTAGCTGAGCACCGCGTCCACCGAGCGTTTGACCAGTTCTGGCAGGATGTCAGCCAGGCGCTCAAAAACAGTGTAGGGATAGGTGTAGGCCAGATACTGCTCCACGATGTCCGGCAGCAGGTAGGGCATGGAAAACTGCCTTTGTACCTCGTTGAACACTACATCCGCCCCCTGGTCCCGGACACGGTCGTAGATGTCGCGGTAGATGGGTGGCACGCCGAGATAGGCGCAGCGCAGTTTTGCGGGGATGGGGTCGCGTTTGAGAGCCTCGCGCAGAAAGGCTTCCAGCTTTTCCTCAAAGCGGTCCGGATCACCGTTGAAATCGGAAGAATTGACCAGCCAGTAATGGTTTTCCCTGCCGCTGACCAGCCTTTCGCGCCAAGTCAGCTCATCCAGGCGGATCAGTTTTTCGCGTATACCGTCCAGGCGCTTCTTCACTCTCTGCACCTCGGAACGGCTGACTTCGTAATGCTCTTCCAGCTTGGCTGTCTCGGCATCCAAAGCCTGATAGCTGTGTTCCTGCGGGAAAGAAAAATGCCAGACCGGCAATCCTGCATCCGCCAGCATGGCCGCCAGCGAGGAGCCATTGGAGCAATCCCCCTGCACGATGCCGACCACTTCGTCCAGATTGGCGGAAAGCGCCGCGTCGTAATTGCCCTTGATCCAGGAGCAGACTGTGCGCGGAAAGCCCTTCATCTCGGCTTTGCGTATGTGTCCGGCGGAATCTCCCTCCATGAAAATATTGTTCAGGTCGATGGGGATGTGTCCCGCGGCGAAAACGACCTCCACCGGAAAGGACGTGGTGAAGCCAACGCGCTTAGTCTTCATAACTCTGTTTCAGGTATTGGTCTTCCAAGGCGGCTATTTCAGTTTTGGTCGCCTGGATCTCATTCTGCAGTTCGCTCATCCGCGTCCGCAATCCATTCAGAAAAGCCGGATCGGCATAGGTTTCCGGGCGTCCCAGATCGAGGTGGATGCTGTCCAGTTCGGAGTTCAGGTCGGACAGTATCCTGTTGTTTTCCTCGATGCTAAGATGGATCTGCTCCAAATACCAGGGATTGATCTTTTTCTTACGCTCACGGGGCGGGGGAGGGGCTTTGACCGTTTCCGGTTCCTCGAAGGCCAGATCAATCGCTTTTTGCCAGTCGCAATCGGGCTCTTCGATGGTTGTAAAATTTCCGGTGGGTGAGGTTTTTTTGCGAAACACCCAGAACCTGCCGGCCAGTTCGCTCAAAAACCAGCGGTCGTGCGAGACGAAGATCACTGTGCCCTGGTAATCTTGCAGAGCGGAAAGCAGGGCATCGGTCATATCGATGTCCAAATGGTTGGTGGGCTCGTCCAGAAGCATCAGATTGGGGTTTTCGTGGATCATCTTGCAAAGGTAGAGCCGCGATTTCTCGCCACCGCTGAGCACGGACACGCTTTTTTCCACATCGTCGCCACGGAATCCGAACCGCGCCAGCCAGCCCAGGACGTAGCCCTGCGGCGCTTGCGGCACCAATTCCCAGATCGTTTGCATGACGCTGAGCGAGCCGTCCAAATTGATTTGGTGCTGGTCGTAATAGCCGATATCCAGGCTGGCTCCGGTTTTCAGCGTTCCTTCCATGATGTCGGCCTCGCCAAGCAAGATCCTCAGCAAAGTCGTTTTGCCACAGCCGTTGGGACCCAAAACGCAGATTCTGTCGCGGTAGTGCGCCTTGAGATCGACGTTGCGGGCCAGTTCCAGATCGTTTCCGATCCCGAAGCGGACGCCCTGCAGGGTGTAAATGTCGTTTCCGCTGCGCTTGGCGGTTGTCAGGGGAATGTGCAGCTGTTTTGGCTGGCCGGGCTTTTTCACGATTTCCAGACGCTGGAGCATCTTCAGGCGCGATTTGGCGGAATTGGTCCGCGTTCCGGCGATAAATCTCTGGATGTAGGCCTGGGTTTCCTGGATGAATTTTTGCTGCCGCTCGAATTGCCGTTCCTGGCTGAGCCTGGCGATTTCGTCCGCGGCCTTGAAGGAACTGTAATTGCCCTTGGTGACGGAAATCTCGCCTTCGCGCAGGCTCCAGACGGTGCTTACGGTGTTGTCCAAAAATTGCCGGTCGTGCGAGACGGCCAGGAACGGTTTGTTGTTCTTGAGAAGGTATTTTTCCAGCCAGCTGATCATCTCCAGGTCCAGGTGGTTGGTCGGTTCGTCCAGGATCAACAGGTCGTACTGGCTCAAAAGGATCGCGGCCAGGCAGATCCGGGTTTGCTCTCCGCCGCTGAAATAGCGGTTCGGTTTTTCCCATACGGCAGGCGGAAAATCCAGCGACTCCAACACGTATTTCAGTTCGTTGTCAAATTCGTAGCCGCCTTTGGCAGTGTAGTTTTCCACAGCAGCGTTGAGCCGGGTTTCCGTTTGGGAATCGTGGTTGAGCGCCAGGGCTTGGGACAGGTTGTGGATTTCCTGATTCAGCGTGTGCAGGTCTGGCCGCGCGGCTTGGAGATGTTCCAACAGCGTGATATCCGGATCCAGCTTGAGTTCCTGGGGCAGATAGGCGATCCGGCAGTTCCGGGCGCGCAGGACCTCGCCTGCCGTGGGCTGCAAAAGCCCGAGCAGCAGTCGGATCAGGGTGGTTTTGCCGGAGCCGTTCATCCCGATCAATCCCACCCGGCTGTTGTGCTCCAGGCTGCAATTGACATTCTTCAGGATGTAGTTTCCGCCAAACTCTAAGGCCAGGTTCTGAGCGCGGATCAGGCTCATAGGGTTATCTTTCCTTATTCGGTATGCTTTCTAATAATGCCAGGAAATATCCCGGATGTCTTACCATGCTTTGGATAAGGCTGCGGCTGTCAAATACAAATTTTGCTTGTCAAAAAACGGCCCTGCTTTTTTTGGTACTCAGGTTCGGGATGTAGCGCAGTCCGGCTAGCGTACTTGAATGGGGTTCAAGTGGTCGCAGGTTCAAATCCTGTCATCCCGACCAGCTCTTTAGCTCAGCCCGGAGTTTTGCTCCGGGCTTTTTTTTGCCTGAAGTTAATGGCGTGCAAAAAGCAGTTGACAAATCATGCCTCCGGCGGCGCTGTGGCGTCAGAGACGAAAGCCTTGAAAGGCAATTTTCCAAGTGGTTGAGGCGTAATGATAAATATTACCGGATCGAAAACGGCAATGCTGATAATGCTATCCTGCCTGGCATTGGGGGCCATGCGCGGCCTGACGGCGGAGGAAGACCTTACCCAGCCAATGACCCTTTTAAAAAACTCCACAGGTGCCGACAGCCTGATACAGGCGGTTCCGGCAAATCCCCTACCTGACCCACTTCGGCCACCCCGAGAATTCAATTCAGGCTTCCATATCATAGTCCGCAAGGGGACACACCAGCTGTCACTGTTCAAGGATGGGATCCTGCAAAACACCTGGCCGGTGGGCACGGGCAAGAATCCTGCCGACAAGGGAAAAACCCAGGACGCTGCTACGCCGGAGGGATATTTTCGCCTGAAAGCGATACATGACGCCACCAAGTGGCTCTATGTGCCGCCCGGCGGAGGAGGCCAGTTCAAAAACGTTTACGGGCCGTGGTTCCTGGCTGTGGACACCGGCTCCGGCAGTTTTACCGGCAAGGCTTGGAGCGGCATTGGCATCCATGGCACCAACAAACCTGAATCCATTGGCCACGACGTCTCGCTGGGCTGCATCCGCATGCACAACGAGGACGTGACCGCTTTGAAAGCGATCCTGGACAGCGTCGAGGACATCAAACAGGTCCAGGTGGACATCCTGCCATGAAGCGTGTATTGTTGATCGTGTCCATTTGCGCCTGCCTGCTGCTGGGTGCCGTTTCCTGCAGCAAAACAAATGAGATCAAAGCTGGCCAGAGGATCGTAGTGCTTTCTCCGGAAGTTGCGGAAATCGTGGCCACACTTGGCGGCACAGATCTGCTGGTCGGTATCACCGAGGAATGCGATTATCCCCCGGAACTGGGCAAAGTGCCGAAAATCGGGAAATTCGGAGCGATAAAGCGCGAAGCGATCCTGGCCCTCAAACCTGACCTGGTCTTCACTTCAGCCTTGGAGCAGGAAGCCCTGGCGCAGGAATTGAGCAAATTGGGACTGAAAGTCGAACAGATCTACCCCAAAAAACTGAACGATCTGCCGCTTTCCATCACCCGGATCGGAAACCTGATCGGAAAAAGCGCGGAAGCCGACGTGCTGGCCCGGAGCATCGAGCTGTCCATCCGTGCCATGCGCAGCCAGACTGCGGGTGTCAAACGTCCCAAAGTTTATCTGGAAATCTACCGCGATCCGCTGATGAGTGCATCCGATTCTTCCTTTGTGGGCGAAGTGATCGAAACAGCCGGCGGCGACAACATCTTCAGCGTCTTGGAGCGGGATTACGCGCGCGTCGATCCCGAAGACGTGGTGGCATCACGGCCAGACATCATCATCTGCTACTCGCAGGACACACTGGCCAACATCCTGGCCCGTAAAGGCTGGCAGGATCTTCCGGCCATTCGGGACAAACGTGTCTATTTCGAAAAAGACATCGATCCGGATTGGATTCTGCGCGCGACGCCGCGCACCATCCTCGGCCTGCAAAAATTACGCGAGTTGTTTCAACCTTCCGGTCAGGAAACCGCATCCCCCGATAGATGAAGCGTAAGCTGTTCCTGTTTGTCCTGCTGGTTTGCGGCCTGGCGGTGATAGCCGCGTCGCTATTTGGAGGGGCCGCGGATTCCAACATCGTGCGCGAATTGCGTTTGCCGCGGCTGCTGCTGACTTTGTTCACCGGCATGGCTTTGGCGGGGATCGGTTCGGTATATCAGCTGATGCTCGTCAATCCGCTGGCGGAGCCTTACATTCTGGGCATTTCCTCCGGTTCGGCCTTTGGATCGATCCTGTTCGGAGTGCTGGGGTTGACGCTGTTGATGCCCCTGGGAGGCTTTGCCGGAGCGGGTTTGACGCTTTTGCTCGTGTGGCGCCTGGCGCAAAAAAGGGGCAGTTTCGACCGCAGCCGTTTGCTGATTGCGGGCGTGATCGCGGGGATGTTTTTCGCGGCCGGGATCTCACTCGTGATGTACCTTTTCCAGAAGGACACGATGGTCATCCTGGGCACGCTGATGGGCAATCTGGGCCGCGTTTTCACCCACTCGGAGTGGAACCTGTTTGTAGTCCTGCTGGCCGTTTCCGCGGGCGTTTTGGCTCGTTTGTATTTCCGTTCCGCGGCCTTGGACATCATGAGCGGGGGCGACCTCTACGCGGGCAGCGTAGGCATCGACGTGGCCAAAGTGCGCAAGGAGATCTTCGCGCTGAGTTCGGTTTTAATCGGGATCACTGTCTCCTACGCGGGGATCATTGGCTTCGTGGGACTGATCATCCCCCATGTGGTGAGGTTTTTTGTGCCTTCCGGGCAAAAAAGGATTTACCTCGGTTCCCTGCTTTTCGGCGGATTTTTTTTGGTATTTTGCGACCTGATCGCGCGCAATGTGGCCGCCATCGAACTTCCGGTCGGAGTGGTAACCTCGGCCCTGGGCTGCCCCTTTTTCATGTGGCTGCTGCTGCGCAAATAAACCCTTTTCCCACCTAACAAAAAAGGGATGGCACAGTGGCCATCCCTTTTACTTTCTCTCATTAACTAAACGCTTTTTTCCGCCTTCACTTGAGCAGCATCATCTTGCGGCTTTCGGTCTGGCCGTTGGCGGTCAGGCGATAGAAATACATTCCGCTGGAAACGCTGCTTCCGCTGTTGTCGGTGCCGTTCCAGACGTAGCTGTGGCGTCCGAAGCCCAGGCTGGAATTCGCCAGGGTTTTGACCAGCTGGCCTTTCACGTTGTAAATGGACAGATTGGCCGGTCCGGCTTGCGGCAGGTCAAAACTGACGGTGGTTTCCGGATTGAAGGGGTTCGGGAAGTTTTGCAGCAGCATGGTCGAGACAGCCGGCATCGTGTTGTCGTTATTGGAAACGGGAATGGGGAACACGATCTGCAGTTCCATGAACATCGTTTCGCCGCCGTCCGGGGTCGGATGGTAGGCCGGAGTGTTCACATTGGAGCCCCAGGTGAAATCGTTGTAGAACATAATGCCGATCTTGCCGACCGGGTTTTGGCCCTGCATACCGGTGAAGATCACTTTGTCCGCGGGGTAGGTGTACATCGGCTTCAATCCCGCGAATTGCTGTTGGGTGTCCACGTTGTTGATGATGATCGGCTCGCTCCAGTAGTTACCGGCGTCGGAGGACACGGAGATCCAGATCTCGGGAGTGTTGGCGTAGCTGATATAATCCGTGTCGGAGTAGTAATTGTACATCCTGGCGCGTTCGGAATCCTGCCAGACGCAGACCATCATGTTCTGCTCATTGGGTTCGGAGAATTTAATTCCGTTGTAGTGGAACATCATCAAGTCGGTGTGGGCGGCTGCGTCCCAGTGCGGGAAAGGCCAGGCGGTGGCGATCATAGGGGTGTAACCGTTGGTCGTATCGTAATTCCAACCGTCTTCCACGCCCCAGGGAGCTTCCTGGTCCCAGGGCATGAAACAGGGATTGTAGGTGTCGTCAGGATCTTTCTGCGGATAGATGTCTTTTTTCTGGAAAGTGTGGTTGACCGTGTCGAACTGGTATTCCTTCACGAATTGCAACGCGGGGTAGTAGTAATTGTTGTAGGTGTTCAGCGACCAGAGGCTGGGAACGTGGATGATGCCGTCGGCGTCGATCACTGCGTTGATGTGGCCGGAATTGAGGATGTTGAAGAAGATGTCGCCGTCGCCGTAAGGAATACTCCCGCTGTCGCTGTCTTTGTAATATCCCGTCGTGTCGGTCGGAGCGGAATTGGGGTTCCAGGCCGGCATTTGCGCGTAATCACTATAGTGGGCCCAGGTCCCCTGACCGTAGTTGGGGCAGACGAAAACGTCCATGTT
Organism: Candidatus Cloacimonadota bacterium; assembly: GCA_029565595.1. Lineage (GTDB taxonomy): Bacteria > Cloacimonadota > Cloacimonadia > Cloacimonadales > Cloacimonadaceae > Syntrophosphaera. Next base: position 16,033 of record JAKQNV010000057.1, read on the forward strand.
GCCTTCGTCGATGTCGACGTCGTTGGCGTCCATGGCGACGTGATGACCGGCCCAATAGAGGTTGCCGGCGTTATCGGCCAGGATCGCGCCCGCGGGGCGGCGGAATTCGACGGTGTCGTGGTTCCAGGTATCCATTTCCGGGATCGACATATAAGTCCAGCTGAGCGGGACGCCGTTCTCGATGTCGTCGCCGTTGAAATCGGCATAGGCGAAATACATGTTTTCGCTGGGGCTGCCGTTCAGGGCGTGGGACACGTAATTCCGGGCGCCAACGTAGACACGGCGTTTTCCGGCAACGGGTGAAGGACCGATCGTCACCGCGGGCCAGATGAACTGGTTATCCGTGGTGGTGACCCCGCCAGGCGTTGTGATGCTGCAAGGCGCGTCAAACACGGTGACCAGGTCGTTGAAGAGTCCGGCGATCCCGGCGATAAAGGCGTCGGAAGTGAATTGCACTTCCAGCTCGGAGTCGGTGTCCGCATTGGCGTGCCAGGCGTACATCGGCTTTCCGGAAACTGGATCGACCGCGATGGCTGGGAAGCCTTCGTGGTTTTGTACGCTGGTTATTTCGTTATTGTTGACGATGTTGCCCGCGGCGTCGATGTAGCTGTAGAAGGCACGGCGGGTCGAGGTGGGTTGGCGGCGACCGTGATAGGTCATGAAGTATCCGCCGCCGGCAGAGGTCGGAATCGTTCTCAGGGGCAGGCCGTTGTAACTGCCGATCATGTAATCGTAATAGTTGGTAATGATGGCAGTGGGCAGTTTGGTGAACGTGTATTCCGGCACGTCACGGTTTTGAGGGATGCTGATTCCCTGCGGGGAATCCAGCGGTTTCAAATTGTCAGCCGGCCGCGGTTCCCTGGCGAGGGCCAGGGACAGCAGGAAGCTGAGCGCCAATACTACTAACAAGAGTTTTTTCATTCTTACCTCCAGGTATGTATCTCAGTTTTCAATATCTAACTTTGATGGACAGGCGATGGGCGCTTTTGAGGAAGGTTTCCGCCAGGGCTCCCATGTCCGTGTAGGCATAATCGATGTTGAGGATGGCAAAGCGGGTGGGAATCTGGTAACCCACACCGGCGCTGAATCCGTTGGTGTCGTAATTGAATTGGTAACCTCCACGCAGGTAGAGATTGCCCATTTTGTACTCGGTGCCGAGGTTCCAGGTCTCCATGCGGTCGATCACGTTGTCCAGCTGCAGGGAGGCGATCCACCAGGACGTATCGGTGCGCTTGATGTCGCCGCTGATGCCGAGCGAGAAGCTCATGGGGATCTTGGAATCGAGTTCCGGGCCGTCTTCGTCGATCAGGCCGTCGTTGTCGTTGTCAAACAGATCCCAGGGATCCTCGTCGTTGGCGCCGTCTTCGTCGTCGTCCACAGTGTAATGGATATCCGGACCGAAGTTGCGGAGGGCCATGCCGATCTTGATGTTGCGCCAGCCGGTGTTGTAGGTGGAGCCGACGTCGAAGGCATAGCTGTTGACGTTGAATTCGTAGAGGTTTTCACGCAGGTATTTGACGCCGACGCCGGCAGAGAACTTGTTGGTGAACTGCTGTGCGAAGTCAAAACCGAGGGCCATGCTGCTGTTGGAAAACTGCTCGCCAGTGGGGCCGAAGGTGTCTTCGTCCGTGATGTCGATCTTGTCCATATGCAGCACCGAGCCGTAAAGCGCGAAGGTGGAAACGCCGGTGGTGTAGGTGCCGGCTATGAATTCGTGCATGATGTCCGCGGGCCAGTTGGTGTGGGATAACATGACCTGATTATCCAGGGCGGGGGCAAGTCCGGCGGGATTCCAGTACACGGAGGAAATATCGTCCGTGACTGCCGTATAGGCTTCGCCCATGCCGATGGCGCGGGCGTCCACGCCGAGTTTGAGGAATTGCAAAGCAGCGGTTCCCACCTTGCCGAAAGGCTTGGCGGAAAGCAGGCCGGGCACCAGTAACAGGGCGACGGCGATAACGATGAGCGTATGTTTCTTCACAATTTCCTCCCCTATTTGATAATGACGAATTTGCCGACCTTGACCTTGTTGTCGGCTTTATTTTGCACGGAGTAGAGATACACTCCGGGCGCGATGATCTGATTATGCCTGGAGAGCAGGTTCCAATCATGCATGCCGCTGGCGGAGATACCGCTGGTGGCGGCTTTGGACACCGTGATGATATCGGCTTCGTAGGCGCCGTTGTGGTCAATTTCATCCACCAGATCGCCGGCCAGGGTGTAGATCTTGATGCTGCAGCGTTCCGGCAGGTTGATGAACCACAGGCGGCGGCTCTTGTCGCCCTTCTGGTCCTTTTCGCGGCGGCCGTCGAAGGAACTGCGCCCGATGTAGGGATTGGGCACCACGTAAATGTTGTCCATGTTCTGGGCGGCCAACGTGCCGGGGAAGAAGACCTTCATGTTGGCATCGGCGTCGCGCCCGGTTTCCAGGTAATTGAGATCCTCGGAAGGCATGCCGCGGTCGTAGGCGGTCGCGGCGACGTAGTATTCCGTGCCTTTCTTGGGACTCATGATCTGGGAGTAATAGTAGCGCCGGGCGAGGCGTTGGTTTTTCAGATTAACCCGGTCAGCCTCAGTGCCGCCGTTTTCAGGCAACCATACCTGTCCTCCGTGCCCAGGCAGGGGGATCATCTTGGAATCGTAGAGTTGGTCAAAGATGTCCGCGCGCATCTGGGGATGCTTGAACAGCCGGGCTTGCAAGGCTTTGACGACATTCTGCGGCAGTTCGGCGTTGTCGGTGGCGATCTGCTCGGCCTGGGCTTGAAGTTCAGGCGACCAATCCACGGTTGGATCATAAATCGGCCAGCCGTAGAAGGTATCGGAAGGATTGGTTACAAAGTCGTAATTCTCGTCGAGCTGGGTGAACAGCGAATAACTCGCCGTGTCCGGCCAGGCGTTTTTGTTCGGCAGTCCCTTGTCGATGCCGAGATAACCGCCATAATCTAGGTAAAGGGAATCGGCAGCGAAAGCGATGTTCACTTCGTAGTCCACCAGATCCTGCTGGGTATCCATTTTATCCCAGCGCTCCATCATGGTCCAATCCTCCTGCGAGCCACTGCCGCTGCGTCCCCAGGTGCCGTAGCCCTGGAAGTCGTGGCGGAGCCTGTAAGAAGTGTAGGGATTGACCTTCGCGTTCATGTTCCAGATGTAGTTTCCCAGGTTGTCCTGCTGGGGCCTGAACTGCTCGGGAATGTCAACCCAGTTGTTGGCGATGTGCGGAGTCGGATCGCTGTCCAGGCCGTGCTTCAAGAAGGGGCTGTCGGGGTTTTGCCAGCCTGTTACAGCCGCGGTAACGACTTTGGTGTCGATGGAGAACTCGCTGCGGTTGTCCCAGTAAAGGTCGATCCGGTTGCCGTTGTCCATCAGTTCCGCATAAAGTTTGGGAATTTCTGGCGGCTCATAGGGTTTGTAGTGCGGGAAGGTATCTGGCAACACGACGGTGGTCAGTGTCTGCGGATCGCCGTAAATATCCTTGGCCCTGCCCGCTGTGCGCTTCAGATCCTGCTTGTTTTGGCCGGGAAATACCGCAACCACGATCTTCATGGTGCGCCCGGGAGCCAGGTTCCAGGAAGAATCGGTGGGATTGGTGCTGCCAGCCATATCGCCGTAGAAGGAGAAAAGGAACCGGGTGTCGTTCGGAGTGGGTTGTTCCCATTCCATCAAGTCGTCCTGTTCCGGTCGCAACGGCGTGTATTTGGTTTCATTGGGGTTGCGGCCTGTCAGCAGCCAGTATTTTTCGTTGGCTGTGCGGCGGGGTGAATAGCTGAAGGAATAGGGATTGAAATCGTCCGGCCCGTCACCCACTTTCCAATACCAGCAGTGGAACCGCAGTTTCTCCGGATCGGGCGTGCAGACGCGGGCGCCGACCAAGCCGGTGGTCAGCCCGCCATCGCCGTCGGCGTCATATGTGTAGGCAAACTCGTAACCGGAACCCTTGACATATCCGGATTTATCGTCGGCCGCCTTTTCCGCCCCCATGCTCTGGGGACCGCAGTCGCAATCCATGTAGATGCCCATGGCGCAATCAAAAAGCGTGTCCTGCGTGGCGATATTCATGTTGGTAATATTAAATTCCACATAGACCATGTTTTTGATGTAGTCATAGCTCCATTGGTAGGACATCTGGCGGATGCGCACGTTCAAGGGATAATGCCTGTTCGTGCTTCTGGATCCCCCAAGGTCGCGGTCACCGCTGGTTCCGAAGGGGCAGTAATCGTAATAGAACGATACGAAGTCCTGTTCGGATACGGGAGCGCCGTCCTCGTCGATGCGGCCGTCACCGTCGTCGTCGTGCGGATTGGAGAAGGCGTATGTGTTGTATGAACGGTCTGAAAGGTCCATAAAACCGAGCGGGAACCAGATTTCGGCGTTGGTTCCAGTACTGATTATGTTGTAATTACTGGTCTCATGGATATAATGGCTGCCAAAGGACTGGAACTGGCTGGGCAATTCCGCGGCTCTCCTGAGCGGGAAGGTGTAACCGACGAAATCTTCGTCAATAATCCCGTCCCCGTCGTCATCCTCGGCCCTTCTTTGATGGCGGATGCTGGCCGTAGCCACGGCGTCCAGGCCGTTGAACTCAGTGTAGAAGTTCTGTACCTGAGTGTTGGTGTTGCCCGCCACGAGCGGGTTGTAGGCCGGAAGGAACTCATAGAGGTCCTTGTCGCCGTCAAAACCGACAGTGGTCAGGGTATCGACGACCGGTTTCATCCAGGGTCGCCAGTCGGCAGTGCCTTCGGCCACGGTTCCTGTGCTGTCCACGCTGGGATTCAGTGCGCGCCAGAAGAGTTTTCTGCCGGCGTCGTCACGGCGATGTTTCTTGGCCCCGAACCAGAGCGCACCCTGGTAGAGGTAGTCAATACCGCTTCCGCTTGGGTATTCCAGCGACGGATACTGTGGCACCACATCGTCACCGGAGCCGAAGAAACCGTAATTGCTGACCCGCAACCAGATGTTTCCCACATTATGGTAGTTGGAAAGGTCGAGTTTCTTGGTCCCGGATGAGGGGTCCGCCATTGCCGCGTAGCTGAAGCTGATCGCCAGCGTGGCCAGCAGCAGGCAAAACACGATTTTATTAAATCTCATTCAATACTCCCAAGTATGCTAATTTAACTTAAATTCGACGGGTATGTTGACAGTGGTGTCCACCGGGTTGCCGCTGCTTTTTCCGGGTTGGAACCGGACAGCGCGCACAGCCTGGATGGCTGCTTCGTCGAGTCCGCCGGAGCCGCTCTGTACAGAGCGCAGCACCCGGATGTTGCCGACGGAGCCGTCTTTGTAAACATCCACTTCCAGCATCACGGTTCCCTGAACGTTGGCCCGGCGGGCAAAATCAGGATAGATCGGCTTGATGGCGCCGATCGGAACCGGCGGGTCGTCCCAGGGCACGAAATCGAAGGGAGGCAGATCGGTAGGGTTCAGAGACGAGCTGGTGGTTGATTGCAGGTCACCGAACTGCTGCAGGGCAAGGGCGCGTTCCGCCGCCAGTTCAGGCGTTTCCTCCGTGGCCAGTTCTTCGCTGATCACAGGGATATCGATCTGGACCTCCTGGTTCTGGGGAGTCTCTTCCTTTTCGCGTGTGTCCGGCGGGGCTTCGGCTATTTCGGCCTGGGCTACGTTCTCTTTCTTGCGCTGTGAGTCTGATTTCGGAGTGACCAGGAACGCGAACAGCATCAGCGTGATCGCCAGGGCAAGCGCCTTGCTGAACTGACCGTTGGCATAGTCTATCCAGTCATATGTTTTTTCTTTCATGGCACACCTCTAATCTTTCCTTTGCACTTCAAAGACCACATTGCGCGTGTCCGCGTCCTGGAGGCGCATCATCACGTCTCGCACCACCTGATAGCGGGTGTCTTTATCAGTTCGGAAGCAGACCTGCAAGGTGGGTATCTCGCTGCTTTTGGCCCGCATGACGTCGATTATTGAGTTGTCTTCCACGCTGCGCGGAAAGTCGTCGATCAGGATCTCTTCTTTCTGAGTTATGTAAACGGTCGCGGACTCGTTGCGCGAAACCCGTTCGATATTTTCCGAGGCGTAGGGAAACCGGTCCCGGGAAACCCAGAAAATCCGTTCCTGGACAAACACGGTCGTAACCATGAAAAAGAGCAGGAGCAGAAAGGCGATATCGCTCGTGGAAGCCTGGGGGATCGCAACTTCTTTGTGTTGTTTGCTGACTATTTTTGCCATTTTATCCCCCTATAACTGCGTGGAGATCGAGATCATCGACCGGTCGCGGTAAGTGACCAGATGATCG
>JAKQNV010000064.1 GCA_029565595.1 Candidatus Cloacimonadota bacterium
AACTACCAGGTACCAGCCCAAGTATACAATGCAGCGTAAATTACGTTTTTTGCCAACCCAGTTCCGAACCGGGATTCTATATAGGGGAGTAGGCTATACGGGAAAAGTTTCAAATCTGTCCGCCATTTCAGGACTTGACACTGTAACGCTGCAGCCGGGAGATGGTCACGCAGGGATTTGAGCAGGTTTCCTGAAACTTGGGGGAGCGTGTAACATAAGCCCTGAAACATCTCAACTTCACGCTTAACGTTTAACTTTTCACAGCTATCTTGCCCCAGTCCCAACGTCTCAAATTAACCATTAACCCATTAACCCATTAACCTAACAAAGGAGGACAAGCATGAAAGTCAAATTCAAGTACGGCATCCAGACTTATTCCGGCACTGTGGACGAGATGGTCTACGGCAGTTACCGTGATGGTAAACTCTGCATCGGCCGCGAATACGTGTATCCCCGGCTGACCGCGAATAACGAGACGCTGGGCGCCATCGGCAGCAACCTCGCCGCGCTGTGGGCGACTGTCTCGAGTGATTACAAGGACGACCTCAAGACCTACAGCCAGCGCAACGGCACCGAAAACGTGCCCAAGACGCAGTTGCCGCCCACCAGTTACGCGCTCTTCATCAAGATGATGCACGCCTGGGCCAAGAGCGACCCGGAACACATCGACCTCGCCAGCATCAACCGCGAAGACGTGACTGAACTGGGCACCTACGTCACCACGGTCAAGAACGCCATCGGCAACGGCTACCTGGACAGCATCAGCGCTTACGACGACCTCACCGGCGCATTCTAAACCAGAGTAGAAAGCAAAGGTAAGAGACCGGCTGAAAGGCTGACCGGAGTGTGAAGCAGAGACGTTTTGAGGGCATGAGGGCAAAAGGGCGGATTGCGTTCCGCTCTTTTTTTGTGAGAAAACCTGTCAGGCGATCACTTGCCGAAGTCGACGGTCAGTCCGTCGTTACGGGCGAAGTGGCGTTCGTGGCGTTGACGAGCCCGGGGCTGGGCAAAGCGAGGGATTCGTGGAGGGAGGGGACGTCGGAAAAGTATTTGCTGTAGATGATGCGGAGGTCGCAGCCTTTGTCGTTGAGGGGGGAGATGTCGGCCATTTCGTAGATGAGGTCGAGTTTTTCGTCGGGGCCGATGGAGGCGTATTCATAGTCCACGACACGCTGGAGTTCATTGTCGGTATTGAAGAGACCGAGCATGAAATAGCCGGTGATGCCGACGTGGAGTTTGTTTTCGAGGGTGACGAAGACGTCGGCGGGCAGGGGGAGTTGGCCGAGTTGGTAGATGAACTGTTCGTCGGTGGAGACGGGGACGACGCTGATCTGGGATTTGAGGTCAAAGGCCTGTTCGTCGAGCCAGTTTCCGGAGTAGGATCGGGCGGCCCTGAAACCTCCGAAGTAGGCGAGGGTACGCTGGACGTAGTTGTCCGTGCCGGGATCGTTGACGGTGTAAGAGGCGGCCTGGTCGAAGGGGCCGTCGCGTCCGGTGACGAGCACCCAATGGCTGGCCCTGCCGCTGACTTTGACGATGACCTTGTGTCCTTTGCCGAGTTCCTCGCTGAGGTATTTCCAGTCATTTTTGCGGTTGATCTGGCTGACGAGTTCGAAGCCGGTGCCGTTGCCGTCGATCTGGCCGGGGATCTGCCAGCGCATGAGGCTGCCGGCAAAGCCGCCGTTCTTGCGCAGCCAGTCGTTGAGGATGTCCGGGGTGATGCGGGGATTGGAGGCTTCGGCGTTGAGCAGCATGGAAAGGCAGGAGAGCACGCAGCCGCTGTTGCCGATGGAATCGCCGCTGAGGCCGAGCCTTTTACCGTCCCACCTTTGGTCACCCTGGGAATACCAGGGGAAGGTTTCCGCCGTGGCCGTTACAAAGAAGAGCATTCCGATTATGCTCAGGATGATTATTCTTTTCATGGGCGTTGTCCGGGTAACGGATTGAAAATAAGTAAATTAAATTGATGGAGGCCACGCTCTCCGGCAGGTGGAATCTGTCAAGCAATAAAAATCCCTTGCCAATTTGCCGCTGCGCAAATATGCTGCATTTCAAAATGAACCTGCGATGAGGGACACGCTCCGGCATCAAGGGAGGACCAATCCATCCCCTGCACCCTCGCCACAGCCTTCTTTCCATCGCGGTTCACATGTTCCAGACAAGGAGTTTAACGTGGATAGAAACCGCCATGTGGTCACGATCATCGTGGAGGACCTCGCCTCCGCCTTCAATCCCGTGTCCGAATTACTGCACGCTTACGCCGAACATATTTTGCTGCGTGTGGGCTATCCCATGAAAGACAAGGGCGTGTCGGTGATATTTTTGGTGATCGAACTCGACCTCGACCAATTGGGCGCGTTCACGGGCAAACTCGGTCAGATAGAGCATGTCCGCGTGAAAACCATCACTTTGAAGATATGAGCAAGGAGCAATAATGAACATCAGCACCGAGGGAGTGAAATCCTTCATTCCGACAGAGAAGATAGAAGAACTGATCAAGACGCAGGCGCACGCGCCCGAAGCGCGCATCCGGGAAATCATCGCCAAGTCGTTGGACAAACACCGGCTCGAACCAGACGAAACCGCAGCCCTGCTCAGCGTCAGCGATCCCGAACTCAAACAACTCATCCTGCAAGGCGCGCATGAACTCAAGGAGCGCATCTACGGCAACCGCATCGTGCTCTTCGCACCGCTCTACGTGGGCAACGAATGCGTGAACGACTGCGTGTATTGCGGCTTCAGGATCTCCAACAAGGAATGCCTGCGCGCCACACTCAGCCACGAACAACTGGTGCAGGAGACGAAATCGCTGGTGGAGACGGGGCACAAGCGCCTCATCATGGTCTATGGCGAGCATCCCATTTATTCGCCGGAATTCATCGCCCAGACTGTGCAAACGGTGTATGACACGAAGTATAAGAAGGGCGAGATCAGACGGGTGAACATCAACGCCGCGCCTCAGGACGTGGAAGGCTTCCGCACCGTCAAATCAGTCGGCATCGGCACCTACCAGATCTTCCAGGAGACCTATCACGAGGAAACCTATAAGAAACTGCATCCCAGAGGGCCCAAAAGCAGTTTCCTGTGGAGATTGGACGGACTCGACCGCGCGATGAAGGCAGGGATCGACGACCTCGGCATCGGCGCGCTGATGGGGCTGTATGACTGGAAATTCGAGGTGTTGGGGCTGCTCTACCACACCATCCATCTGGAGCAAACCTTCGGCGTGGGACCGCATACGATATCCTTCCCGCGCATCGAACCCGCCAACGGCACGGAATTCGCCGAACATCCACCCTATCAGGTGTCGGACGATGATTTCAAGCATCTGGTGGCGGTCATCCGCCTCAGCGTTCCTTACACGGGAATGATACTCACGGCACGCGAACCAGTCGCAGTCAGGGACGAAGTGCTGCGCTACGGCATCTCGCAGATCGACGCGGGCTCGAGCATCGGCGTGGGCGACTACTCTTCCAAGGACGACGAATCGAAAAAGAAAAGCCAGTTTGTGTTGGGCGACACGCGCAGTCTGGACGACGTCATCTATGAACTGGCGGAAAGCGGCTACATCCCGTCGTTTTGCACCAGTTGTTACCGCGCGGGCAGGACGGGCGAGCACTTCATGGAATTCGCCATCCCCGGCTTCGTGAAGCGGTTTTGTACGCCCAACGCGCTGCTCACTTTCGCTGAATATCTGTATGATTTTTCCTCCGAACGCACGCTGCAAGCCGGTTTGCGGCTCATCGACAGGGAGATTGCCAAGATCGAAGACGAAAACATGCGGACATCCGTCACACAAAAACTGGCCGAAATGAAGGCGGGGAAGAGGGATCTGTATTTCTAACCTGAGAATATACTGCCAATGATATATGGACGCCTGGCTCACACCAGGCGTTCTTTTTTTACCACAGAGAAAGGCAGAGGGTGAAAGAGAGAGAAGCGGAGTGAGGCTGGAAGGTGGTTTTGTGGCTATAATCAGAGTGTAGAGGTTAATGATTTTCGAAACCGCTCAGATACAAAAAAGCCCGCGTCCTGAAGACGTGGGCCAATGTATTATGTGATTAGGTTGATGGCTTGCTGTCAGCCTTCCTCGCTGTCCTCCGCGGCTGGCTCGGCGCTTTCCTCGGGGGTCTTGGCATAGACGTCGATGGTGACGGTGCCTTTGCCCAATTCGGGATAGAAGTCGTCGATGTATTCCCTGATGGTGGTTTCGATGTCGGTGTGCTTGTCCAGCACTTCCTGCGTGAACCCCGCCTTGATGCTCATGGTCTTGAAAGCGCGGTTGATCGAGAGTTTCGGCTTTTCGCCATAGACGTTGTTGAGAAATTCGGGCAGGGATTTGGAGAGTTTGACTACGCCGTTGACGTATTTATATGCTCTGAGTCCGTAGTGGGCCGCGAGTGCGGTACCGCCGATGACCATAACTGTTTTGAAAAACTTCTTCATGCTTGTGACTCCTTATAGACGCTTATTTGTAGATGGATTTGATCTTGCCCCAACTGCGGTTTTGGGTGGAGACGGGTTGCTGTGTCTGCAAGTCCGACGGGGCAAAGGGATTGAGCGAGTATTCGCCGCGGCTGAAGACCACTATCCCGGCGATCTGGGCGTATTGTGTGCCGACCGGGGGGGTGGCTTTGCGGGCGGAGAAACCGTCCAGGTTGACGCTGCACCTTCCACTGCCGTCATTGACGGTGAAACCGGCTGTAGAGGCTTTGGAGCCGGAGGCGGAGGTATTGATCAGGCGGGCGTAAACTCCCTCGTAGGCTTCGGCTTCGAGGGGGCTTTCTAATTGACCGCTGCTGATGATCACCGGTTTGGGCAGGGCTCTGTTGCGGTCCAGCACGAGGTATTTCTGGATGTCCTGCAGGCAGGTCATGCCAAAGACTTCGCCCACCTTGCCGGTCAGGCGCAGATAGGTGCCGCTGGCCGGGAGATAGTCCGCGCTGGAAACATAGATGCCGCGCCAGGCACCACTCACGCTCTCCGACAGGAAGAAGCCTCCGCCGCGGTAATTGGCGGCCGTGACCACTCCCTCGAGGGTGACAGTCTTGCCCAGATAGGGCGAGGGATACGAATTATCCACACCCCGGGAGGAGGTGTACTGGACATCGTGGATAGTCAGCGCCCACGCTCCCGCACAAAGGAGGAGCAAGACGCCGCTCAGCACTGTCATTCTAATCATTTTTGCCTCTATAAAACCACATTGTCCCCGTCGGATAATTTGTCAAGCAAAATCAACGGGCTTTTCCGCCCTTCAGGCCGACGGGCCATCCAGTCAATAATAATATAATGCAAGTTTCATTCCGAAGCACTGTATCATATGATTTATACCTGTCCTTGTTTCAATACCTGCGGAGATATGATAATAGAGTCAAAATCTGGGATCTTCGCTTTCACATTCCAGCCGATGGGATTCCCTTGTCGCTTTTCACCTTCCAACCCAGTCAAGGGGGCAAGGACGGAAGGATGCGTGCCAAGTTTGTACATTTCTCAAATAAGGTGGCAAATCCAAAGTGTATATTTTGCAGCAATACACAGCATATCTGAAATCTGGTTATGTATCTAACTATTGTATGTTGCTATATCATTATATTTATCTTGACATAATATTGTCGGTCCCTATAAAGGATTAAGAGATTCGATATTTCTTCGTTAATTCACATCAGGTCACTCCTGTAGATGGTCGTGAGCGAAGGAGAAACTATGAAAAGAGCATTTTCGCTTTGCCTGTTCTTATGCTTGACCGCCAGCCTCATCGCGGACACCTTCATCATCGGAACCGGCACGTCAAGCACCTACTACGCGCCCTTTTACGGCTATTACAATTATAATTGGAGCAAGCTCATCTACACCGCGGATGAGCTTTACGGCGCCGGTCTGGACTATCCAACGGATATCATCGGCCTGGCATTTTGTGTGGGCAACAGTCCCAGTAATTACACCATGCTGGACCAGCGTGTCTATCTGCGCCTGACTACTGTCAGCGGCTATGAATCCACCGACATATCCTATCCCGGCACATCAGGATTTACCTATGTCTATCAGAGCGATATTACTTACATCGGCAGCGGTTGGGTGTATCTGCTCTTTGACAGTCCCTTTCCATGGGACGCAGCCAGCAACCTTGAGCTGCTTTGCGAGAACTGGGACGGAGCGTACGCTAACGGCTATCCTGCTTTCAATTATACAAGCACCAGCCCGAACTACAGGACGGTCTACAAATTTCAGGATAGTTCCTTTCCCTCCGGCTTGACCGGGACACGCAGTTATAACCGGCCCAATCTCATGCTTATCACTCCCGCCACCAGCCCGCCCAGTCCGCCGCTCCTCACTGCGCCGGTTGATGGAGCCACGGGCGTCGCAATCTTGCCAACTTTCTCCTGGACTTTACCCCCGACAGGCAGTTTTGCTACAGGTTACAGAGTATATTGCGATACCGATCCCTACAACTATCCACCCACCCAGATCGCGAACGTGACCGGCTTAAGTTACACCCCGACAGAAGCGCTGAATTACTCCACAACCTACTACTGGAGAGTAACGGCCTACAATGACATAGGAGAATCCGACCCCAGCGAACTCTGGCACTTCACCACCAGGACAGATCCAACCATCTACATCCTTCCTTGGCTGGAAGACTTCGGCACCACCGGGACCGCCTTCCCGCCTCTCGATTGGACGCGCTGGGCCGGTCAATTGGCGGATCCTGCGACCTTGGTTCCCAACAGCATTCTCTGGAGCCAAGACAACTGGCGCAACGATACCGGCGTCACTCCGGTCAACTGGTCCGCGCGGATGAACATCTACAGCACAGGCAGATATGGCTGGATCATCACTCCGCCGGTTCAGATCCCCGCCGGCGGCTATCAGCTGGAATTCGATCTTGCCCTAACGGATTATTACAACTACGCGCCGCCAGACGACCCCGCCGGATATTCCGGAACGGATGACAAATTCGTCGTGCTCATTGGGGACGGCACTGTCTGGAGCAGCGCCAATATTTTGTGCCAATACGACAACGCCGGTTCGACCCATGTATATAACGACATCCCCTACACCGGTACCCATGTGGTTCTGCCGCTGGACGCAACCGGTCCGATCCACATCGCCTTCTACGGGGAATCAACAGTCAGCAACGCCGACAACGACCTCTTCGTGGATAATGTCCTGATTCGGCAAACTCCCTCTGGTCCACCTGATCCCGTAACCATCCTTACTCCTCTGGCTGGAACCACCGGCCTGCCCCGGACGGGATTCAATCTCTCTTGGGCTCCCGCTCAGACCGGTGGCATAGCTGAATCCTACGCCATCTATGCCTCCCAGGACGAAGCAACTGTCTTATCCGGCTACCTGGGTGCGACCACCAATTTGTACTTCAATCCCGTCACAGAAGGCGGACTAATCTTTGATTACGACCAGCAGTGGTACTGGACCGTCATGGTCATAAACTCATATGGGAGCGCCGCTGTGGAACCTCCTCCCTGGTTTGTGATCCAAAGCGACCCCACCGTCACGCCACCCTACGTGCAAAACTTTGATGGAGCGAGTATACCATTCGGTTGGGATCAGATGACCTCCGGCGGAGTGACCGCAAATCGCTGGTTCGTCTCTGCCACCACATATGCCGGAGGCTCGCCCAACGAGATGATGGCTTCCTGGGTCGATCAAACTGGAATCTCCCGCCTGATCACGCCTCCCATCGATACAGAAGGGATCAGCCAGCTGTGCGTCCGATTCAAACACTTCTACAACGATTATGGCCCCGGGGCAACTATCAAACTGCAGTACAGCCACGATCTTGTTGACTGGTACGATAGCGATTGGTCCTTCGCCAGTGGAGGAGGCAATATCTTGGATGAGGTTTCCGTCATGATTCAGGATATTACTGCAAATCCCATTTATATGGCCTGGACCATCGAAGGCAACCACTACCAGTTTTACTATTGGTACGTGGATGACGTCTATATTTATCGTCCTGCCCCCGGCCGCGTCACACTCGCCTATCCGCCGGACAATGCGGTCGATATCAGCGTCTTTCTCACCTTCGCCTGGTCCGACCTCTATTCCGGCGGTACTCCCACAGGCTATAAAGTTTACTGTGATGCGAACAATCCGCCCACCACCTTATTGGCCACTGTCACAGGTCTTTCGCATTTCATCTCCGTTCCCCTTACCTGCAGCATTGTATACCATTGGATGGTGGTCCCCTTCAATCAAATTGGGGACGCGATTGGTAACACTGTTTTCCAATTCACCACCATCGCGCCCTTAACCGTGCCCTGTGAGGAAAACTTCGACGCGTCCGATTTTCCGCCCGGCTGGTGCCAAACCTTCTCCGGCGGGGTCACTTCCAACCGCTGGTCCATATCCCCAACGAACTACGCCGGCGGGGAACCCAACGAACTGCTGGCGGATTGGGTAGCTGAAAATGGCTACGCCTATTTGTACCTGCCGCCTCTGGAGTTAAGCGAGCCGGATACAGTAAGGTTTTCATTTGATTACTATGTGGACGTTCTGGATGGCTTCGCGGGCGATGAAACAACACTCGTGAACTTGCAGTGCAGCTCCGACGGCGTTCATTGGTACGAATTGGGGGAATTTCTAAACAGCTCAGGCGGAGACCATACTGGGACCATCCAGGCAGATGTCTATATAGATCCCGGACTTTATTACATTCGTTTAACTCGCAGTGTGAACTCTGAAAAACCTGCCGACATTTGTATTGACAATATCACCATTAAAAAACCTATCCGGGATTTGGGGATCATAGCTATTTATGTGCAAATGATTATAAGACCAGAAATCATCACACCCAAAGCAACCGTAAAGAACTTTGGTAATATAACAGCTATCTCCAGGGTCTGGATTATGATTACCCACTATCCGGAACAAGAGATATCTTACATGGCTTTTAGAGATATTACATTAGATCCGGGAGATACGCTCCATATTAGTTTTTCCCCTACATTTTGGCCTGATCAAAGCTCTGTGTATAAAGTAAAGGCATATCTTGAGAGCTCTGATGACAATGTGTTAAACAATGAGATGAGCAGAAACTGTCTTTGCTCCGCTGTGGGTAGCCTTCCCTATATTGAGAAATTCGACAGTCCTGGGCTGCCTGATGAAATAGTACAGCAACTATTAAACGGGGCTCTCACAAACAAGGCAACAAGATCTGCGACAAACAAAGCCGGTGGAGAAACTGGTGAACTGAAAGTTCCAGCGAATGAGAGTACAAGAATTACACTGCCTGAATTGCCGCCACTGGAACCACCTGGCCTGTGGGATTCATTGATCATGAAATTCAAGTACTATATCCACAAATTCTGGCCGGTAGATCCACCCGGCAAATCTATCAGAGACATTAATACGGTGCTTACAGTGCAATATTGCACGGATGGGTACAACTGGATCGATTTATGGTCAGCTGACACGTCGGTTGTCAATGAACCCTGCATTGCCACCATTGCTCTTCCCAACCTCATTGCCGACCATATCAACTTCAGTTTTGTTGTCACGCCCAGTCCCGGGGACAGCATCAATGTGCATATTGATGATATCACGGTGGCGGGAGTGAGCGATGTTGGCCCATTTTGCTGCAATTTGCCGCGCATAATTGCGCCCGGCCAGTATATACCCACGATCACCGTCTGTAATTACGAGTCTTATTTCTCAGAAACCTTTCCCTTGACCCTGAAGCTGGGAGCAAATTACAACCACACTGTCAACGTAATTGGCTTACCTCCTGCTTCTGCCCGGGTTATCATGTTTCCTCCCTTCACCGCAGAGAGAAACAGACTTTACAACTGCATCTCATGGTCTTCCCTGGATCGTGATATAGACCGTAGCAATGACACATTGAAATTTATAATATTCTGCCCATGTGATTCTCTTCCGTCAGAGGGCCATTTAATCGTATATGCGGATGCAGCTTATGATCCGCTGGCGGTTTATGACTCCCCCTCCTCCTTTTGCCTGTTTCATCCTTGGAATGTGTTCGATTTACCGGCGGAACGCTCGCATACTACTTTCATCGCCGGTGCGGACTGGATTGACGGCAGCTGGTACGGCGCCGAATATGACGATGGCTCCCTGACGACTGATAATTGGTGGAACATCGATCCGCTAACGGGCGTTATGACCAATCTGGGGGAGACCGGTGTCCCTCTCAACGGCGTCGCTTACGACATGAACAACCGGATCCTCTACGGTTGCAGCGGTACCCATCTCTACACCTTGAATCCCGCCACCGGCGCCGCCACCCTTGTCGGATCCTTCGATGTGGTGATGGCGGACGGGATCACTCCCGGACTGATGATCGGCATAGCATACAGCAGTTTGGAGGATGTGCTCTATGGCGTGGATATCGGCACGGACGCCCTCTATACCATCGACCGCAACACCGGCGCCGCCACGTTTATCGGCTATCTGGGCTTCGATTTCAATTACGCGCAGGATATCGCGATCAGCCAGAGCAGCGGACTGCTATATATGGCCGGCTACACCGACAGCGGGGCGTTGTACTGGATCTACACCGGAAACGGCACAGCCATTAAACTGGGCGATTTTCCCGGAGGTGTGGAAATGAGCGGTTTCGCCATCCCCCACAACATAGTTCCTCAAACGGTAATATCCCCTGGTGGAGTCCTGAGCTGGGAAGAAGTCAACAACGCGGTTAGCTACAAGATCTACAGTTCGCCTGATCCCGACGCCGGCTTCACTTTCCAGGCTGAGACTACCTCCACCAGCTGGGTGGATCCTAATTACCCCGAAGAGAAACGCTTTTACAAGGTTACCGCAGTCAGGGAATTCTCCGGAATCATCTTCGACGGCATGCCTGAGTTTCCTCCCCTCCCGCCTGTGGCAAATCCTCAGACGCCTTACGCGGGTAGCGCCGCCCCTAAAACAACCCGGTATCGAAAAACTTATTGAGATTCAATAGCTAGTAACACAGACAATCAGCCTGAGGTTCAGGGCGGCTTTATTGAGTCCGGTGCAGCCAATCGGATCAAGAGAAACCTGGGCCTCAGGCGGTGTCTGGAGGGCAAGGGAAGTGGCCGCGCATGTCGGGTCGGCGCCACGTTTCCATTCTTCCGGCTATCCAGGCTCTCTGATCTGTCCTTCGTTGCGCACATTTCATTTGACAAATCGCTGTGACCGAAATTCCCTGCGCAGCCATGAGGTAACATCATTGAAGACCAAGATAGTCATCAAAGGCGCGTCAGAACACAATCTGAAGAACATCGACCTGGAGTTTTCCCGCAACCAGCTGGTGGTTTTCACCGGCGTTTCAGGCTCAGGGAAATCCTCCCTGGCTTTCGACACCCTATACGCGGAAGGGCAGCGCCGCTATGTGGAATCGCTTTCCGCCTACGCGCGGCAGTTTTTGGGGCAGATGGAGAAGCCGCGGGTGGATTTCATCGAGGGGCTGTCTCCCGCCATCGCCATCGAGCAGAAATCCGCCAGCAAGAATCCGCGCTCGACCGTCGGCACAGTTACGGAAATTTACGACTACCTGAGGGTGCTTTTCGCCCGGGTGGGCAAGCAGTATTGCTACAATTGCGGCGATCCCGTCGGCTCCCAATCGGTGGACCAGATGATCGAACACCTCATGCAAAAGCCGGAAGGCAGCAAACTGCAGATCCTGGCGCCCCTCGTGCAGGGCCGCAAGGGCGAACATAAGGAAGAACTGGACCAACTGCGCCAGGAAGGCTTCGTGCGCGTGCTCATCAACGGCGTGGCGCGCAATCTTGAGGAAGAGATCGTCCTCGACAAGAAAAGCAAGCACGACATCGACGTCGTCATCGACCGCGTGGTCGTCAAACCGGGCGTGGAATCGCGCCTGAGCGACTCGCTGGAACTGGCTTTGAAACTCTCGCAGGGCTTGGTCAAGATAGATTTTACCGATGACAAGGAGACGCAGCTGCTCTCCGCCACCAATTCCTGCGCGCGCTGCAACATCGGCTATGAGGAACTTTCGCCGCAGCATTTTTCCTTCAACAGCCCCATTGGCGCCTGCACGCTTTGCAACGGCCTCGGCTACAAACTGGAGTTCGATCCCGACCTCGTGGTACCCGATCCCGAATTGAGCATCATGGAAGGCGCGGTGGCCGCCTGGGGCAGGCTGGAAGCCAAACAGGACAGCTGGACCCTCAACTATGTGCGCAACCTCGCCCGGGCCTATAACTTTTCCCTGACGCAGCCCTGGTATCAATTGCCGGACATCGTGAAGCAGCTCGTGCTCTACGGCTCCAAAGGCAAGAAATTCAAGATCGCCTGGCAAAACGAACGCGGCTCGGGCGAATTTATGATGCGCTTCGAGGGTGTGATCCCCACTCTGGAACGCCGCATGCACGAGACCACCTCTGAAGACATGCGCCGTTACTATATGCAATTTATCAGCGACCGCCCCTGTCCGCAATGCAACGGCATGAAACTCAAGCCCGGCTCGCTGGCGGTACGGATCGGCGAACGCAACATCGCCGATGTCACCCGGCTCAGCGTGCAGGAAGCGCTGGATTTCTTCACGGAACTGCGGCTGAAAGGCAACCAGCTGCTCATCGCCGAGGAAATCCTCAAAGAGATCAAAAACCGCCTGGGTTTCCTGCAAAGCGTCGGTTTGCATTATCTCACGCTGGACCGCCGCTCGCCCACACTTTCCGGCGGCGAAAGCCAGCGCATCCGGCTGGCCAGCCAGATCGGCAGCCAACTCGTGGGCGTGATGTACATTTTGGACGAACCCAGCATCGGATTGCACCAGCGGGACAACGCCAGACTGGTGCGGATGCTATGCCAGTTGCGGGATCTGGGCAACACGGTGATCGTCGTCGAGCATGACGAGGACACCATCCGCAGCGCCGACCAGGTGGTGGATTTCGGTCCCAAGGCGGGCATTTTCGGCGGCGAGATCGTGGCCACAGGCAGCGTGGACGACATTATCAAAAACAAGAACTCCCTCACTGGCGCCTACCTCAGCGGCAAACTGGCCATCCCCATCCCGGAGCAGCGTGTCAAAGCCGACGAACGCGCTTTAAGCATACTCGGAGCAGCGCACAACAACCTGAAAAACATCGATGTGCACATACCTTTGGGGATGTTCGTCTGTGTGACGGGCGTTTCCGGCAGCGGCAAGAGTTCGCTCATCAACCAGACGCTCTATCCTTTTTTGCAAAACTACTTTTACCGCACTGCCCACCAAGTGGGAAAAGTGGGCGCCATCCAAGGTCTCGAGCATATCGACAAGGTCGTCTGCATCGACCAGCAGCCGATCGGACGCACTCCGCGCTCCAATCCCTGCACCTACGTCAAGGTCTTCGACCCCATCCGCACCCTTTTCAGCGAACTTCCCGCCTCCAAGATGCACGGCTACAAATCAGGTCGTTTTTCCTTCAATGTGAAGGGCGGCCGCTGCGAAGCCTGCGAGGGTGCCGGCGTCAAGCAGATCGAGATGCATTTCATGGCCGATATCTACGTCACCTGCGAAGTCTGCAAGGGCCGCCGCTACAACCATGAGACGCTTTCCATCCGCTACAAGGGCAAAAACATCGCCGAGGTGCTGGACATGGATGTGCAGGAGGCCTACGAGTTCTTTGCCAACGTTCCCGGCATCCGCTCCAAACTCGCCACATTGATGGAAGTGGGCCTCGATTACATCAAGCTGGGCCAGCCTTCCACCACCCTTTCCGGCGGCGAAGCGCAGCGCATCAAACTTTCCCGCGAACTGAGCAAAGTCAGCACCGGCAAGACGCTTTACCTACTGGACGAACCCACCACCGGCCTGCATTTTGACGACATCAACAAACTGCTGCAGGTCCTCACCAAACTGGTGCGCATGGGCAACACCATCGTCGTCATCGAGCACAACCTCGACGTGATCAAATCCGCCGACTGGATCATCGACCTCGGCCCCGAGGGAGGCGACGCTGGCGGCTACGTCATCGGCACCGGGACGCCGGAAGAGATAATCGCCAACCATAAATCCTTTACAGGGCAGTTCCTCAAAACCCACTATGACCGCGAAACCAAGCCCAAACCCGCTCCCAAGAAGAAAACAACCGCGCGGAAAAACTGACCCAGTATGCCCTCTCATAGATTCAAATACCAGCCACCCACAGCGGGTGAGCATCAGGTCGGCATTGCCGGCGACTTTACAGATTGGGAGATCCTCGACCTCGAAGACTCAGGCGGAGTCTACTCTCTGTCGTTATATATAGAGAACGGCCGTTACCGCTACAAACTCATCGTGGACGGCATCTGGATGCCTGATCCCGCCAATCCGCGTACCGAATCCGATCCCTTCGGCGGCCTGAACTCCGTTTTGGTCATCCAGCCCAAAGCCGCTCCCAGCTTCACCTGGCACGATGTCTGGGACAACCTTTCCCTGCTGGAAGAGCGCCGCGGGCATTATTTATCGCTGAACCGTATGTCCGAAACCGGATACGAACTCCGCTTCAACTGGTTTCCCTGGCTGCCAGCGGAAATCACGGCCTCTGTGGATGGGAAAGAGATATCCTTGTCCAGACTGGGAAGCGCGGATCACCGTGATGTTTACCACTGCCTGTTCATCTCGGGCAAACGCTCCGTTCCGGCCGTTATTTGCGTCAAGGACGGCTCTCGCTCCCTCTGGCTGGGAGCCGCCGGATTCACTGCTTCCAAAGAAGAATGCCAGCCCTGGCAAGTCGCTCTGGCAGAATTGCCAGTCTTTTCCGTACCCGAGTGGGCGCAATCCGGCATTGTCTATCAGAGCTTCCCTGACCGCTTTTGCAATGGGGATCCCGCGCTCGATCCCGACTTCAGCGAATGGTATTACGACGACTGCCGCACCCCGCCGCCAGCGGGCGAATATCTCCCTCCCAACAAGGAATATTTCCATTTTGTCCCGGACTGGTACGATGTCAGCAGTCTTAAACAAAGCCCCTGGCTGCCGTCAGGCAAGCCTGACTGGTGGTCGTTTTACGGGGGCGACCTTCCCGGCGCGCGGCAAAAACTGCCTTATCTGAAAGATCTCGGCGTCACCGTAATCTATTTCAATCCACTCTGGCAGGCCAAATCCAACCACAAATACGACGCTGCCGACTTTGGCAGGATCGATCCCCATTTCGGCACTTCCGACGACCTGAAGGCCTTGGTGGGGGAAGCTCACGCGCTCGGCATCCATGTCATAGTGGACGTGGCTTTCAACCATACGGGGGAGACCTTTTGGGCCTTCCGCGACTGCGTGGAAAAAGGGCAGAAGTCGCCGTACTGGAATTGGTATGACTGGCAAAAATGGCCGCTGCCCCAGCCACTCCCGCCGGATTTTGATCCCAAGGAGTATTATCAGTGCTGGTGGGGCATCAAAGATATGCCGGACCTGAATTTTGACCTTCTCCGCACCCATCCTTCCGAAAACTATATCAAGGACATCGCCAAAGCCTTGCCCAATGAGGCGTTGGTGGCCCATCTGCTGGAGTGCGTGCGCTGGTGGCTGCTGGAGATGGATATAGACGGCTTCCGCCTCGACGTCCCGGATGAAGTTCCCTACTGGTTTTGGGAACTCTTCCGCACCAAAGTGAAGCAACTCAAGCCTGAGGCCTGGATCGTTGGCGAGATCTGGCACAGCGCCGGAGCCTGGATCGGGCCGCGCTATTTTGATTCCGTGATGAATTACGCCCATTTCAAGGATCCCGTTCTCGACTTTTTCATCCTCGGCACCGCCACTCTACAGGAATTCCGCGCCGCCATCGAAGCCGGTCTGGCCCAATATCCGACACAGGCAATGCGCGGTATGATGAACCTATTGGGCAGCCACGACACGGTGCGCGTCCTGGAACTGGCGAAGGGCGACGTTTCCCGGCTCAAACTGGCCTTGCTTTTCCAAATGACGTTCCCCGGCACTCCGCACATTTACTACGGCGACGAGATCGGCATGCGCGGCGGCAAGGATCCTGACAACCGCCGGCCATTCAACTGGCTTTGGGAAAGCGATCCCCAGGCCAGAGAACTCCGGAAGTATTACCAAGCTTTGATCCGCCTGCGCCGGGCCCATCCGCCGCTACAAACCGGCGAATTTTCCTTTCTCGATTCTCCCGACGGCGTTTTGTCTTACACGCGCCAAATGCCCGGATCCGTGATCAAGGTTTACATGAACTGCTCAGTCAGCGTCCGCGGTCTGGAGTGCTCCGAAGAGGGGGAGATACTCTTCTCCCCGGGGGATATATCGTTTGAGGGGAAAAACCTCGTCCTGCAGCCCCAAAGCGCGGTCGTGCTATGCTGCAAATAATACCTCGCTGTTTTGCCTGTAAGGGCAAATCTCCCGGTCAGACACTATCGCCTGCTTGTACTTCAGCAGCGCCGTATTTCCACATTCACTTGTTCACTCTCTGCTTTTTCAGTCCTTCCGCCGCCCTTTCAGCCAACTCTTTCGCCTGTGGCATGCTTCCCTCCGACTTCCCGTAGGATGGGCGGGTAGTGTACGGTTAATATACGGTAAGTAAAGCAGTTGGACGCAAGGATGGAGAGACGGGAGTTTTTCTAAAGATGGATTCCAAATCAGCCTTTGCGATGAGCGATTGGCAGATAATGGCGCAGGGATCAGGCGCACTAGAAGTAATATATACAAACAGGCATCCCGGATTTCCGGTTGACACAAAGCTGTCCTGACGGAAAAGGGATAAAATACACACAGGGCGGGATAGTGGCCTCAGGGCGGATCCCGCTTCCCGATTTATACACGATGATCCGGCGGCGTCAGGAAAGGCGCTTGCCAATTTGGATATGGAGGATCAATGAATCTACGCCGGCTGATCGCCCTGGCGCTTTTTGCGGCCCTGGCCGCCGCTCTGTCCGCCGTCCCTTTCCAGGATGGGGAAACTCTGACTTTCAACGTCAAATACGGCGTCGCCGCGGCAGGCACCACCACGATGGAGGCCCGGACCTCGACCTACGAAGGCAACCCCGTCTGGTATTTGAATATGTCCGCCAAGACGCATTCCTTCTTCGATCCCGTCTATAAGGTACGCGACAAGATCGAGTCCTGGTGGGACAAAAAGTCACTGCTGCCCTATAAGTTTTCGAAGAATCTGCAGGAAGGCAGTTACCGCCAAAACCGCATCCACACCTTCGACCAGAAAGGATTGACCTCGCATTACCAGCGCTGGAATTTCAAGAACGGGATCTGGAAACACGAGGATCTGGTCCTGCCTTTCACGACACAGGACGCGCTCAGCGCCATCTATAACATCCGCACCAAAAGCCTGGCTCCCGGATCCAGGATCAAGATGAACGTGACCTCGGACGGCAGATCGGTCGTCACGGACGTGATCGTCCAGCGCCGGGAAAAGGTTTCCACCATTTTCGGCATGATCGATTGCCTGGTCGTCGAACCGCGCCTGCAGAGCGGTACGCTCTTCAACCAGAAAGGAAAATTCCTGATCTGGCTGACCGACGACGCCTACAAGATTCCGGTCCGGATCGAAAGCGCCATCACCATCGGCTCTTTTGTGGCCAAGCTTTCCGACGCCAAACAAGTTCCCTACATCATCAAATATCCCAATAATTGATGCCCGACCTGCTCGACCTGGAAGCCTATGATTACGAGCTGCCGCGGGATCTGATCGCCCAATATCCGCTACCGGAGAGATCTTCGTCGCGGCTGTTGCAGCTGGACCGGGCGACAGGATCCATATCCCACCTGCATTTTGGGGACATCGTCGACCTTTTGCATCCGGGCGACGTTTTAGTGGTCAACGAAAGCAAGGTCATCCCCGCGCGGCTGTATGGGACCAAGGCCAACGGCACCCGGGTCGAGATCCTTTTACTGAACCGGCTGGAAGGATCAACCTGGAAATGCCTTGTACATCCGGGCAAGCGTCTGAAAAGCCCGCAGTGGCTGGACTTTTCGCCCCGGCTGAGAGGATGGGTTTCAACTGCGGACGCCGAAGGTTTACGCGAGATCGAATTTGAAAACGCCGCCAATTACTGGCAGGAAGTGGAGAAAGTCGGCCATGTTCCGCTGCCGCCCTACATCCAGCGCCCTGACGAAAATTCAGACCGGCAGACCTATCAGACCGTTTACGCAAGGGAGCCGGGCTCTGTGGCCGCTCCCACGGCGGGCTTGCATTTCACGGACGAACTGCTGCAAACTCTGAAAACCAAAGGCGTAGACATCTGTAAAGTCGTCCTGCACGTCGGCATGGGGACCTTTCTGCCTGTGAAATGCCAGCGTATCGACCAACACAAGATGCACAGCGAATTTTGTTCGATATCCGAAGCTACTGCCGAGGCCGTCAACGCCGCCAAAAGCGACGGAAAACGCGTGATCGCGGTAGGCAGCACCTCCATCCGCACTTTGGAGACTTTTTGGCAGGACGGACGCTTGCAGAGCGGCTCGCGCTGGACGGACATCTTCATCTATCCGGGCATAGAATTGCACGCCGCAGATGCTTTGGTCACGAATTTCCATCTGCCCAAATCGTCACTTTTAATGATGATCTCGGCCTTCGCGGGCTATGACCTGATACGCAGGGCTTATCAGGAAGCCGTGGAACAACGCTACCGCTTTTTCAGTTACGGCGATGCGATGCTGATCACATGAAGGCCAAAGTCTTTTATGACCGGGTGGACAGCACCATGGCGGAGTTGACCCGCCTGGTGGAAAACTCAGGCCCTAATGACAGTTTTTGCGTTCGGGCGGGAGTACAAACGGCTGGCCGGGGCCGCGACGCGAATCTCTGGCATTCCCCTCCGGGCGGCTTGTGGCTGAGTTTCGTTCTCCATTATCCGATGCGGATCCCATCCTTCGCGCTCTACGCCGGAGCCTGTCTGCATGCCCTGCTGCAAAGGCTGTTCGGACTTCCCGGACTGCGCATCAAGTGGCCTAACGATATCTATCTGGACGACAAAAAGTTGGCCGGTATCCTCTGTGAGCATAAGGAGCAGCTGTCGCGCTATTTGATCGGCATCGGGGTCAATACGAACGTGGCCAGGGATACTTCCCTGGCTCAATATGCTGCCGCCATATTATCGGATCACCTGGGCTTTCCGGTGTCCAACACGCTGCTGGCGGATCTGCTGGTGCAGGAGATCGAACGAAATTCGGGCCAGCTTAAGGATCCCGCTTCCCACATCGCTTACGTCAATCGCTGGCTTTATGGCAAAGGCCGCCTGGCACAGGTTTTGGCTGCGGGTGAGACCGTCACCGGCCGCGTGGCGGAAGTGGCGTCCGACGGCTCGCTGCTCTTGCTGGACGCGGAAGGAAAAGCGCGCGGAATTTACACAGGGAACCTGCAACTTCTTTGAGCGCATGGCGTTTGAGCTTTTTCTTGACAGATAAGGGCGATGCAAAATCAAGTAAAAAAAAGTTATTTATCTCCGTGGAGGAATAATGAAGAAATGGTTACTGTTAGTCCTCGTGGCGGTGCTGAGCCTGTACTCCTGCTCCAGCAACCGCGCTGCGCAGGACCAGACGAAAGTGGAAAAAGCAACCGTCACCACCCAGGTGGCGATCCTGCCGCTCAAGGCTCTGGACAGCGCCAGCCGCTATATCACCAAGATCCTCACTGTGCGCGACCTGAACCTCACTTTCGATAAATATGCCAAATACACGCTACAGGACCTTGCTGGATCGGCCGCGGAATTCAAAGCCGCCGGTTTCAAGGACGTTGAAGATCTGGACGACGCTGACATGAAGGACATTTCCCAAAACCTGGCCGCCGACGTTATCGTGATGGCCACTGTCAGCGAAACCCGTTCCGACCTCTTCAATATCTCCATGCGCTTTTACAGCACGCGTTCCGAGGAATTGAAGCAAATCAGCTTCAACGTCGGCAAGCAGAAATTCGCCCGCTGGAAAGCCCTCGACGACAATATGATGAAGGAACTGGACGGCTTCGTTTCCAACGAGATGGACAAGCTCTTCAACATCGCCACCAACTACTTCAACAACGGCAGCTACAACGATGCCGAGAAGCAGTTGAAACAGGTCGTGGCGCTGAAGCCGGACAAGGTGGACGCCTATTACTATCTGGGTAGCACATATGTGAAGCTGGGCAAGAATGACCTCGCGGAACAAAATTTCCAGAAGGCCAGCCAACTCGATCCCAAAGACCAGCGCAGCGATCTGGCGCTCATGGATCTTTACGAAAAGACCAACCAGACCGCCAAACGCATCGGCGTCATGGAAAAGATCGCCGCTGCCAATGCCGACGAGGAACTCTGGCTCGCCATCGGGAACCTTTATGACAAGGACGGCAACAAAGCCAAGGCCAAGGAATCCTTCCGCAACGCGCTCAAGGTCAACCCGGATTACACGACCGCCAACGCCCGCCTCGCTTTCATGCTCTATGACGAAGGCAATTACACCGATGCCATCCCTTACCTGGAAAAAGCCTTTGACCAAGCCCCGGACAACGACATCGTCAGCCGCCGCCTGGCCACCGCGTATCAAAAGAGCGGACGCGTCCAGGACGCCATCACCAAGTATGAAGGCCTGATCGCCAAAGACCCCAGCAACGTCGCCGCCTATCTGAACGTCATCGGCATCTACCGCAATATCGCCTCCGAATCCACGGATGCCGCAGTGACAGCGGAAATGAACCGCAAGGCGATCGAAACCACCATGGCGCTGAAACAGGTCGCTCCGGACAACGCTTACGTCTATCTCAACCTGGCTGCCATCTACCTTTCCCAAGGCAAGTACAACGACGCCGAGACGAACGCCAACCTGACCATCGCCAAGAACCCCTCGCTGTATCAGCCATACGTGATCCGTTCAGTGGTGCTGCAGACCCGGGGAACCGAAGCCTATAACAGCTACATCGACCTCGACCGCCAGGCCTCCAAAGCCGTAGGCAAGAAAGCGACCGCCCTGAAAGCCGAGCGCGACGCCGCCAAGGCCAACGCCCTCACCCTCTTCCGCCGGGCCGAGGAAAACCTTAAGAACGCCCAGGCCTATGCCACGGAAAACGAAGCTCTGATCGACATCAGCAACCGCCTCACCCGCATCAACCAATTGATTAACCAGACGCTGTAATCCAGCGCCGCAAGCATAAAAGAAAAGCGCCTGAGAAAACCTCAGGCGCTTTTTCTATCTGGGTTAATGCTGTTTATTTGAAGGCTTCCATGCCGCTGAAATCGCGGGCTGGATCGAAGCTCCTTAAAACACGCAGGTCGCTTTCCGTCAGTTCGTCCAGGCATATACGGGCCAGCAGTTCGGCCATGCCGGGTCCCAGCATGAAGCCCTGGCCGCACATTCCCACGGCGTTGATCAGGTTTTCGCCTGCCCTGCCGACGATCGGAAAGCCGTCCGGGGTCATGGGATACTGGCCGCGCCAGGTGCGCCGCACTTTGAGGTAACGCAGCCGGGGATAGATCTCCAACAGGCGTTTGCTGACCAATGGTAAATATTCCGATGTGCTGCGGCTGTCGATACCCAGGATGGGCGGATCCGGCGTGACGCAGAACACCACCTGGCCTTCGTGGTTCTGGTAAAAGTAGAAATTCGCCGAGCCGGGCCGCTTGCGCATGTCCACCACCATCGGACCCATGAAGCGCGCCACGGGTTCGGTGATGCCGGCCTCGTGGTTGTCCGGAAAGACGGGAAGGTCTAGCCCCGCCATCGCACCGATCTCGCGGGCGTGGTTGCCGGCGGCATTGATCACGGTTCCGGCTGAGTAGGAACCCTGGTCGGTGAGCACGGTGTCGATGCGTTTTCCGGCCATTTGGAAACCGATGACCTGTTCGCTGTGGTGGATCTCCACTCCGTTCTTTTGGGCGTGGAAGAGATAGCTTGAGCCCATGAGCAGGGGCGAGCAGCTGCCGTCTTCCGGCGAATAGGTCGAACCGAGCAAACCGTCCATATTGATACCGGGCACCAGTTCGTTGTATTCTTCGGGGCTGACCCAACGGATGTTCAAACCAAAGCCCAGCTGGATCTGCATCAAGTCCTGCAGTGTCTTTTTGTCCTCATCCGTGTAGGCGGGATAGCTGTAACCGTTGCTCATCCAGCCGATGTCGTCGCCCCAGTTTTCCTTCCAGGCGGACATGATCTCGATGGAGCGCTGGCAGACGCTGATCTTGCCGTAATCGCTGTGGGTGGCGCGGATCCCGCCGATGGCCTTCTTGTTGTTCTGCTGGCCGACCGCGCTTTCGGATTCGATGACCAGTACTTTCTGCCCTTTCCGAGCGAGTTCCAGGGCCGCGGGCATGCCGATGGAGCCGCCGCCGATGACGATGATGTCGTAAGTCTTACTCATGGCAGTCTCCGTCGGCGAATTTATCCAGGGCGACTTCCACGAAAACCGGTCGTTTGGTGTTCGGCACGACATTTTCGACGGGGATGCCTTCCTCGCGCAGGATGCCCTTGATGAGGGTTTCACAGGTCTTGGCGCCGCAGGGGCCCATTCCGGCGCGGGTGACGGCCTTGATCTGGTTGAGGTTGGTCATTCCACCTTTGATCAATTGGCGCACTTCGCCGACGCTGACCCTTTCGCAGAGGCAAACCATCGCCTCGTCCGCCAGTTTTTCCGGGATGATCGCCTGTAGCAGGGGCGCACTCACGGAGGCAGGCTGCACGCGGAAGGAAGCCACTTGTCTGGCGATGGCTTTGGGCACCGCGACCTTCACCAGTTGCGTGTGCCGCTCCTTCATGTCCAGAACGGCCGTGACGGGATAGGTGCCGAGCGCTTTTCCGTCGATGTCCACGACCTCAATCGGATCGCCAACTTTATACGGTATGTTGAAAACTTCATAGGGAATGGTCACGGTGGGATTATCCGCGTCTTTGCGGTAATCCACCAGCGTGATCGCCAGTCCGGGGCAGATCAGCACACACTTGTTGCAGCCGATGCAGCTTCCGGTGTAGAGCGGAACCGCCATCAGGCCGCCGTCCTCGGTCTGGATGGAATTGGTGGGGCAGACCGTCGTGCAGGGATTGCAGGGGATTTCCTGCAAACAGTGGATGACCGGGAAAACTCCCGCCTCCGGCAGGCCTTTCTGGTAGCCCTTGACCGCGCCGGGATGGGATTTGAGGACTTCGGCTTTGGCATACCATTCTTTCGGGATGCCGCCCACTTCCTCTTTGCCGCAGTCTTTGACGATGGTCAGGCCGGCGATTTTGCCGTTGAACATAGCCGATGAGGCTTCCGCGATCTCCAAAGCGTCGCCCGCTGCGTAAACCGGGAGGCCCGCTTCGGAAGCCTCCAAAGTGAATTCGGAAAGCGAATCCAGCCCCACGGCGATGAGGATGGTGTCGCAGACAAAACTCTTTTCCGTGCCTTTGATGGGTTGGAATTTGTCGTCCACCTGGGCGATGGTGACGCTTTCCACGGTCTCCCCGCCATTGGCGCAAAGGATGGAATGCGAGGTATAGATTGGCACACCGAGGCGCTGGAGTTTGTCGGAATGGACCTTGTAGCCGCCGCATTGGGG
>JAKQNV010000066.1 GCA_029565595.1 Candidatus Cloacimonadota bacterium
TCCGAAAACCATGGAAAAGCGCAGCGCGTCCGCTCCCACGCGGTCGATGATGTCGATCGGATCGGGTGAATTGCCCAGCGACTTGCTCATTTTGCGGCCCAGTTCGTCGCGCACCGTGCCGTGCAGTAAAACCGTGCCAAAGGGTATCTTGTCCTTGAAATGCAGGGTGCTCATGATCATGCGCGCCACCCAGAGATAGATGATCTCGGGCGCCGTGATGAGCACGCTGGTGGGCAAAAATCGCTGCAAGTCATCCGTTTCGTCCGGCCAGCCGAGGGTCGAGAACGGCCAGAGCCAGCTGGAAAACCAGGTGTCGAGGACGTCTTCGTCCTGATGGAACGAAGATTTTCCGCAATCCGGGCAGCTGCGCGGAAGATCCTTGGCCACGAGCATTTTGCCGCAGGCATCGCAGTAATAGGCCGGAATGCGGTGGCCCCACCAGATCTGGCGCGAGATGCACCAATCGCGGATGTTGTTCATCCAGTGCATGTAAACCTTGGTCCAGCGCTCAGGCTGGAAGCGCACCTCGCCGCTTTCCACCACTTCGATGGCGCGGGTGGAAAGGGGTTTCATACTCACGAACCATTGGTCCGAAAGATAGGGTTCGATCACGGTGTCGCAGCGATAGCAATGGCCCACGGCGTGTTCGTGTTTTTCTGTCTTTTCCAGAAGGCCCTGCCCGGTGAGCATCTTTACCACTTTTTCGCGGCAGGCGTAGCGTTCCATGCCCTCAAAATCCGGTCCGGCGGCGGCATTCATGATGCCATGCTCGTCGATCACCAACAGTTGGGGCAGGTTGTGGCGGCGTCCGATCTCAAAGTCGTTGGGATCGTGGGCAGGCGTGACTTTCACGCAGCCGGTGCCGAATTCCATCTCCACGTATTCGTCAGCCAAAACCTGAATTTTTCTGCCGGTCAGGGGCAGGTCGATCTCCTTGCCAATGATGTCTTGGAAGCGTTCGTCCTTGGGATTCACGGCCACGGCGGTATCGCCCAACATCGTTTCCGGCCGCGTGGTGGCGACCACCAGATGGCCGCTGCCGTCGCTGAAAGGATAACGGATGTACCAGAGCTGGCCGGCTTCGTCGGCGTGCTCGACTTCGTCGTTGGCCAGCGCTGTCACGCAACGCGGACACCAGTTGATGATGTATTTTCCTTTGTAGATCAGGCCTTCTTCGTAGAGGCGGACGAACACTTCTTTCACGGCCCGGGACAGCATTTCGTCCATCGTGAAACGCAGGCGGTCCCAATCGCAGGAAGAGCCAAGGAGCTTGAGTTGGTCGATGATGCGGTCGCCCTTTTCGTTCTTCCACTTCCAGATCAGTTCCACCAGTTTTTCGCGGCCGATGTCATGGCGGGTCAGGCCATCTTTGGCGATTTCCTTTTCCACCACGTTTTGCGTGGCAATGCCCGCGTGATCGACTCCGGGCAGCCAGAGCGTCGATTCGCCCAACATGCGGTGATAGCGAACCACCACGTCCTGCAGGGTGTTGTTGAGCACGTGGCCCATATGCAGGATGCCGGTGACGTTGGGCGGCGGGATCAGAATCGTAAAAGGTTTCCGGCCCTGGTCGCCCAGTGGCTTGAAATGGCCGCCCTGTTCCCAGAACTTATACCATTTATGTTCGATCTGCTTTGCTTCGTAGGTTTTACTGATCTCCATGATCTTCCTCTTTCTCCGCCCTCAAAGCGGGTTCAGGACTAATTATTCGCTATAAAAATAACCCAAAATCGCCAATTGCGGACTGTGTCAAGCAAATTAAGAAACAAACCGGCCGGAATTACGGCTTGGCACACTTCCAAGAGATCATTCCGTCAGCCCGGCTGGCAGCAGACTACGCAGTTTCCGGATTGCCTTGAGCCAAAGTCAATGTCCTGGCCATGAATTCCGAGCGCAGCCCCCAGGCTTGCAGAAGCGTCAGAAACCTCTCCAATACGGTAAAGTTGTGTGGTCCGCAATTATCATAAAAACCCTTGTAAAAACCTTGGGGGATCTTCATATCTTGAGTAGGGACATACTCCGCAGGATGCAGATAGAAAACCAGTGGATGGTGGATTCTAGCCAACAAGGCGCTGAAGCAATACACGAAAGTGAAGGGGAAAGTTCTCAACATCCTCATGTTCAGCGGCAGGATGCAGGCACTGGGAGGAATTTCCAACATGTTTCCATATCTGGTTGAAACATAGTAAGGCTTGGTCGGTTTCATGAATGACTTCAAGTTGCTTACGCTGCCCGCGCCAAAATCATAACGCCGGGCAGGGACTGAAGAATCCACCAAATAACCGTGTTTAGCCAGGATCTCATAGGTCGGGGGAGATATCTTTAGCAGCGGTGCGCGGAAAAATATCGGCTGAGTGGAAGTGATCCTGAGAATGGCCTCAGTGCTTTTGGCGATCAACACGTGCTGAACCTCATAAGGAGTATCCATCCCAAAATTCTCATTTCCGTCCCAACCATGGTTGAGGCCATGGGTGCCAATCTCATAGCCACAGCGCAAGGCCTCTTGTACAATCTCTGGATACGCCCTGGCAAAACCACCAGTAAAGAACAAACTGGGTTTACAGCCGTATCTTTTGAACAGATCGAATAACTTCGGTACGCTCTTATCCGATCCCGGGATCCAATCAAAATCCACACTGATATGTATATGATCGCAGAGCGTTGAACCTTGACAGACAGGATCAGGGATATTCTGTTCACGCGGTCGGTCCGACGCCTGCAGGCAGTTCAATATTTTCTGCAAGAGATGTCCTTACGTAAACACAACTGACACAGACGTGATCCTCTGCATTGCGCCAGATTCAACATTCTCAATCAGTTGATCCTTCACCCCTTTTTCAGGACCAGGAAATCGCCCATGACCAGGGCATCGAGTCCTGTGGAAAAGAAGGTCCGGATGGCATCAAAGGGTGAATTTACCATGGGTTCCCCTCTTACATTGAAAGAAGTATTCAGCAAAACCGGAACACCAGTTAGCTTACCAGTTTCACAGATTAGATGATGCCATAAAGGAAGAACCCCCTGATCAACAGTTTGCGGTCTCACCGTGTTATCCACGTGCACTGTGGCCGGAGCCTGCCTGGCCAGGAGTTCCGTAGCCTTTTCAGCCCTTATCATAAAAGGCAGGGGAATGCTGCCCTGCAGATATTCCTTCTGGTTTTCCCTGGGTAACGAAGGGCAATAGGGACGCCAACTCTCACGGAATTTGATTCTGGAATTTACTACTTGCTTGACAGCTGTTCTATCGGGACATGCTATGATGCTGCGGCCTCCCAAAGCCCTGGCCCCCATTTCTGCGCCACCTTGAAACCAGCCAATGATCTTTCCCTGCGTCAGCAGCTTGGCAGTCGTTGCGGCTGTATCCTCCAGGGCGTGATACTCGACGCCGCAAACATCAAGCGCCTTTTGCATAGCTTCATTGCTAAAGGCAGCGCCGTATTGAACATGCCTCAAAGGATCCCTGGTATCTGCTCCCAACTGTCTGGAAACCCAGTAGGCGGCACCGATGGCAGATCCGTCATCAGAAGCCGCTGGATGGATAAAGGCATCCTCGATCTCCGGCAATTGGGCAATGGCGTGGTTCGCCTTGCAGTTCATAAATACTCCCCCTGCCAGGCAAATCCTGTTCAAACTGGTTTGGCTCAGCATGTTTTTAACCACCGCCAGCAGGGCATCTTCCAGGCGGGTTTGCACGGCGAAGGCCAGATCTATGTACTGGGGCAGGAGATATCTGTTTGTTTCCTGTCCCCCAACTTGTGCCTTTTCGCCTACTCCAACTGGACGCAAGGTCGGGTCATAACCGGTAATGAATTTGACCAATGCGTCGGTATAGCGGCTGTGATGATAATTGCCGCCCAGTTTGAAAAAATAGGGATCCAGATCAAACCCATCGCCATTAACTTTCAGGATTCTGTCCAGGCGCTGCAACCAGGGATTATCGGCTTTGCCTTCCTCACCATACGCAGCCAGGCCCATCAATTTTCCTTCGTCGCGATTGGCATGAAAGCCCAGATAAGCCGTGAAGCCGCCATAGAACCAGCCCAGGGAGTAAGGAACGGGGTAATGCAGGATCCTGGAGAACTTACCCCCACGGACTGAATATCCAGAAACACAGGTGTCTTCGCCATGCCCATCAGCCACCAATACCAGGGCATCGTCAAAACCTGACTGATAATAAGCTTGATAGGCATGGCTGAGGTGGTGATTGACGTATACCAACTCAGGAAGATGGCCCCGGAAACCGCTTTCCCGCAAGGCAGCATAAATCATGCTTTGATAGTTGGCCGGACGGTATAGGTTCAAATAGTTTACTACTCCACCCAGCCCATCGCCGGCTGAGCCAACTCTGCGATCCCGTTTTCTGCCCAAAGTGCCCTTCAACGCCACGGAAGCAAGGTTACGCAGCGCGGTAAATGGGTACTTGTGGCAATCCCAGTTGATCGCGATCTTGTCCACCTCGCCGATATTAAATCCCTGTGATGCCAGGCACCAGGAAGTAGCCTGCGAGGGGAACAAGCCATGCGAACCTTTGAGGCGGTTAAAGCGCTCCTCATGCGAAAACGCCCGCAGTTTTCCATCCACTGCCAGGCAAGCTGAGGGATTTTGCCCAAAGGCGTTTAACCCCAGGATCACCATCTTTAGGACTCCACCTCGAAACATCCCGGATCTATTTGCGAAATCAGATCCTCTGCTCCCAGATACTTCAGTGCCGGTAAGAGCGAAGCAGCGTAGAATTGCTTGCTCTCCAGCAACTTTTGCCTTGCTTCGGCGCGGGTCAGATAGCCTTTGCGGATCTGGTTGCTGAGATGCGCATCCGTGTAGGATACACCGAACATTTTCTGAAACATATACTCCTTGAAAACGTTGAATACGCAATCCGTGTGCCAATCCTCTTTGATCTCAGACGGGAGCTTCCAGTCCAATTCTGCTTTGATTGTTTCCAGAATCAGTTGGGGATCCCATTTTTCGTAGGAGTAAAACATGAGGGGGGTTACGCTTGGAAATTTGAATCTGAGATATGCAGAACTGGGGAACACTGCCAGGCAGCCCAAAATGCTGGTATGGGGTTCAGCGAGCAGGCCTTGGGCAAATCTGGGTGAGCGAATTACTTCCTTGCCCATCTGCATTGCGCTGCGGAGCATGCCTTCCCTTTTATAGGGATTCTGCTTATCGCCCGTGTATTTAATGGCCAGGAAAGGGGAATACTCCAACGGGGTGGAAGACCACACCACATAAGGGATCCTGCGCTTGGCTGCGATCTGCGAACCAAGTATATGCAGGTGTTTGCAGGCCACGCAGGTCATGCCTGCAGAAATGGCATTGGGATGAGCCAGCCAGGCCCGGAAGTAATGCAGAAATGCTTTCTTGTGTTTATCCCCGGGTAAAGACACTTGATGTAACTGAACATCCAATTTCTCACAGCTGGTCCTGGCATTGCGTAGGGAAAAATCCTTGCTGCCTCCGTGTGTGTAGATAAAAGCCTCGGCTTTCAGGCGATAGTGTTTTACCAGGCGATACAGTGCATAAGTGCTGTCCTTGCCGCCACTCAAACCCACCAGACAATCCGCCTTGCCTGCACGATCGCCCAAACCCCGGAATCTGGCTGCCAAGACGCTTTCACCTTTGGCCTCGTAGGGCGGATAATCGATCCGGCACCAAGAGCAAACATTACCGGCATCAAAATCGCTGCCCGGGAGATTGTCGGGCATCAGGCACCTTTCACATCTCTGCATTGCCTTTCTCCATCAGGACATATACACAGGCCTTCGTAAGAGGATTGGTGAGGGTCGCCACGGTTCTCAACCCTGATCTGAAAATCTCGCTCCGCACCGCTTCCCTGCCGATGTGGTAGTGATTTACTCCCAGCAGCACTTTTCCTCCCGGCTGCAGATAACTAGGGGCATCCTGCAAAAAGCGTGCTATGGTTTGGACGCCTTCCTTTCCTCCGCAAAAGCGCTTGCGAGTTAGTGAAGTGGGAAATAATCCCTTTTGTTCGCCCCTGCCTGCCTCTATGTAGGGGGCATTGAAAACGATCAGCGCAAAACGCCCGCTTATGCTGTCAAACAGGTCACTGCATACGTAGGCGATTCCGCTCTCAGGATCGGTCTGCCTCGCGTAATCGATCAGTTCCTGGCAATGGTCAGCTCCGGTGATTGCGCTGCAGTTTAGTTTTCTGTGTGCAAAGCGCGACAGCACCGCATACGGTCCACAGCCCATATCCAACAGCGCCATGTCTGGTTTCAGGTACCGGCGCAACACACTGCGCAGGGCAAGGGTTGTCCAGTCCCAGTATTGACCCCAAAGAGCCTTTGCAGGATAAAATCCAAACAGCCACCTGAAAATAACTGTGTTGCTCCGTAAGGGGCTTACATACCTTAGGTAGAAACTGTATAATCTCATGCCTTGTACTGCTTTTTATTCTCTCAACGTGCGAAATCTCTATCCTTTTGCATAAATGAACTTAGGGTAAATCACCAGAAATAGATTCACCCGATATTACACCAATTCTCATCTGCTGATTAAACAGTAAAAGTTGTGCAGCATATGTCAAGGCAATTATTCCATGCGAACTTACCAGACACCAAAAAACTCCTTGACCGATATCGCAGAGCAGACAATGTACCGCCTATGAAGTATCTGAAAGCGCTGGCGATCGAATTTCTGCTCTGGCTCTATATCTGGGGCAGCCTGGCCTGGTTGGGCAACCGTTTATACCAGATGGCGATACCCTTATGGCTGATTCTGTCCGCCTCAGCTACTGCGGCAGCTGGACTGGCCGCGGTGAAACACAGCCTGGGAGCCAAGATTGCCGATCCAGAGAACAATGATGACGGCTCTTTCTGGAAGAAGGAGATCCTGGTCGCGGTCCTGCTCAGTTTTGTGGTAGGCTGGGTGATCGTGGAAGTGAAGCCGCTGGCCTTCCTGACCCAGGCCGGCAACGCCAAAAACATCGTCCAGGGCATCTTCAATCCCAACCTGAACCAACTGGTGCCGATGCTGTCAGCGCTGATGGAGACGATCTATCTGGCTTTACTGGCCACGGTCTTCGCCATCCCCTTTGCCTTTCTGCTCAGTTTTTTCGCCGCCAAAAACCTGATGTATTCAACCCTCCCGGGCCGCGTCGCCTATGTGGCGATACGCACAATTTCCACGGTTTTCCGCTCTATTGAGGCGATCGTCTGGGCGATCATTTTCTGCGTGTGGGTGGGCATCGGGCCCTTTGCGGGGATGCTGGCGTTGTGGATACATTCCATCGCCTCGCTGGTCAAACTTTACTCCGAGCAGATCGAAAACATCGATCCCGGTCCCGTGGAGGCCATCCGCGCTACCGGCGCCTCGACTCTGCAGGTTTGGCGCTACGCGGTCTCGCCGCAGATCCTGGCGCCCTATCTGGCCTTCACCATCTACCGTTGGGACATCAATGTCCGCATGGCCACGATCGTTGGTTTTGTCGGCGGCGGCGGGATCGGCCTCGCCCTGAACCAGCAACAGCAAATGCTGGCCTGGCGCAACGTCGGCCTGATCATGTGGCTCATCGCCCTGGTGGTTTGGGTGATGGATATGTTCAGCGGCTACATCCGCGAAAAACTGGTCGTCAGCTAAAGGAATCCGATGCAAAATTACAATCCCGTGGAACTCATTCTGGCCAAGCGCAACGGCCAGGCGCTGAGTTCCGATCAGATCAGCTGGTTTGTCCGCAGTTTTTTGGCGGGCAGCATCCCGGAATACCAGATGAGCGCCCTGCTGATGGCCATTTTCTTCCGGGGCCTGGAGGAAGGTGAGATCTCCGCCCTGACCGAGAGTTACATCTCCAGTGGCAAGACCATCTCCTTTGCGGATTCAGTGGCTGTCGCTGACAAACATTCCACCGGCGGCGTGGGGGACAAGATCAGTTTGATGCTGGCACCGATCGCTGCTTCGCTGGGCCTGGCCGTGCCGATGGTTTCGGGCCGCGGACTCGGCCACACCGGCGGCACTCTGGACAAGCTGGAATCCATCCCCGGATTCCGCACCCAATACGGGATCAACGAATTCAAAGCCCTGGTGGAAAAACACAGCTGTGCGCTGGTCGGGCAATCGGAAGAGCTTGTCCCGGCGGACAAACGCATCTACGCCCTGCGCGACGTCACCGCCACCGTAGAAAGTCCGGGGTTGATCACCGCCAGCATCATGAGCAAAAAGATCGCCGAGGGTGCCAAACATCTGGTGATTGACCTCAAAGTCGGCAGCGGAGCCTTCATGCCCGATCTGGCCAAAGCCCGCGAATTGGCCCAGCTGCTGATAGACACTGGCAATAACTTTAACCAGAAGGTCAAGGTGGTTTTTTCCAATATGAATTCACCGCTGGGCCTGGCTGTCGGCAACGGTCTGGAGATGATCGAGGCGATCGAATACCTCAAGGGAAATCCGCTCCGGGACACTGCCATCCTGACCTCCGAACTGACGGCGCAACTCCTTCTCAGCAGCGGTTTGGCGTCCACCGAAGCAGCCGCGCTCGACATAATAGACAAATCCGTTCAAAGCGGCAGGGCACTGGACAAACTGGAAGAGATCATCACCGCGCAGGGCGGGGATCCGCGTGTTCTGGAGGATTACAGTTTGCTGGGGACCACACGGCACAAAATCCCCATCCTGTCCGATGCTGCCGGTTACGTGAAACAGATCGATTCCCGCGCGATCGGCTACGCGCTCATCCGCGTTAAGGCAGGCAGGATGAAGGTTTCCGACGCCATCGATTTCGGCGCTGGCGCCCTTCTGATACCCAAAGTGGGCAGCAGACTGGAGCAGGGTGAACCGATCGGGGAAGTCCACTGCAATGACCTGGAAGCCGGACAGGAAACTGTGAAATTGATCAAAGCGGCTTATGCCCTCAGCCCTGAACCGGTGCCCAAAGAGGATTTGATCTTAGAGATCGTTTGACACTGCGTTTTTGTCGCTCATGCGCCGTACGCCTTGACAAAAAAGCCCCCGGATAATAAGTTGCAGGCAGGTATGCGGAGTTAAGCGGAGAAACCCCAGGCGTCTCCAGCCCATTGAGAAAACACAGGAGAAGATTGAAATCACGAGGATAGATTGGAAGAGATGAAATCCAAGGCCCTGGCTGAAAACCTGGCCGTTACCAGCGTCAAGCAGATCGCGATTCCCGAGGCCCAACTCTGGCTGTTGGATCTCAGCGCCACTTATTTCGGAATTCAGAAGCGCACGCGCCAATTCCTGGACGAACTTAACCATCCCTACAGCAACCTGGATGCCGTGCTGAGCCTGATGCGGCAAAGCATTCTGGCCGACGCCTGGCTGTATCTGGGCAACGCCGCCGCGGACAAAGCGCTGCAGATCATCCAGGACATTTTTGAGGCGCTCTGGGTCCGGGAAATGGAAGAACCGCTGCGGATCCGCCTTCTGAACCAGTTTCTGGAATATTTGGGCTCCGTCTGCGAGTCCGGGAAAGCACCACAGAATTTCCTGCCTGAAACGCTGGATCTCCTTGCCTCCTGGCAGCAGGGGCAGAGACAAGTCTTTGCCAAATCCTCCGGGATCCTGATTAAGTTTCTCCTGACCGCGCAGCCACCGGACGGTAAAGTGTCTTTTGATTTGGCGCGCTCTGTCCTGCGCGACACCCTGGAGATGTGGCGTAAGGAAAGCCAACTGGAAAAATGGTGGGAGAAAAACAGCCAGTTGGTGAGCCTCAGCAAAGCCGACCTGGATGCCAGGATCGGCCAGACTTTTTACCTTGATTGCCTGCACAAACTGGACAGTTGCAAAACCCTCGCAGAATTGGCGGAGATCCCACACCATGGGCAACTGTGCGTCATCCACCGGGAAATGTTGAACGAATTTGGCGGCCTGGCGGAAAAGACCCATTACCTCTTCTATCTGATGAACCTTCCGGCTATGGAGGAATTGCAGGAACACCTCCTTTACGATCTGAATCGGCTGCTCCAGGGCATCGGCAAGGAACTGAATCCCAGGCAGCTCAATGCGCTGCTGGATTCGGTGTTCGCCGCCCTCAAAGATTTTCGTGCGAGCCACAACTCTATCGTGCTCGATTGCGTGCTCAGCCTGGCCAAAGCCCTGATCGGAAAGGCGGATGGCGAGGTTTCCCTGCGCTGTATTCGCCGCATCATAGATCTTGGTTTCACGCCTCCGGGTGCCATCCGTATCCGCAGCGACTGGCAGTTGGAAGTGGATACCAACCACATCAAAAACATCCGCACCTGGCTGGAGATCATTGGCTTGGATCCTGCGCTGACCAAGGATCTGATGGCGGCGCTGATCATCAACCTGACCCAGAAGGGAGTGTTCATTTCCGACACGGATCTTTTCCAGAAGGATGTTTCTGCCTTTCTTAACACACCTCTCGCGCCCCTGATCGTGCAGGCCAAACATCTGCTGCGCATCTTTCCCGTCTTTTACAACGAGATCGGCGCCGAAGGCGAGATCCGCGACATTTCCACCGAGATCGACGAACTCAGCCAGCGCCGCGACCGCCTCATCCACTTCCTGCGCAAGCAGGTGCACACGGAAAGCAACAACACGCATATCATCCTGGTCAGACAGATCCTCAAATACTGGCTGTATCTTGATCCTAAGCCCCTGGCGGGAATGGTGCCGGCCGACGTGGAACCGGATCTGGGTCCACGCAACGAATTCGCCGTGGCCGAGCAGAAGGTCTTCCGAGATCTATTGGAACGGCACAATCTCGACCTGGACGGTCTGCTTTCGCTTTCCTGGCAAGCTGTTTCCAAACTGCTGCCGGAATCAGCCAAGTCCAAAGAAGTCCCCGCCAAAAGGTTGGGCTTGCTCCTTCACACCTATTACCTTTTACTGGACAAATACCGCCTCGATCCTTACGACATCGTCCAGTTTTTGGGCCGCTTCAGTTTCTTTGACACCAAGGAGCAGGCCCGCCTGCGCCAGAGCCTGTCCCGCAGCGATTACGACAGTAGCGTCCGCCAGATGCTGGAATACATCAAGCGCCTGAACGCCATCGTGCTTGATCCCAAGCCCACCCAGCCCTGGGAAAACATCTATTACAAAAGGCACATCGCGGCCGGGATCCCATCCATGTACGGCAGCTACCGCGAGCCGAAACTCGAGGCGATGGGCATGATTTTCCGCCTGGAAAACGTTATCAAGCGTTCCATCGAAAAGAGCATCAGCCAGATCAACCTCAGCTACATCAACGCCAAAACCCTGCGCCGCATCACGCGCATACTGGAAATCTTCCAGCTCGGTTTACGCCAGGAAGGCTTCAAGAGCGAGGCTTTCGCCAACGCCCTGGGCATGCTGGAATCCTGCAGCAAGATCACGAACCTCTCGCTGGACCAGTATCTGGACATCTTCAACCTTCTCAAAGACAGCATCAATGAGATCATAGACGAATATTTCTACCGCTTCTACGAAAGCGAACTGGCCCATTTCTCAGGCGCCGGATCCAAACAGAAGCGCAGCCACCAGGACCAGCAGCGGGCGGAGGACTTTTACCGCAAACTCCTCTCCTCGTCGTTCCTGGTGCAGGAAGTGGATAATTTCGTGGCGCAGATCATCCTTTCCCTGAATGCCATGAAAAGCCTTTTCAGTCCGGCCCAAATGGCCAAAGTCATGAGTTATGATCCGGATCTCATCTTCGTCAACCTCAATTCCCGCAATTCCCGCAACGACAATCCCTTGCTGCTGGGCTCCAAGGCCTTCTTCCTCAAGCAGCTGCAGCAGTTCGAACTGCCCGTCCCACCGGCCTTCGTGATCTCCACCGAACTTTTCCGTCACCGCGACATCATCAACGCCCATCCTGGAATTGAACTCGAAACCGATGAACTCCTCAGGGAAAACATCGCCCGGATCGAAAGCCAAACCGGCCTCCGTTACGGCGACCCGGAAGCGCCGTTGCTCTTTTCCGTGCGCTCCGGAGCCCCGATGAGC
This sequence comes from Candidatus Cloacimonadota bacterium, assembly GCA_029565595.1. Lineage (GTDB taxonomy): Bacteria > Cloacimonadota > Cloacimonadia > Cloacimonadales > Cloacimonadaceae > Syntrophosphaera. The sequence continues at coordinate 11,920 of JAKQNV010000066.1, forward strand.
CTGCCCGGCGCGATGGATACTTTTTTGAACATCGGACTGAACGACGAAATTACCCTACGCCTCAGCAAGCGTCCCAATTTCGGCTGGACTTCCTGGGACTGCTACCGCCGCCTGATCCAAAGCTGGGGCATGGCCTACAACATCGACCGCGACGAGTTTGACGCTGTAATGATCGATTTCAAGCGCCGTTACAAGGTGAAACTTAAGACCCAGTTCAGCCCTGCCCAGATGAGAAAGATGTGCGACGCCTACAAAGCCGTCCTGGCCAGCCACGGAGTTACTTTGGAACAGGATCCTTTCCTGCAGATCAAGCAGGCGATCGTCCACGTCTTGGATTCCTGGAACACCGAACGGGCGGTCCTCTATCGCCAGAAACTGCACATTGCCGACGAATGGGGAACCGCGGTCACGGTCCAGAAGATGGTTTTGGGCAATATCAGCCTGGATTCGGGATCCGGCGTGCTTTTTACCCATGCCGATTACAGCCCGGCCGGCGGGATCAACCTCAACGGCGATTTCACCCTCTGCAGCCAGGGCGAGGACGTGGTGGCCGGATTGGTCTACACTTTACCCATTTCCGAGGAACAGCGCAAGCACGGCAGTTACGAACTCAGCGTTTCCCTGCAAAAAGACTACCCGGCCGTCTATCAAAGGCTTCTGCGTTTCGCCGGCTACCTGATCAACGACAAGGGCTATCCCCACCAGGAGATGGAATTCACGTTCGAGAGCCCGCAGGAGGATTCGCTCTACATCCTGCAGACCCGCAACCAGGTGATCACCAAAGCCCAGGAATACACAGTCTTCGCCGTTCCCAAACGCGACTTGAAGCACATCGGCAGCGGCATCGGTATCGGCAAGGGAGTCGTCAATGGCCTCGTCGCCTTTTCCCGCAAGGATATCGACGCCTTGAAAGAGAAGGGCCTGCCCCTGATCCTGGTGCGGCCGGATACCGTTCCCGACGATATGGAGTTGCTTTTCGACTGCCAGGGCCTGCTCACCTCACGCGGCGGAGTGACTTCCCACGCTGCGGTCACCGCGACCCGGCTCGGCCTCGTGGGAGTGGTCAATTGCCGCCAACTGAAAGTGCTGGAAGCGCAAGGCTTTTGCCGCATCGGGGAACACACTCTCTCAGCGGGGGATCCCATTGCCATCGACGCCGGCAGCGGCATGATCTGCCTTGGCCATTATCCGATCGAAACCTTGCGCACCTTCTGATATCACATAAAATACATAGATCAAGGAGAAGTACATGAACCTCGGTAACAAACGTCCGCTGGGCATCAATGGCTTGGGGAGGATCGGAAAACTGTTGCTCTGGAACCAGATCCATCTGCGTAAATACGACTCTATCGTCGTCAACTGCGGCCGGGAGGTCGGCAAGGATTTGGACGACCTCGTTCAAGTGCTGGAAACCGATTCCACCTACGGCACCATCCACAAATTCCTCTTCGGCATGGTGGGCAGGAAAGCGGAGATCAAGGTCATCGATCCCGCGCAGCCGCTTTTGGAGATCGAAGGCGTGCAGGTCAAGATCCTGCGCCAGGCCCGCGATCCCCGCGACATCAACTGGCTGGAGGAAGGGGTGCGCGTCGTGGTTGACTGCACCGGCAGCTTTGTCGATCCCGTCATCCGTCCCGAAGTCGGCAAGCCCTGCCTGCGCGGCCATCTGGAAGCCGGCGCCTTGAAGGTCGTTTGCTCCGCCCCCTTCAAAAGCAAAGCTTCTTCCACCGACAAACCGGCCGACGCGGTCACCATGATCTACGGCATCAACCACCTGAACTACAATCCCCGCGAACACCACATCATTTCCGCAGCCAGCTGCACCACCACCGGCCTGGCTCATATGATGAAACCTTTGCTGGATCACGAGGAGACCGCCGCGATCGTCACCGCCTCGATGAGCACGATCCATGCCGCCACCAATACCCAGAGCATCCTCGATTCCGTTCCCAAAGCGGGCGCGACGGACCTGCGCAAATCCCGCAGCGTCCTGAACAACATCATCCTTTCCACCACCGGCGTTTCCAAAGCCCTGGAGCTGGTAATGCCGGAAATCGCCAGCATCGGTTTTATGGCCGATTCCGTGCGTGTCCCCACCAGCACCGTTTCCCTGATCAACCTGAATGTCACGTTCCACACGCGGATGAACAACCTCGGCCAGCCCTCCATCAACCGCAAACTGATCAATGACATTTACAAACAGGCGGCCGCGGGACCGCAAAAAGACCTGCTCATCTATTCCGAGCGGCAAAACGTCTCCGCCGACCTGATCGGCAGCATGGCCGCGGTCACCGTGGAAGCCCATGAAACCCACACCCGCACGGGTTTTGTGCCCGTTCCGCAACAGAGTTTGCTCGATGCCGGGATCAAGACCGAAAAGCAGGTGATGATGCCCGTCACCCACGCCAAGATCTTCGGCTGGTACGACAACGAACTCGGTTCCTACACCAATTGCCTGTCCCGCCTGGTCAACTACATCGAGGACAGTACGCCCTGATACTTTCTGCGGTGAGAAAAGATATCGCTTGACGTCCGGAGGCGGCCACAACCAAAGGATATAAAATCGAGGTGTAACATGAAGCGAATCTATCTTTGTCTGGCGGCCTTGCTGATCCTGCTGCTCTTGGCGGCCTGCGAGTCCGGCGGGAAATTCCGCGTCGTCAACCAGACTTCGCACCCTCTCTACGTGAACGTGGAAAACGGTCCCGAGGTCACGGTGCCCGGCGGAGCGGAACACACCTTTTCCATCGCCACCCAAAAGCAGCACATCTTCAATCCCGATGTGGAAAAGGAAGTCCCAGTCCGCCTGGTCGGCGAGACCTACCAGATCTACGACGAGGACGCGGAAGCCTTCACCGACACCACGACCGTGACCATCAAGGCCGGCGAGACCCTCAGTGCCTACATCAATCCCAACCGCGCCAGCTTCAAGGTCGTCAACAACAGCAGCCAGGCTGCCACGCGGATCGAACTCTACAAGCACAATTTCGTTGCCGCTTACCTGATAGCCGATCTGGGCAACCTCGCTCCCGGCCAGTCAAAATTCCTGCGCGTGGATTATGCCACCGCCCACAACAACTTTTATTACTATGCTGTGGTGACAATGGACGATGAAACCGAACTCACTTTCGGCAACCCAACCACCGTATTGGACAAGGACGAGCAATTCCTGGTCACGCTCACTGATCCCGAATGATCCAGGCTAAACAAGGAGTATATTTATGAGATTAAAGCCCATCCTGCTTTGCGGATTGCTGCTGGGCGCCCTGTGCGCCGTGTTTGCAGCCGTGCCGCCGGAACTGCTGCAAATGCCCTTGCCGCAGGACTCCGCCATACTTTCCGGCCAATTGGAAAACGGCCTTAGCTATTACATCATGCGCAACCCCAAACCGGAAAAGATCGCGGAACTGCGCCTGATCGTCAGCGCCGGAGCGGTGAACGAGGACGACGACCAGCGCGGCCTGGCGCATTTCACCGAACACATGGCCTTCAACGGCACCGAACACTTTGCCAAATCCGAACTGGTGCAATATCTCTCCTCCATCGGAGTGGGCTATTACAACGGCCTCAACGGCGGGACCATGTACGACAACACGATGTACACCTTCAAGATCCCCGCCGATGACAAGAAAAAACTGCGCCAGGGCGTCCTCATCCTGGCCGATATGGCCGCCCGGATCAATTTCGAGGATACTGACATCGAACACGAGCGCGGCGTGATCATCGAAGAATGGCGTATGGGGCGCGACGCGCAGCAGCGCGTTTCCGATGCCCAGAACGCTGTTCTTTTTGCCGGTTCGCGCTACGCGGAACGCTCGCCCATCGGGACCTACGAGGTTTTGAGCACCTTCAAGCCGGAAGTCCTCAAACGCTTTTACCGCGATTGGTACCGGCCGGACCTGCAGACCGTGGTCATCGTCGGCGACATCGATCCCCAGGAGATGTTGGGCCTCGTCCAGGAGAATTTCGCCTCGCTTCCGGCGCGGGAAAAACCCCGGCCCCGCGAGGATTTCCTCGTTCCGGACTACCTTGTCCCGCAAGCCGTCGTGGCCACGGACAAGGAATATCCCGAAAATTCCCTGACCGTCCTCTGGAAAAAGCCCGTCCAGAAAGTCCAAACCCTCGGCCAGTACGAAGAAGACCTCAAACGCGACCTCTTTTATACCATGCTCAACACGCGCCTGGAAGAGCACTCCAAAACCGAGGATCCGCCCTATTCGGGCTGCTGGGCGTTTGAAACCCAGATGCTCAGAACGATGTCCGTCGCCATGGTCTCGGCCGAATTTACTTCCGGCAAAGCCGAACAAGCCCTGCAAACCATCCTCACCGAAGCCCGCCGCATCCAGCGCGACGGCTTTCTGGCCAGCGAGTTCGACCGCGCCAAACTCGAATTGAAACGCCAGGCCGAACGCCAGGTCGCGGACAAAGACACCCGCCAGTCAGACATGCTTGCCTGGCGCCTGATGTTTTCCGTCATGAACGGAGCGGTTTTCATGGATCCCGAGGAAAACCTGCAACTGCTGACCGCCCTGCTCGACGAGGTTTCTTTGGACGATGTGAACGCCGTCGGAGCCCAATTGATCCAGGATAAAAACATGTGCATAACCTTGGGTGCCCCAGCCCGCGAAGGGACGGTTTACCCCACCAGGGAACGCCTGCTGGAGATCGCGCAGGCTGTGAAAAGCCTGGAGATCCCGCCTTATGAGGATAAATCCGTCAACGAGCCGATCATGACCGCGATCCCCCCGGCCAAACCGGTCGTGAAAGAATCCTGGGATCCGGCTTCCGGCGTCCGCAAATGGATCCTGGCCAACGGCGTGACCGTTTACAGCAAAAAGACCGATTTCAAGAACGATGAAGTGCTGCTGGGAGCCCACAGCCCCGGAGGTTTCTGCCGTTATCCGGAAAAGGACATCCCCGCGGCGAACCTCGTCACGGATTACATTTCCGAGGGCGGTTTCGGCAATTTTGATTCCGTAGCTTTGGGCAAGGCGACAGCCGGCAAGGTCGCGCGGGTGGACTTGACCCTGGACATCCGGACCGAGGGCTTCAACGCCTCCTGCTCGCCCCAGGATCTCGAACTTATGTTCCAGATGATCCACCAGTACGGCACCAACGCGCGTTTTAACGAGGCGGATTTCAATTCCTTCCTCAAACGCACTAAAAGTTCGCTGGCCAGCATGAAACTCGACCCGACTTTCACCTTTACGGATACCTTGGTCGACATCCGCTACAACGACAATCCCTACGCGAAAAACCTTGCCAGCCTGAATTTGGACGGAGTCAAACTCGCGGATATCGAGCGCATTTACCGCGACCGTTTCGGCAATTATTCAGATTTCACCTTCGCGGTCGTGGGCAATTTCGACGAAGCCCTGCTCAAAAAGTATTGCTGCACCTATCTGGCCAACCTGCCAGCCCGCCAGCGCATAGACAGGACTGTGGACATCGGACTCATCCCCGTGCAGGGGAAAAAGGTGGTCAGATTCCAAAAAGGCGACACAGCCAGCAGTTACGTGGACCATCTCACCAACGGAAACTACTCCTACAGCGAGAAAAATGAGGTCTTGCTCGATGCCCTGGCCTACGTCATGAACGAAAAACTGCGTGAAAACATCCGCGAGGAACGCAGCGGCGTTTACATGATCTACAGCAATTCCAACACCACCAATTATCCGAAGCAACTCTTCGAACTAGACACCATCCTGGCCTGTTCGCCGGACCGCGTGGACGAACTCAACGACGCGATCTTCGCTACCTTGGACAGTTTGCGCGCCGGATATATTGACGACCGCTACCTCGTCGCCTGCAAAGCTACCCTCAAACAGCGTTACGCGGAGTCCATCAAATCCAACCGCTATTGGCTTGGCCAGTTCCAAAACAATCTCCGCCAAAGCAGGCCCCTGACGGATTTCCTGAAGGAGCCGGCGCAAGTGGAAAAATTGAACAAAAAGGAGCTGATCAAAGCTGCCCGCAAATACCTCAATTACGGCAAAAACAGCATCAGCGTCATCATGCTGCCCGAGTCCACCGGCGGAGGCTGATCCGGCCTTTTATCCGGAAAACCTACTGGCATAAACAGCCCTCGCGGCCAGACAAATTGGGGCGGATCCTCTCACGGTCCGCCCTTTTTTTTTCACCGTTTCCTCAATTTGTTTTCGCAGGCCGTTCCCAACTTCCAACTTTTTCCTGGATGCTTTGCCTCTTTCTATCATTACGGGATCAATACGGGATCAATACGGATTTCACCCGTAATGATCCCGTATTGATCCCGTATTGATTCTAAGAGCGGGAAAGGCAGGAATTCGCAATATCTATAAAAATTAAGGGATTGGCTTGATCCGGATGAATTTATGGCGGATCAGAATTCCAAAAGGAAGGTCACGGGGCCGTCATTGACCAGGGTGACCTGCATGTCCGCGGCGAATATGCCGCTTTGGAGAGGGATATCGCTTTCGCGCAGGAGGTGCAGGAATTCATCGTAAAGGCTTTCGGCGAGATCTGGCGGCGCGGCTGGCGTGAAATCAGGCCGGCGTCCCCGGTCACAATTGGCGTAAAGCGTAAATTGCGAGACCACGAGCAAACTGCCCCGGATGTCTTTAACCGAGAGGTTCAGTTTTCCGGCGTCGTCGCTGAAAACCCGCATTTCCAATATCTTACGCGCCGCCGCGGGCAAAATTCCCGGAGCGTCCTCCCGGCCGAAACCGACGAACAGCAGCAAGCCAGGGCCGATGCTGCCGACAATCCGGCCTTCGATTTCCACCCGCGCGGAGCTGACGCGCTGGACCAGAACCCTCATCAGTCGATACGGAAATGGTGGACTTCCCAGCAGCCGGCGTCGTCCAGCCAGAGAGAGCCCTTTTCAAATGGCGGGATCACGATCTGCAGGCGGCCGAAACTCACTCCCGGCTTGTTGAATCCGGAGCTGATCGTCCCTTTTGACCAGCCGGTTCCGGTCTTAAAAGTGGTTTTGTATTTCCCGAAAACGGAGCCGGTCTCGCTGAAGGTCACCAGCCGCAGGGTGAGTTGCGGTCCCTTGGCTTCCGAGCACTTTGCTTTGAGCCGGGTGTAATAGCCTCCGTAACGGCGGACCTGAAAAGCGTCGGAAAGCAGGATGACGGTGTTGTCGGAAGCGTCGATCCGCAGGGAGGAATTGCCTTGCAGGGCTTCCTGGCCGTCGATGACCACCGAGAGATGTTTGGCGTCCTTGCCGTCGGATTGCACCGTCCAGCCGAGCAAAGCCTCTCCGGGATTGAGGGAATAGGCGCTGAAACCTGGATTGGAAAGGAGATTGGGCACGCCCTCGGTGTCTTTGTCAAAATAGGCCAGGCTGGAATGGACAAAGCAGGAGGCGCAAAAAAGCAGGATCGCCGCGGCGGCGAAAAACAAAAACACACGGATCGTCATATCATAAAGCCCCTTTCATTGAGGTATTTGAGGACCACGCCCACGGCCAGCGTGTTGATCAGCAGGTTCGATCCGCCGTAACTGATGAAGGGCAAAGGAATTCCCGTGGCGGGAACGAGTCCGATGTTCATGCCGACATTGATGAACGTCTGAAACATAAGATAAGCCAATATCCCCGCGGCGGCAATCTTGCGTTCCTTGATTTTCAATTCCCCGACGGCGGTGGCCAGGCGCTGGAAAAAGAGGATGAAGACAAAGAGCAACAGCAAACTGCCCAGAAATCCAAACTCCTCGCCGATCACGCTGAAAATGAAATCGGTGTGGTGTTCCGGCAGGAAATTCATGTTTTTCTGCGTGCCCTGCAGCCAGCCCTTGCCGATGATGGCGCCGCTGCCGACGGCTATCTTGGACTGGATGATCTGGTAGCCCGCGCCCAGCGGATCCCGCATCGGGTCGATGAAGGACAGCACGCGGTCCTGCTGGTAGTTTTTCAGTCCGTTCCAGAACACAGGCATGATCAGCGCCAAAAAGACATTGATGGCCCCGGTGATGGATACCGCGATCCAGCTAAGTTTGGCGCGCAGCAGCAGAAAGAGGAGGAGCAGGATCCAGACCACGATGGCCACCCACCAGAGCGAGGAAACGATGCTGATGACCGGGCTGATTAAAAGTAAAATGTAAACGAGCGGCACCTCAGCCGCCACCAGCATCGCCAGCAAACTGAAGAAAAATACCAGCGTCGTTCCGAAATCCGGCTCGATCAGGATCAACAGGATAGGCACGAGCGTGATGCCCAGCCCGTAAAAGATCTGGCGCACTTCGGTCAGGTGCTGTTTGGAGATGACCCTCGCCACCATCAGGATGGTCAGGATCTTGGCGCTTTCCGAGGGCTGGTAGTTCAAGCCGCCGAGGCTGAACCAGCGATGGGAACCGTTCACCGCTGGCGTGAAAAGCACCGCGATCAGCAGCAGGAGGTTCAAAACGAAGGCCGGAAGGACGATGAGTTCGAAAATGGGCATCGGCAGCCGGAGCAGCAGGAAAGCGCAGCCCAAGGAAACCGCGGCGAAAATGATCTGCTTCCACCAGTTGTTTTCCGTGTGGATATAATCGCCGATGGTGGTCGTGGTGGCGCTGTAGATGGCCACGCAGCCCATCACGATGAGTATGATCAGATAGGCCGCCAGGGCAAAATCGAACTTTTTGCGGTTGATCATTGTGGCGGATCCTGAGTTGGAGTTTCCGGTGCGGGTGTTGCCTGGTTTGTTTCCGGGGGCGGCGTTTCAGTTGGAGTTGCCGCTTCCCCGGGAGTCCGCAATTGCGGCGGGATGGTGGCCGGAGCCTTGATCCGCTCGATATTGCCCATATAGTAGTTAAAAATTTTGTTGGCGACCGGAGCGCAGACCCCGCCTCCACCGCCGGCGTTTTCCATAAAGACCGTGACGACGATCTCCGGCTTGTCCGTCACGATGTAGCCGGTGAACCAGGCGTGGGTCATTTTGCCCATATAGTTTTCCGCGGAGCCGGTCTTGCCGAAGGTGGTGGTGCCGGGAACGTTGATGGCGCGGGCGGTTCCGCCGGGGGCATTGGTGACAGCCCAGATGGCGTCGTGGATGACCTGCATGGTGTTTTTGGACCAGGGCAGCCGGTGTTTTTGCAGGGGCTGCACCTCATCGCGGGAGATGCGGCTGCGGCCCATGGTGCTGACCAGCAGGTGCGGTTCGATCCACAGCCCGTCCCTGGCCACAGCTGCGTAAAAAGTGTTGATCTGCAACGGAGTGCAGAGCACCTCGCCCTGTCCGATGCCAAGATTGGCCTTGTAGCCGTTCAAAGCGGATTTGATGTGGCGGACGTTGCGGTAATAGGCCGTGTCCGGGAAAAAGCCGTCACGTTCGTTGGGCAGGTCGATTCCGGTGCGGTCCACCAAACCGCAGGCTTTGACGTGCTGAAAGACGGCGTCCAGGTTCATGCGGTTGATGAGGTCGTAGAAAAAGACGTCGCAGGAAAAGCGGTGGGCGTCCACAATGCTCAGCGAGCCATGGCCGATATGGCTCCAGCAACGGAAAAACCGGTTTCCGATGCGCAATCCGCCGACGCAGGGAGACAGGCGCGTGTTGCGGTCGATGACGCCGGTTTCCAGGCCCTTGGAGCCGATGATCGGTTTGAAGACCGAGCCGGGCGGGTAGGTGGCGTGGATGATCCTGTCCAGCAGCGGTTTTTCCTTGGAATTCAGCGCTTCCCAGGTCTCCGGGCTGATCTTTTGCATGAAGACGTTGGGATCGTAATCCGGCTTGCTCAAATAGGCCAATATGCCCCCGGTCTGGATATCCGTAACGATCACGCAGCCTTTGCGTCCGGCCGGGAAAACCTCGTTGGCGTAGGACTGCAGGTCGTTGTCGATGCTCAGCACCAAACTGAGTCCGTTCAGCGGGGCGACGGAGATGTTGTCCTTAAAGAGTTCGAGGCTCTTGCCCTGGGCGTCGACCTGGATGAATTCCTTGCCGTCGCGTCCGCGCAAAAGCACCTCGTAATAGCGTTCCAGCCCGGTTTTCCCGATATAGGCGTTGAGGGAGTAATCCTCGGCCGCGAACTGCTGGTATTCCTTTTCGTCGATGCGGCCCACGTAGCCGGTGAAATGGTTGGGATAGGCGTAACTCCGCGTCGTTCCGGTGCGGAAGGACAGCTCGGGAAATTCGTTCAGCCGTTCCGACAGCGCGAGGACGGTCTCGTAGGGAATGTTGTCCGCTAGCAGGATCTCTTCGTAAGTTTTGAAGCGCTGCTGGAAGACTTCCTTGCGCAGATCCTCGGGTTTGATGCCAAAGTTGGCGGCCAGGAATTCCGCCAGTTTTCCCGTGTCGGCGATCTTGCCGCTGGTGAGGTAGAGGTTGTGCGAAGGGACGTTCGTGACTATGGGGCGGTATTTGCAGTCGTAGATCTCGCCGCGGGTGGCCACGATCCGGCGGATGCGGACGAAATTGCTCTCCGCCACGTTTTTGTAATAACTGCCTTTCACCACCTGCAGCCGGAACAGCGCCCCGACCAGGACCGCCATCAGCACGCCCAGACTGATCCGGAAAACTAATGTGGGAACGCTTCTAGTCATGGACGGCGACGATCTTCAGCCGGGAAATGATCTGCAGCGACCAGAAGACCACGAAACTGAGCACCAAATCGTAGGCGAAGGCGATCCCGACCAGGGCGGACAAACTCGGGCCAAAGCCGTAAACCACGCCGAACACGAGATATTCGATGAGGTGGAAGATGAGGTTGGCCACAAAAAGGGTCAGCAGCCTGGCCACCACGCTCTCGGACTCGAAAGGCTTGCGGAACTGGTCCGTGGCCAGGGCCATCAGCGTGAAGATGAGCGCGTGGGAACCGAACGCCTCGGGCTGCGTGGTATCATACATCAGCCCGATGACGAAGCCGATGATCAGGGCCGGCGTGAGTTCGCGCGTCCAGACCAGATAGACCAGCCAGGGGATGAGGATGTTGGGGATCACGCCCCAGAGTTCGAAGGCCGGCATCACCAGCAATTGCAGGTAAAGGTAGATCAGTCCGAGCAGGAAGGCCCAGATGTTTTTCCAGGTCATCCTAATCCAGTTTGCGGATGATGCACATGGGGGTCAATTCGTCGTCCTGGCCCTGGGGATTGTCCTTCATCACCAGTTCCAGGAAATGCCTGGAGAGGCCTTCGCTGGCGCCGATGACCCAGGAGCCACCGATGTCGTTGATGTCCATCACGGCCACGGGAAAGCCGATCGCATTGGAGATCTCTTTGGCGACGGTTTCCGGATGCAGCGGGCCCTTGATCACGGTGTGGGTGTAAGGCTCGACGGGCGAGGTTTCCGCGGCGTCGATGAGGGCGGCCTGTTTGCCGGCCAGACGGTAAAAATCCCCCTTGCGGCCGAGCATTTTTGTGAAGGCGCCCACCAGCGCGGCGAACATGATGCGCGGAGCTCCGCATTCGTCGATGGCGCATTGCATGCTGGCCGGCGAGCCCAATCCGATGCCATAGGGAACCCGCATCACGTGATGGGAAAGGAACCTGGCCAGTTTTCCGGGTTTGATCTGGTCCACTGGGATCGCCCGGCCCTGGGTGATGGCCAGCGGGCTTTCGCTGAGGCTGAGGATGTCGCCCTCTTTGAGCAGCGGCAGCGCGTATTCGCGGATGATGTCGAGCATGTCGTCGCTGGCGGAAAGGATCCGCGTCTGGACCGGGATGCGCTCGATGCGCACGTTGTCCACCATGATGACGGGTGAGAGGTTTTTGCTTTTGTTCATTGCCTGCCCTTGTATTTCAAAATAAAAACGTGTTCCAGGTTTTCCACCAGCGCGAAGGGACTGAGTTCGGCGCTGATGAAGAGGTTGTCCTGCGATTCGCGGGTCCGGGAGACGGTGCCCACGGGAAAGCCTTTGGGAAACAGGGTGGAAAGGTTTGAGGTGACGATCGTGTCCCCGGCGCTGATTTGGGAGCCGAGTTTGATCATGTTGATGTTAGTCCGGCCCGCCAGGTCGGATTGCAGGATGCCCTGCACGCTGGTCGTCTGGTCCATCACCGGGATCTGGAATTGCGGATTGCTGAAGGGAAGGACCACGCAATGGCTGGCGGAGACGGAGATCACCTTGCCCACGATGCCTTGGGCCGAGATCACCGGACTGTCTTTGGCGATGCCGTCCGCGGCGCCCTTGTCCACGATCAGGTTGCGTTGGTGGAATTGCCCGGAATAACCGATCACTTCGGCCACGTCGAATTTGATCTCGCCGGTGTCGAAAGCGATGGCCTGGCGAGGGTCGCTCATCTTCAGTTGATTTTTCAGGCCCAGGTTTTGCAGGTTTTTGGCCGCGAGTTCTCCCCGCAACTTGGCGACTTCGGTTTTAAGCGAGCTATTGGTGCGGATCATCGCCAGCGAGTTGGTAAACGGCAGAAAGACCGTCCGGCCCAGCCAGGAAGCCCTTTGGATCCTGCTTTCCGTGCTGCCCAGCATCAGGATCAGGGCCAGCAGCGCCAGCCCCAGCGGCAGGATGAATCTTTTCACCAGGACGTTCCTTTCACATTTGATGAAGCGCGCCGCAGCTACGGCCGCGCCGGGAAAAAGAGCTCTCGGGAGTTCAGTCTTCGATGCGCTTGATTAGCACTTCGCGGTAGCGGTCCACGTCGTCGAGGACCTTGCCGGCGCCTTTGACCACGCATTCCAGCGGATCGGGCACCACATACACGGGCAGATCCACCGTTTTGGAGATCTTTTCGTCCAAACCTTTGAGCAGGGCGCCGCCGCCGGTGAGGAAGATGCCCCGTTCGGCGATGTCCGCCGCCAGTTCCGGAGCCGTGCGCTCAAAGAGGCGCTTGATGGCGTCGATCATGGTGGCCACGGTTTCGGAAAGGGCTTCGCGGATCTCTTCGGAGCTGATCTTGATCGTCACGGGGAAGCCGGAAACGATGTCGCGCCCCCGCACGTCCATCGCCAGTTCCTGTTTCAGGGGATAGGCGCTGCCGATCTGCATCTTGATCTTTTCGGCGGTTTGCAGGCCGACGTGGAGGTTGTTTTTCTTGCGCAGGTAGCTGATGATGTCGCTGTCCAGTTTGTCGCCGCCGACGCGGATGGAATTGTGCACCACGATGTGGGAGAGGGAGATCACGCCGATCTCGCTGGTTCCGCCGCCGATGTCCATCACCATGTTGCCGAAGGCCTGTTCGATCGGCAGGTCGGCTCCGATGGCCGCCGCCACGGGCTCCGAGACCAAAAAGACCTCGCGCGCCCCGGCATGCAAAGCGCTGTCCCGCACCGCCAGTTTTTCCACTTCCGTAATTCCGGAAGGAACGCAGACGATCACCCTGGGACGCACCAGCAGACGCTTTTTCTGGGCCCGCAGGATCAGGTTGCGCAGCATCAGTTCGGTCACCTGGAAATCCGCGATCACGCCGTCTTTCATCGGCTTGATGACGCGCACTTCGTCCGGGTTTTTGCCCAGCATCACCTTGGCTTGCTGGCCGATGGCGATGATCTTCTTGCTGTCGTTGGAAACCGCCACCACGGACGGTTCGTCGATCACGATGCCGGCGTTCTTTTTATAGACGAGGGTGTTGGCGGTACCCAGGTCGATGGCGATATCGTTGGCCATCATGCCGAATAAATCGAAAAAGGACATCAAAACCTCTCTGTAGCGAAGCACGGCTGCTCGCGCGCCGTTTACTGCTTACACAAATCCCATTATAACGCAATGATTTTGGCGGGACACGCATTGTCAAGTAAAAAGCCTTTGGCGTAGGGCTGGATTGGGCATGTCACAAAAAGAGGCCGCAGAAAAACACGGAAAAGCGCAGATCCACGCAGAAAAAGATATTCTAAACACAGAGACAAAGAGAAAAGAGCTGTCCACGAATTACACGAATCACACGAATCACACGATTTTTAGGCTGTAAGTTCAAAAACCAGTGGATTCTTGGGATCTGCGGCGCTGATCTATCCATCTTCTGCGTCAATCCGCGATTTTATCCGCTGAAATCTGCGGGAAACTCTTTTAATCCGTAAATCAGTTTAATCCGTTCAATCCGTATCCAAAACCCTCATGCTCATTGCTGATGTCGAAGTTCACAGGCTCGCTTGAATCCAGCTTTACACCATCCCTTCTACCCTTGTTAAAATTCGTGTACTTCGCGAAATTCGTGGACAGATCTTTTTTCCGCGGCGATCTGCGGGAAACTCTTTTAATCCGTAAATCAGTTTAATCCGTTCAATCCGTATCCAAAATCCTCATGCTCATTGCTGATGTCGAAGTTCACAGGCTCGCTTGAATCCAGCTTTACACCATCCCTTTTGCCCTTGTTAAAATTCGTGTACTTCGCAAAATTCGTGGACAGCTCTTTTTTCCGCGGCGATCCCCCTTTTTATCTGCGTAAATCTGCGGGAACTACTCTTTTCCCCACGTTAAAATTCGTGCACTTCGCGAAATTCGTGGAAAGCTCTTTTTTCCGCGGCGATCCCCCTTTTTATCCGCGTAAATCTGCGGGACCTACTCTTTTCCCCACGTTAAATTCGTGTACTTCGCGAAATTCGTGGCCAGCTCTTTTTTTACTTAAACAGAGCTATCCTGCCGGTGAGGACCGTGTCCCCGGCCTGGGCGCGGACCAGGTAGATGCCGGGCGCCACGGGGCTGCCGCGTTCGTCCGCGCCGCCCCAAACGATACTGGCGATGCCGGGGCGGTCCACTTCAAAACTGTGTTTCCAGACTGTCTGGCCTTTGGCGTTGGAAACCGTGAGCAACAGGCGGGAGGCGGATTTCACCCCCACGCGGATGAACGCGCTGCCCAGGCAGGGATTGGGGCTGACCGTCAGGCCGGCGGCGACGTTTTGCTGGAAACCGCGCTCGGTCGGCTGCGGCAAATAGACCGGAGTGTTTCGCGGTCCGGAATTGGGAAAATCCGGATAATGCTCCGGTTTGCGGGAGCGGGAAAAGACCACCAGTTCGCGCAGCTGCAGTTCGGTCTCGTCCGCCGTCGGGCTTTGGGTGCGGATCCCGTAAAATTGGTCGCGGAAGAGTTTGTAACAGAGTTTGTAACTGGAATTGGCGCCGCTTAAGGGCGTGCTGCGGAACACATAGAGGCTGCCGCCGTCCGACATGATGAAATTGTAGATCCCCGTGTGCTGGTCCTGCAGATAGGCACCCAGCCCGCTCAAAGCCTGCCGCAGGCCCAACAGGACGTTGCCGCTGTGGACGATGTGGCACATGATGTAGTGGAAAAACACCTCGGTATCCACCCAGCGCCGCGGATCCATATCGTGGAAATAGTTGCTGGGATGCGCCAGGAACCAGCCGCCGCCGGGCTCCAGTTCGTTGATGCGGGCGATCATGAAGCTGCGGGCGGTGTTGCAATTGCCGTTGTGCATGAAGCTGAAGGTCCGACCCCGGTATTCGAACCAGAAGGGATGGTTGCCCAAAGTGAGGCCGGAAGCGTTGCGCGCGTGGCAGAGCACGATCGCGGCCCGGTCGCTCCCGCCGCGGACGGAAGCCAGCGCTTCGTCCAAAACGTCCGGCGGCTGGTCCGTTTCCCCGGGATCCGGATCCAGATAGTTTCCCGTGTAATAGACGGAGCCGAAGTCGTCCAAACTCGTCACCCGTTTGTACCACATATTGCGCGGCGCCAAACTGCCGGCCTGGTCGGGATAGGCCACCACGCCGTAGCCGTCGGAGTTTCCGCCCGGCGCGGAATTGTGCATCACGAATCCGAAATAGTCCCAGGGATCGTCATAGGCCCAAAATTCGGAGGCCGGCCCGGTGGCGGGAAAATCGGAGAGGATGTGGCCCCGCACACAGATGAGGGCGCTCATGGCGCAGGCTGATAAAGCGGACCAGGGCAAGAGCGCGACCAGGCCCAATACCGCCAGCGCCAGCCAGCGGCGCCTGACCGGGACCGCGTTATTACAGGTGCGTTGCGCGCCATGCTTCTTCATCATTGACTCCGATACAACTAACGGTCATGGCTTTTTGGCTGTCAAGCAGAATGATTGCGGATGGCCCGCCGCTGCGTAACGCAGTCTGGCTTAATGCGGTTTTATCACTGGCGTGCAGGATCAAAGGCAGTCCGTGTCAAGTCCTGAAATGGCGGACAGATTTGAAACTTTTCCCGTATAGCCTACTCCCCTATATAGAATCCCGGTTCGGAACTGGGTTGGCAAAAAACGTAATTTACGCTGCATTGTATACTTGGGCTGGTACCTGGTAGTT
>JAKQNV010000077.1 GCA_029565595.1 Candidatus Cloacimonadota bacterium
CGTGCTTCCGGGCTCGTTGGCACCCATGAATACTGCGAAGGGCGCGGGCACCTCCACGGAACCGAGCAGGACTGCGTCGCCGGTATTGTTGATCGTGAAACTATGGGTGCCAGTTTCTCCGACCAAGATCTGGCCGAAATCGATGCTGTAACTATCCACCGAAATCACCGGAGCTCCTGTTACGCCGCCCGTGGAGGGGAAGACAATGTCGTCGATCCAGGCGCAGTCGCTGCCGCCGGAAACCATGCTGTCCTTGGAATATTCCCAAGTAAAGACATTGGCGCCTGGCTGGACTTCAAAGCTAACCTGGCTCCAGACATCCGTGGTGCCGGACCATTGACTGCGTACGCTGCCGTTGAGGTAGAAGCGCAGGTAATCGTAGTTCTGCTCGCTGGAGACCTTTTTCCAGAAGGAGACGGTACCTGCGGACTGGCAGATCAGGGTGACGGTCATGGATGTACTCTGGCTGTGGGTGATGGTGGCCGATTTGGCGCAGTTGCTGTTGTCATAGCTGCCGCCGGCGATGGTCCAGCTGCCGCCGATAAAGGCCCAGGGGAAGCCGCTGAAATTGGTCTCGAAGTTTTCCATCACGATGCCCAGGTTCACCGCGTAGGTGTTGGCAGAGCTGTATTGGCCGGTGAAGAGCATGGTGCTGAGGTTCACCGTCGTGCCAGCCGGGATCTGGGAACTGAAAGTGATGGTATAGACCATCTGGCAGATGCCATTGACCGGGATCGCGGCAAACGAGGTCTGCACCGGCTCCATCACGTTCATGGCATTGGTGACGACCAGGGCTGTGGAAATGTCGCTGGCCTGGGCGTGTCCGGTGTTCGTGAAAGAAATGGTGAGGGTGACGGTCTCGCCGGGATCGAGCATGGCATTGTTGTTGCCCTGGGAATCGTCGACCAGGATGCCGCCCCAGGTGAAGGCGGGAGCGTTGAGGACGAGGCTGCGGTCGTATTCGTAGCTATTGGTTCCGACCTGGATCAGGATGTGGACCGGTGCGGAATGCTGGTCGGGAACGTTGGCTGCGACAGCAACGTCGAAGCCGGTCTGGGTCCCGCCGCTGCCGTTGGCCGTGATGTCGGGTATCGAAACGGTGGGGTTAAGTATCGTCAGATAGGGATCCGTGGTGCTCAAAGTGGCCGTGATGCCGGTGGCGCCTTCGCTGCCGACGTTATCCATGGTAAAGTTCAGGGTGACTGTCTCTCCGAATTCGGGGAGATTGTTATTGTTGTCGGTCACGAGCATATCGTCCAGGATGATGTAGGGCCCGGTGCTGGGCAGGACTTGAACGGTGCCAATATGGGTGACCTTGTTGAAAGCTGTGACGGTGAGGATCAGATCCATCGGCTCCAGGGGCGGGTTGGGCAGGTTGAGCACCAGGATGCCGGAAGGATCGACGATCCCTGTTCCGTAAACTGTTCCGTTGCCGTAAAGGGTGACGCGGGCGCCGGGAGCCGTTTCCACCTGGAAGGAACCCATGCCCAAAAAAAGGACGGAATTGTAGATCGCGGTCAGGGGCTGCGGATCCTTGGAGCGCACCATCAGCGAAGCGTCGCCGAAGATGTGCCAGGTCAGGTACATGCTGTTTCCGTCCGCGCCGTAAACTTCGATCATCTTGGAGGAGCCATTATAGAAAAGGCCGCCCATGGTTTGTTTCTGTTCGGCGCAAAGCAGGTCGACCGTCTCGTCCTGGGCGCGCATCGGGGGATTCCAACTTTGGTTGATGGAGCTGGCGTAGATACCGATTGCGCCGGCGGGGGCGTTCGTCGTTTCATTGACCGAGCGCAGCCAGGCTTCGGCGAAGCAGGTGGTGCTGACGAAGTTGCCGTTCACGCAGGCGACGCTTTGGATAAAGGGGAGTTTGTTGTCGTTGGTCAAAGCGTTCACCTGGGTGTTGCTGTAGCCGGTGGTTACCCAGGAAGTGTTGGAACCGTGGCCGACGTAGTTGATGAAACCGCGGCCCTGGTTAAGGTTTGTGGTTACCTGGGCGGCTGTGGCGCCGGTGGATTCGTACATCTGATCGACGCTGAGGTAGCCGTAGTTCAAAAGGTCGGTGCGGATGTTGTTCATGTGCGTTTGGTCGGTTTCGCCCATGTCGCCCGAAGTGCTGGCCGCGTCAGCAATTCCCATGCCGCGCTGCGCCCAGTCGTTTCCGGTCTGCATGTCGCGCTCGTAATAGATGGAGCGGTCGATCTGGGTTTGGAGTTCGGCCGTGGTCTGGGCGGAAAAACGTCCCACATAGATGTCCGGATAAGTGTCGCCTCCGGCCAATAAAGCGTAGGACGGATCGGATCCGCCGCCGCCGGAAGTCAATGACGGGACTTGCGGGGCGTCACCCATGATTTGTACGAACATCAAGCCGTTGTTGAGGCTGTACTGGTTCTGGATGTAGGTTTTTATCTGGGTCGCGGTCGGACCGGCGACCGTAACGTCCACCACATCGACGGTGTAGCCGTTCTGGCGTTTCCAATCGACCCAGGTCTGCAGCACAGTGTCAAACATGGAGTGTTTGATCACCAGGATGCGTCCCTGTTCGCCCAGAACGGGATATTTGGCCTGTCCGAAATTGAGGAACATGTTCTGGTAAATGCCGGAAAAGGCTTCGGCGTAGGAGTTGTGCGGCACGGGCAGGGAGTTGGTGAGGTCGGTTCCCACGTTGTCCAGCGCGACGCGGAGCCTGGTGTAAACCCGCAGGGTCTGCGTGGCGGGGTAATACACAAAGGGCTGGAAGCGCACCGTGATGCCGCGATAGTCCCTGATGATGAAGGGCTCGGTGAGATAGGAGGTTTCGCGCGGCCAGGCTTCATTGCCGTTGTAAAAATCCGCGAAGGTATAGGGAACCGTGGCCGGATCGATATCCCGGGTCAGGTTTCCTTTGGACGGCGCCACCGGCAGGTTCAGTTCGATGTATTCGCTGTCCTGCAGGCTCAGAGCCATCTTTGCGGTGTTCGGAATGATCACGCTGCCGGCCAGGACGGGCAGTTGGGGATAGCCGGCTTGCAGGGTGAGTCCTTCTTTCTTGAGGAAAAGGTTGTGCCAGGTGCGGCCGTTGATCTGCACCGGCTGGCTTTCCGCGTGGCCGAGGGTGAGTTCCAGGACCATGTGGTCGGAAGAATTGTCCAGCAGGCGGATTTCGTTTTGGTATTCGCTGAATTTCAGCTGTTCGGCGTTCAGCGCGACGGCCAAAGCCATGATCAGGGCGAGAAGCAGATACAATCGCTTCATCTTAGCCTCCATACGTCTTTTAAATTTATTGTCCCGGACGATGCCGGCAGGTTTTTAATCTTCTTACAAGTCTGATCGGAACTGCATCCGATCGGTTTCATATCATTATTCAATGTCATATCGTAAAACTGGGGAGGGCGGCACCTTCGGGCACCGCCTTCCAGGTTTTTATTTCATAAGCATCATTTTCAGGGTCTTGGTGTAGCCGGGGGTTTCCATCCGGTACATGTAGATACCGCTGGAGACGCTGCGGCCCTGATCGTCCTTGCCGTTCCAGATCAGGCAGTGGTTTCCGGAGGGGAGATCCTGGTTGGCCATCACGCGCACCAGCTGTCCTTTCACGTTATAAATGGCCAGGCGCACATGCGCAGCTTCCCGGGTGGAGAAGCGGATGGCGGTCTCGGGATTGAAGGGGTTGGGATAATTTCCTTCGAGAGCCGTGACCAACGGAATGGAACCGGGATCGTCGCTGGCGCTGGAGACGATGATGTGAATCGGGATCGTCAGCGTCGGGTTGGCCGGATCGTTGGAAGTGATGGTCATTTGCAGATCCAGGTTGACGGCGGGATTGGGAGCCACGTAGGTCATGGTGAAGAGGCCCGTGCCGCCGGCCGGGATCTGGTAGGAGTAGTCGTCTGGCAGCTGATTGCCGTTCTGCCAGAGGGTGAAACTGGCGGGAACGGAGATCATGCCGCTCAGGGCCAGAGTACCCAGGTTGCGGACTTGGAAATCTGCCGAGAGTTGGTCATTGCCCTGAACGTTTTCAAAAGTGAATTCGTCCTGGGGAACCCAGATCATGGCCACATCGGTATTTCCGGACATCGGGAAGACGATGCCGTCGATCCAGGCGCAATCGCTGCCTGAGGTATAGGAAACGTCTTTGGAATATTCCCAACTGAAGGTCCGGTTGCCCGCGCTAACAGGATAAGAGACCTGCGCCCAGGCCTGGTTTCCGCTCCAGGAACCCATTTCCACGCCGTCGATGCTGAATTTCAGGAAATCGTAGTTGGCCTCGGAGGATACCTTGCGGTAGAAGCTGATGTTGCCCGAAGCGCCGATGTTGAGCGTCAGCGAGAGTGCGGTGCTGGCATTGTTTCCGATCAGGCCGGATTTGGCGCAGTAGTTTCCGGAATAGGCGTTGGTGGAGCCGCTTTGGATCGCCCAGGGCACGCTGCTCGTGTTCACCCAGGGATAGGCACTGAAATCGCCGCTTTCAAAACCTTCCCCGCTCACGCCGATGGGCAGCAGGATGCATTCATTGACATTGTAAACTCCCGCAGTCAGCGCCAGTCCGATGGGAACGACGGCTCCGCTTTGGAGTCCGGCGCCCAGGCTGACCGTAAAGTTGAGCGGGACGTTCACGCCCACGGCCAGCGCGGGAAGCATGAAGCTGGTGTTGTTGAGAGTCACGTCGGGATTGTTTTCGATGATACTGACCAGTCCGTTTTCCGCCGGCATGTGGCCGGTGTTGCTGACGTCCAGGGTGATGGAAACGTTTTCGCCCGGCTCCAGGAAGCCGTTGCCGTTGGTGTCAAAAAGGACCGGCTGGCCGAAGGCGAGGTTAGGCGCGTTGACCGTGAAGCTGCGTTCCGCGACCCATTGGTTTGTCCCGTCGCTGATCGTGATCACCAGCGGAACTTCCATCTGGTCGGGAATGGAGGTGCTGATCTGCAAGCTGAAGATGTTGTTGACCGTCACGTTACCGCTGGCAGGAATGTTTGGAACGGTGGCGGTGCTGGTCAGCAGCGTCACGTAATCGCAGGTGGTGGAAAGCGTGGCAGTGAGGTTGGTGGCCGCCAGAACGCCCACATTGCTGAATGTGAGGTTCATACTGACGGTTTCGCCGGCTTCGGCGATGCCGTTGGAGTTCGGATCGACCAGGGTCAGGGGGCTTACGGTCACATAGGCCCCTTCATTGGGCACGACCTGGACGTTCACGATCTGCGGGCGGCGCAGGGAGCGCGTCAAAACGAGCTTGGCGGTGCCGGGCTCGGTAAAGGGAGTGAAATTCAGGGTCAGGTTGCCGCTGGCGTCCGCGAGCCCCACTCCGTGGAGTTCGCCGTTCATCGAGATCGCCACGTAGCTGTAGGGGTCGGCGGTCAGCTCCAGCGTGCCAATGCCGAGGAAAAGCGTGGACGGGGGCTGGCAGCTGTTCTGCGCGGGGATTCCCAGATAGGGGATGAGGCTGGGGTCGCCCATGATGGAGTAGATTTCCCAATAGTAATTGATGAGGGAGCTGTTGGACTGTACGACCGCCATGTTGCCCATGACGACTGTGGCGCCAACGTTCGTCGCCCAGTCCGCGACGGGTTCGCTGTGGTCATGGAACAGCGCGTCGTAAGCTCCGGTGCGGTTGGCCACGAAAGGCGAGCCGGTGCCGACCACGGGCGGTTTGTAGCCGACGCCCCACCAGTAGTCTTCATTCCAGTAGGTGCTGTTGGTTCCGCCGATGTAGGTCACGGCGCCTTTGTTGGTGGCACGGAGAAATGCTTCGCCGAAACAAATGCCGGTGTTGAAGGCGTTGGTCAGACAGCAGTTGCCGACCACCACGGAAGATTCGTTGATGTTTTGCAGGCTATTGATATTGGCGATAGTGAAGGTGGGATCGGCCCAGCTGACTTCGCTGCCGTGCGCGGTGTAGTTCACATAGCCCACTCCGGAGGAAACGTCCGCGACGATCTGCGCGTCGGAGCTTTGCGAGGCGGGGTAGAGGTAGGTGTGGGAAGTGATGCCGTGCGCCGCATTGAAATAGTTGGTAGTGCCGTAGTTGATCTGGCCGTTGGCATGTGTCGGGCCGTAAGTGGGATCGGCGCCGGCGATCATCACCACCTGGCCCAGGTAAGCGTCGCTGGGCATGGTGTACATTTCGTGCATGAGGGTCTTGTTCACCTGGTTGGTGACTTCGGCCTCAGTGGTGGCGGAAAAGCGCCCGTAATACATTTCGGGGATGAAATCCGTGCCTTGCAGGCGGACGTAGTGCAGATCCGTGATGTGGCTGCCGGTGGTGCCGGAATTGGCGGGCACCTGGGCCACGTCGCCCACGATGAGGAGGTAGGACGGCGCGGGATTTTCCGTGGTCGCGGCGTTCCAAATGTTCTGGATATATGTCTTGATGGCGTTGACCGTCGTTCCGGTCTGGGCCGTGGTGGCCACGGTCACATTGAACCCTTCCTGTTTTTTCCAGTCTACGAAGGGCTGCAGGGCCGTCACGAAATTGGCCGGAGTGATGATCAGATAGCTCATGGGATAGCGGTTCAGGGAAATGCGGTCCGGCTGGGAATTGAGCAGCATGCCGCCGAGCATGTTGTCAAAGACGGGGGAATAGTAGCGCTGGCGCAGTTCCTGCGTGGCAATTTGGTCGGTTCCGGCAAACTGGACGTTGACCTCGGCGCTGTAAATGACTTCGATCTCGCCGCTGACGGGATTGTAGCGCACCGGCGCGAAATCCAGCGCGAACAGCCGGTAGCCTCGCATGTAGCCGAGCTCCGTGACGCTGATGGGGGCGTCGTCGGTCCAGGCGTTGCGGTTGTAGAAATCGCGGTCCACGACGAAGGGAACCGTGGAGGGATCGGTATCTTTGGCCACGGATTCCTGGCGCGGCAGGAGCGGATAATGCACGCCCTGGTCGCTTAAAATGAAGTTTTTGCGCAGAACGATATTGAAAGAGGGCAATACCTGCGCTCCCTCGGGCACCGTGATGATCTGGCGCAGCAAGGGAAGCTGGGGCAGCCCGGTCTTATTGGTGTTGGCGTAATCCTGTACCCACAGGTCTGTGAAGACGCCTTCCGGGGTCTGGACTTCCTGGAAATCCAGTTTATCAATGCTGTAGCGGACGCTCAGTCCGTCGTCGCCGTTGCGGAGCAACTGCACGGAGCTGGGGTCGTCCCCAATTTTGATCGATCCCTGAGCGGCGGCCAGCAGGCCCACCAAGCCCAGTATCGCGAGCATGATGAAACACTTCTTCATCTTCTCTCCTTAACTATCTGTTAGAGTTTAAACGCTTATAAGTTATATGTACTATATATTGAAGCAATTTCAGAGCCGAAAACCGGAAAAAATGAGCGGGTTTTTGCCGGCCAAATCAGCTGTAAAAAAAGCATTATCTGCATCGCCCGAATTACGTCAAGCATAAATTCAGCTGGGAGGAAAGGTCCCGTTTAGCTCAGTTTTTCCCCGCTCTGGCTGGCTGGACAGGCTACTTATAGGGCGTTCAAGTCCGCCCCGAAAATTGTCCTTGACAGCGCGGCAATCTGCGAAAATATCATGATATGTTTGTATTTGATTTTCGCATTGGAAGTTACGCCAACGGAAAGGGAGGTGTGAGTGGTTCAAATCAAGCGGGTTGAAACCGCCAGGGATCTGCGCGAGTTCATAAAGTTACCTTTTACACTCTACCAAAGCGACAGGAATTGGGTGCCGCCCCTGATATCGGAACAGAAAAAGTTCTTCTCAAACAAACACAATCCCTTTTTCCTGCATTCCGAGGCGCAACTTTTTCTGGCGCGGGAGGGCAACGCGACTATTGGCCGGATCTCCGCACATACCTACACCCGCCACAATCTGGAGTACAAGGACAACATCGGCTTTTTCGGTTTTTTTGAATGCGCGGACAACCCGGAAGCGGCCCGGGCGCTGTTCGCAGCCGCTGAGGAGTGGAACCGCTCCCAGGGCAAAAATGCCATGCGCGGCCCTTTCAATTTTACGATCAACGACGAAGCCGGCCTGCTGATCGACGGTTTTGACACCCCGCCGATGCTGATGATGACCCACGCCCTGCCCTATTATCAAAAACTTTACGAGCAAAACGGACTGGCCAAGGCCATGGACCTGTTTGCCTTTTACAGCGACCGCGCGGACGTTCCGGAGCGGTTGGAGCGGATCTCGGACGCGCTGATGAAACGCAACAACCTGGACATCCACCCCCTGAGCCGCGGGAAAAAACAGCAGCGGCGCGACCTGGAAATGATCCATCAAGTTTATAACGAAGCCTGGCAATACAATTGGGGCAGCGTTCCCTTTACCGACGAAGAATTCGAACACCTGGCCGACGAACTTGTCCCCCTGGCTGATCCGGAACTGGTGTTAATCGCGCAAAACGGCGACCGGCCGGTGGCGTTCAGCCTCACGATGCCCAATTACAACGAAGTCCTCAAGGTCATGGGGGGAAGGGTCAATCCCTGGACGCTGCTGAAAGCCCTGCGCGCCAAATGGCGTATCACAACTTCGCGGGTGATCACCATGGGCGTGGTCAGGGAATATCAAAACCGCGGCATCGACACCATCCTGAATTATCTCTCCTTCCAAGCCGGGATCCGGAAAAACCTTTACCACAGCGAGTTTTCCTGGGTGCTGGAGTCAAATGTCATGATGGTCCGCCTGGCGGAAATGTTGGGCGCGCGGATCTACAAGACCTACAGGATCTACGAAAAACCCTTTTGAGCCAAACCCGGCGCAGATTTTTCCCCTCCTGCCGGTTTGTTCCCGGAATTTTGGGAGTTTCTCCGCCCCGACAATCCCCACGCCCACTTCTTGCCAGTATCGCGCCGAGTTCTCCCCGCTTGGGCGGGAACTCCCCGAGATACTCTGGAGAATTAATCAGGAAGCCAGAAAGGGCGGTGTAACGTCGGAAAAATCAGATTGAAAAAAAAGACCCGCCGGGAGGGCGGGCCGGAAATCTGTTTTATAAGTCTGGAGGCGGGGCTTATTCTCCCAGCCACTCCTGCTTGATGAAAGGTTTGGTGTCGGGTTTGGGATCGTCGATGTTGTAGGCGGCCTGCTGGATGTCGTAATTGACCTTGATCCCTTCCTTGCCGAATTCCTTGGTCGTGGTGGCGGTCACAACACCGTTTTCCATAAAGGAAAATTTGAATTCGGGGGTGTTGATGTTGGGGGGCAGGTTCATTTCATCGATGGTCAAAGGCCAGGCGGCAAAAGGATCGCGGGCCTGATAGGCCTTGGCGGAATCGGCGATCACCTTGAAGGTGGGTAAAACGTTTTCGAATTTCTGGCGGAGCAGCAGTTCCTGCTCTTTCTCGGCTCTCATCTGCCGCATGCCGAAGATGAAAATGAAGACCACGGCTGCCAGCAGCAGGATCATCAGGATCTCCACCAGCCCGATCTTGTGATGCGGCAGGATGCCGGCGGTTTCGCCCGGGGCAGCTTTCAGCGCTTTCGGATCTTGCGGCGGCGGCGGCGGCGTCGGTTTCACCGGCGGTTTGGACGGCGATTCAGGAGTCTGGGTCGGGGGCTTTTCCGGCCCTCTATCTTTCTTGGCGGGCGGTTGGTTTTTCACATTATTGGGCATCTTAACCTCCAGGGTAATGATCGATTTTTTTCATGATTTACGAATGGCTGTTTTTGTCAAAGGATTTGTTAGAAGCTCCAGAAGCGGAATGACCTCTGCAGCATCAGCTCGTGGGTCAATTTTTTGTTTTGGGGCTCATAGGCGAAAGTGTAGGTGAGGCGGAATTTTTCGGGCAGGAACCAGCGTAGGGAAGTATCGTGCGAAACCATGATCTGAGTCTTGTTTTCCAGGTCTGTGGCTTCCTGCAGGGTGAGTTTGTAGTCGAGGAAGAATTTCTGTCCCAGGTACTTGCTCAGGGAAAATGACAGGTGGTTCAAAAGGATGGCGGAACTGAACTTGGCGATGTCGCCCATAAACTGGTTCATGTTCACGTATTCGGCCAATTGGTTCGGATCGGTGGTGTATTCGGCGATCAGGTTCTGGATGAAGCCGGCGCTGATGCTGAAATCGTCGAGTTTGAGCCAGCGCCGGATGGTGTTTTCCACCGGATAAAGGAAGGGCGAGACCAGCGAGGTGTTCAGATTGTCCGAAAGCAGGCTAAGCGCTTCATCCTGAAGCAGGCTGCCTTTCTGGGTCGCGGACAGTTCCTCGCTGCCGGCGCTGTAACGCAACCGGGAAAGGATGTTGCTGACGGTCCGGTCTTCCGGGTTGTCGCTTTTCAAGGTGAAGGTCAGGCGGTTGAAAATGGATTTTGAGGTGTCTGTATCGGTGTTCACGGCCAGCGTGATCAATGTTCCGTCGGCCGATTCCTTGGTAAAAGTGCCTTGGATGTCGATCAGATCTTGCGCTTCGATGATGCTGACGCTCAAATTCTGGGTCTTGAACACAGTTCCGAAAAAGTCGATGGTACCTTGCTCGGAGGTAAAGTTGGCTTCTTTGGCGCTCCATCTCTGGCCGTCGTAGATGATGTGCATGAAGCCGCCAGGCTGCATCAGAAAATTAGTCGGATAGGTTGTGTATTTGACGTTGTCCATCATGCGGATCATCAGATCCATCGTGAACGGTAACGGGATGGGATCGCTGACCGGAACCTGGGGTTTGGTGAGGGCGCCCCGGAAACTGTAGATCAGGTTGAGCAGGTTGTCTGTATCTGGGGGGAAAACCGCTTCCGCGTTGTAAACCAGCACCTCGCCGGAGATGCGCATGTCCTCGAAGGGGCCGGTGATGGTGGCGTAAGGCGAGTTTTGGCCCTGCAAAACGATGTTGCTCCGGTTGCGCGGAGTGGTGACAAAAGGAACGTGGACCACTGCGCCGGGCTGGCCGATGCTCAATCTCAGGCTGCCCAGATCCAGGAATCCGAATTTAAGGTGGTTGGAGGCGTCTTCGTCAAAATCGTTTAAAACCGTCAGTTTGCCGTCGCCGCTGTAGCAACTGCAGTTGGCCAGGCTGGCGCGGTTATCCTCGAAATCGGCCTGGATCGTGAGATCCCGGATCGGTTCCGGCTGGTCCTTGAGCTGGATCTTCCCGTTTTCGATGTCCAGGCGGCCGCTTTTGATCATCAACTGGTCTTCGAAGGTTTTCAAACTGCAGGTCAGATGCGATTTCCCGCTGGCGGAAGTGACCATGTCCACATTTTTCTGCAACCAGTCGAAGAGCCGGCCCTCCACATCGAGGTTGAGCAGGTGGTCGCCCTCGAAGTAGGTGTTGGTCAGGAAGTTGTAATCCATTGCCCCCGAGCCGGTTGCACTGCCATATTCCTTCGCGTTGACCTCCAGGGTGTCCACGATCAGGACATCGGGAGTTTGGGCAAACTTGAGCAGGACGTGATCCAGGCTGACCACATCCGGGATGATCATTTTCTCCGTGGCGACCTGGCCGATCAGACTCATTTCCCTGTCCGGGGACGTGATATCGGAAATGGAGAGTGACAGGTCGGCATCGGCAACTCCTTCTGCCAGAGGGGAATAGAAGATGTCCGTGGCTGCCAGACTGTAAGCGCGGGCGTCCAACCGCAGATCCAGCTGGTCCGGAATGTTGATCGTGCCGTCAAGATCGACCAGACGGCGGGCCTGATTGTCGATCCCGCCGCTGACCCGTACCTGGTCGGGTGGACCGCGGAAATTCAGCGCCGCGGAAAGGGGCCGCATCCCGGGCAATGCCAGTTCCTGCATGGTAAGGTCCGCGGAGAGGGTGTTTTCCTTGCCGACGCTGTAATCGGCAGTGAAGCTGACGCCCTTGATCTCGGGCAGGTTGAGGAAGGGAAAATAGCTTTGCAGCTGCTCGCTGCTCAGATCCCGGACAAAGAGCTCGAAGGACATATCCTCCGGGTGCAGCAGATCGAAATCACCCTTCAAACCCATCTGGTCGTTGAGTTTAAAGGAATGCAGCGTCAGTTTCCTGTTTTCCAATCCTGTGAGCAGTTCGAAATTCAGCGGTTGGCCGTAAAGCCGGCCGTCATATCCGGAGACCAATGCGCTTCCGGATTCCGCCGCTATATCGTAAGAGCCCACCAGATCGAGCTTGGTGTGGTAATTTAGCAGGCCGTTCAGGGCCAGGTTCAACCGCGAGGACAGGACCGCTTTGTCGCCGGTCAGGAAGGATGAGATCTTGCCGCTGACGACCGGGGCGAAGCCTTTCAGGGCGTTCAAAGGATAGATGTCCGCAACGGCGAGGGAATGGAATTGAGCGTCCAACAGCAGGTTACGGTCGAGGAGGTCGCCCACGACGCTGACCACCGTGCTGTCCGGGGAATCCAGTTCCAGATCGATGTAGTAATGCTTTTCGTCATCCTGCACCGAGGGGAAGAGGTTCGCGTAACCCTGGACGCCCTGCAGGTCGAGATCTTTACTGGCGACGTCCAGATCGTGGAAAACCGCTTTCACTTCCGGCATTGGCGTGTAAAAAGACAGTTCTACGTCCGCCGCAGCCTTGATCTTGAGCGCGTCCTTTTCCCGGCTGATCGGCGATGTATCCACTGTGCCCTTGAGTTTGAGTTCAGCGGGAGCGAAAGTCCCGGCCAGGTTGACGGTCTGGTTTTCCCAGATCGCGCCCGGCAGGGAAAAGGTTAGCTGGCTGTCGGCGTAGGCGGCTTTGAAATTCAGATTGCGGGCCGTCTGGTTTTTGAATGAGATCTGGTCGGAAGAAGCTGCGAGGTTCAACACCGGATCACGCAAGCTGCCGCCGGCGTCGAGCCTGGCATCCACCAATCCCTGGAAATCCGGGCCGATCATGCCCAGATCCAATTGCAGATCCATAGCGCCGGAAGGGATGCGGAGTTCTTTGCGCAAGTCCGCCAGCTCGATGCTGCCGCCCAGCGAACTGCTGCCCACGAAGCTTTGGGCCAGTCTGCCGGAGAGCGATTCCCCGTCCGTTTTGACCGCCAGGTAGGGAATGTTGACCGGATATTTTTGCAGCAGCGTCGCCTGGGTGTTCCAGACGATCAGGTTGGCGTCGAAGTCCACACGCGCGTTTGGCTCTTTCTGCGAGGCGTCGCAGACCAGGTTCATTTCGGTGGAAAAGTCTGCCAGCTGCGGATGGCGCAGATAGAGGGGATTGAAGTTCGTAACCTCCCCGTGCGACGTGGCCAGCCGGCCTTTGTCCAAAACGCCGCTGGCGCTGAGGGCTCCCTGGTTGGAATTTACCGCGCTGACAGCGATCTTGGAAACATGGGTGTTTTTGATGCTGACCTTGACCGCGGAAAACTGCTCGGAAATGCTCAAAATGCCCTCTCCGCCGACTTTGAGCGGGATCCTCAGGTTCAGCCGGAAGCGGGAATTGGTGGCGGCAAGTTCGTTGAAATAGCGGGTCAGATCCGGTATCTCGATCTTCTTTTTGATCTTTCCCGGCTTGGGCGGATAGGGATTGGAATAGGTGACATCCGCGCCGCTTATCTCCACTTTGTTCAGCAGGTTGCGAACCTTGAAGCCGGAGAAGATGAATTTGAGCAGGTTGTAACGCAAGCGGGCGTTGTCCACGTCGAAGCTCAAAGTGCTGTCGGAAGCGGCGAAGGAGATCCCCTCCGCGAAGACCTGCTGGTCGCTGATGCTGAAATCCCTGATCCGCAGATTCCCCTTGAGGGCTTTCCCGGCCTGGCGTTCGATGATCCCTTTGACCTTGCCCTGCAGATCCATGGCGTACCAACTGATGAAGAACAGGCTGTTGATGGCCAGCAGGATCAGGATGAAGGTCAGGAACTTGCGGGAACGCCTCATGGCTTCAATGCAGGATGCCGTCCCTCAATTCGTAGGCGATGTGGCTGCGTTTGGCCAGTTCCGGCTCGTGGGTGACGATGACGAAGGTCTGGCCCAATTCGCCGTTGAGTTTCTGGAATAGGTCCCAAACCTCGTTGCTGTGCTGGGGATCGAGGTTTCCGGTGGGCTCGTCGGCCAGGACGATGCTGGGGCGGTTTGCCAAAGCTCTGGCCAGGGCGAGACGTTGCTGCTCGCCGCCGCTGAGTTGGTTGGGGTATTGCAGGGCGCGGGATTCCATGTCCAGGATCCGCAGCAGTTCGCGGGCCCGGCCGAAGGCGGCGCTTTTGTTCTGTCCGCCGATCAGCAAAGGCAAAGCGACGTTTTCCGTGGCGTTGAGGTCATCGACCAGATAATGGAACTGGAAGACGAAACCGATGTCCTTGTTGCGGATCATGTGCGCCTTGGCGTGGCGGGATGAGACTTCGCCGCCGTTGATGCGGACCAGGCCGCTGTCCGGATCGTCCAAAAGGCCCAGGATGTGTAGCAGTGTGCTCTTGCCGCAGCCGGACTTGCCGGTGATGCAGACCAGGCTGCCGCTTTCGACTTCGAGGCTGGTGTCCTTCAGCACTTCGATTTTCTGGCTTCTATCCACGTAGTTCTTGTAAAGCGAGTAACCTGCCAGGCAGATCAATTCTCCTCCTCAGGGATTGCGCAAAAGTTCGATCACGGGCATCCGGT
This sequence comes from Candidatus Cloacimonadota bacterium, assembly GCA_029565595.1. Lineage (GTDB taxonomy): Bacteria > Cloacimonadota > Cloacimonadia > Cloacimonadales > Cloacimonadaceae > Syntrophosphaera. The sequence goes on from JAKQNV010000077.1 coordinate 14,404, forward strand.
CGATCCTGCGCAGGGGGATGCGGACGCAAAGCAGCACCAGAAGCGACGCCGCGGCAAAAGTGATTATCAGGTTGAGCGGCGAGATATAGAGCGTCAGCCGGTCGATGAAATAGACGTCGCCCTTGAGGTGGTAGAAATTCTGTTTCACCGCCAACCAGGACAGCGCCATGCCGAAAGCCTGGCCCAAAATGATGGACAGCAAACAGACCAGCACCATCTGGTAGCCCAGGATGTTTCGGACCGTGGAGGGAGCCGCGCCGAGGGCCTTCATGACGGCGATCTCGTTCTTTTTATCGTAGATCTGGGTGAGAACCGCGCTGATGACGTTGATCCCGGCGATGAGCACGAGGAAACTGAAGATCACAAAGATCAGCCATTTCTGCATTTTCACAAGCTTCAGCAGAGTGGTGTTGGCCACCGGATCCGCCTGCAGGGAGCCTCCCAGGAATTTGTCGTATTTGGCGGCCAGGGATGCCGCTCTCGCGATCCAGGGGCTTTTCAGCTTAACCTCGACGCTGCTGAATCCGGCGCTCGAATCCAAAATGCCGCGGGCGTCGGCGACGGTGGCCAGGATGAGGGTGCGGTCATATTCATAATAGCCGGAACGGTAGATCCCGTCTATCACGAAGGGATATTCTCCGGACAGCATGCCCAGGGGCGTGATCTTGTCCAGATTGGGATAAATGACGCGCAAGGTGTCGCCCAGCCCCAAGCCGAGTTCTTTGGCCAGATAATGCCCGACGATGACCTTGCCTGCCGAGGGCTTGCTGTGGCCCGACCTGACGTATTTCGCGTAGGTAACGGCTGCGCCGGGCGGGAAGTCCGAAGCGCTGAGAAAACAACCATGCGCCTTGCCGCCGTTGGAGGCCATGACGTTGAAGGAGATGTTGGGCGTTGCGGATTCCACTTCCGGCTGGCTGGCCAGGAGTGCAAAAGCCTGCCTGGCCCTGCCTTCGTCCATAAATGTCCGGTTGGCGTCCTGCACCCGGATGTGGGGAAAGGAATCCAGCAGCACCGAGCTGAGCGCCCTTTCGTAGCCTTCAAAGAGGTTGAGCGCGGCGGAGAGGATCCCCACGGAAAGGACGATGCCCAGCACCATGAAGACGAAGCTGAAGCGCAACAGGTTCCGTTTGGGATTGCTTACGTACCGCTCCAGGAACAGTCGTTCGGCGGGATTCACTTCCGCGGCCGCTCCAGTTGTGGCAGGTTGACGGTCTTCTCCACGGACACCGGAAGATCCTGCAGGGACGAGACGCGGTTGATGATCAGTTCCGAGATCAGGCCCAGGGAAACGAATTGCAGCCCCGCCAAAACGAGCGTGATGCCCAGGATCAGCAATGGCCGGTTGGACAGCGGCACGTGGAAAAAGATCTTCAACACCGCCAGATACAGCGTGATCGCCCCGCCCAGGACCGTCGAGGCCAGGCCGGCCCTGCCAAAAAGATACAGCGGGCTCTTCATGTATTTGGTCACCATCTTGACCGTCAGGAGGTCGAAAAAGCCGCGCAGATAGCGTTCCCAGCCGTATTTGGAGCGTCCGAACTGCCTCTCGCGGTGTTCCACCGGGATCTCCGTGATCCGGTAGCCCAAAGCGTTGGCCAAAGCCGGGATATAGCGGTGCATTTCGCCGTAGAGGCGGACTTCCTTGATCACTTCCGGGCGGTAGGCCTTGAAGCCGCAATTGTAATCCTTCAGTTTCAGTCTGAAGGTCCGGGCCACCACCCAGTTGAAGAGTTTAGAGGGCAGCACCTTGTGCCAGGGATCGTGGCGCTTTTGCTTCCAGCCGGAGACCAGATCCCAGCCCTCTGCGATCTTTTGCAGGAAGTTCGGGATCTCGGCGGGATTGTCCTGCAGATCCGCGTCCAGGGTGAAGACCACGTCTCCGGAAGCCAGGTTGAAGCCGTATTGCAGCGCGGCGGCCTTGCCGAAATTGCGACGGAACTTCACGATCCGGATATTCGGATCCTGCGCCGCCAGGTCCTCCATGATACTGAAGCTCTGGTCCCGGCTGCCGTCGTCGATGAAAATGATCTCATGCGCGTGGGGCTGGCAGTGGGCCTTGATCTCCGAACCCAACTGGCGTAGTGAATCCTGTTCGTTGAGGACCGGTATGACAAACGATATCAACATATTTCTTTTCTCAAATAAAGATCCCGGTGAGGGCCATGACGATCGCCGATGTCAGCGGGATCTCCACGTTGTCGTCGATCGGCAGCTTGCTCATTTCCGCGAAAGTGGCGCCCAGCGCGCCGGTGAAGGCCATTACGGGCGCATGCTTGAAGACCCACAGCCCATAGAGGAAACAGACGGCGAAGCAGGCCAGGCTTCCCTCCAGGGATTTATTGGAAAACTTGTATTTGCGCTTGCCGAAATTTATCCCCACCATCGCGGCGAAGGTATCTCCCAACGACAGGAAGGACATGGCGCAAAAGGCGATGTTGGCGTCAAAGAAGGCCACGCAGAGCATGTCCGCGAAGAGCATGTAGGTGGCGCCGGTGAAATCCCTTAGCTCATGCTTGCGTAAAACAAGTCCGAACATCGCCCAGAAGGTCTTGCGGAAATTCTTCTGCCAGAAACGGTTGAATTCCACGATCAGCATGACGACGAAGGCCGCCAGCAGGATCAGGAACATCAGTTTCCGGTTGTAATCCAGGATATAGCGATAGCCCAGCGGGATCAGCAGTGAACTGATATGGATGGCTTTGCGCAGGGTTTCGCGGATGTGCAGCATCAGGCGCCTTGCTTCATGTGATCAGACCGGCGGCGTGGCCCGGAAAGCCAAAACCCGCGCTGAATTGCGGCCTTTCCAGTGGACGGTCGCGGCTCCGGTTTTTCCCGGGGGGATTCCCAGCGAGCCGTGCTCCAGGATAAACACGCCTTGCAGAGCGTCCAGGCTGGCTTGGGGTACCAGGATGCGCGGTTCGGGGTTTTGCTGGCCAAAGGGCAGCAGGTATTCCAAGTCCCGCCAGTTGGCGTCGTCAAACTCATCCAGGGCCAGGACGGCGTCGTAGCCTTCATCCGTTGCGCTCGGAGCCAGGACCGGGTTCTTGGCCAGGAAATCATTGTAGCATTCCAGGAAGGCGTCGTAATTGGCCTGTTCCAGGACGAACCCCGCCGCCCGGACATGGCCGCCGAATTGTTTCAGCAGGCCCTTGCAGGCGCGGAAGGCCTCCACCATGTTGAAACCCTCGCCGCAGCGCCCTTCGCAGACGATGTCGCCGTTGTGGAGTTTGAGCATCAGCGTGGGGATGCCGAGTTTACCTAAAATGTAGGTGCTGGCCGTTCCCAGCAAGGCATAGGGGATCACATCATCGTCGTCAAAGTAGATGAACCCGTTGCCCTCGAAACCGGCCGAAACGGTGTCCAGAAAGGAGAAGACGCGGTTCAGTTCCCCTTCCCATTGGTTCTTTTGCTCCTCCAGGTTCTGGAAGAGCCGGGCTTTGGCGTCGCTACGCTGTAAAAGGAAACGCAGCGCGGTGTGCTGTCCGCCCTCTTCGCGGCCGTTGGCGATCAGGCGTGCCGTAGCCTGCATGAAATTGAAGATGTCCATCGCCCCGTCGATGCGGGTGTGGTTGCGCGCCAGAAACTCGATGCTGGGGTCGTCCAGCTCGTCCCAATGTTCGATCACATGGCGTGCCAGAATGCGGTTCAAGCCGGTCATCGGCACCTTGTCCGCGATGGAGCCGACGGCGGTCCAAAAGTAGGCGGATAAAGGCACCGGATGCTCGAGGATCCTGCCCAGGTAGCGGACCAGCATCAGCGTGACGCCGACTCCGGCCAGTTGCTTGAAGGGATACTGGCACTCCGGCAATTGCGGATTGACGATGGCCAAAGCGTCCGGCAACTGTTCCGGCTGGATGAGGTGGTGGTCCACGACGATCGTCTCGCAGCCCAGGGCCTTCAGTTTGGCCACTCCGCTCTGGCTGGAGATGCCGTTGTCCACGGTGATGGCCAGTTTATAGCCGTTTTTGGCGACGAAATCCACAAAGCTCTGCTGGATGCCGTGCGGCTCGAGGTTGCGGTTGGGGATGAAATAGTTGTGTTTCTGATAGCCGCAGGAATTGAGAAACTGGTAGAGGATGTAGGTGCTGGTCACGCCGTCGGGGTCGTCGTGCCCAAAGATCGCCAGCGGCTCGTTCCTGTAAAGCGCGTTGCCGATGCGCTCCGCCACTTTGTCGATATTGGCGAGCAAACCCTCGTCCGGCAGGGTGTAAATGTCCGCCGCCAGATCGGCTCCCTGCAGGCCACGTTTGTCGGTGATCTGCTCCAGCAAAGGACTTCGGCCGGGTTGTGCCGATGGCTCTACCATGAGTTGATGTCTTCCTTTTCCGGGATTTCCCGCGGCGCGCTGCGGTCGGCAGATTTACTGAAGATATCGAAGCCGGTGAAGCCGAACATCATGAGGTAGGAGTTGTCGGTCAGCCTGTTGTCGGCCAAACTGCCGCGGTTGACGTACTGGAAGCCGATGTCGATGCGGTTGGCCTCGCTTTTCAGCGGCAGCGTGAGGCCCAGGCTGGCGCTGATCTCGTCCACGGATTTCCCGTTGACCGCAAACGGCAGCATACGGTAGGCGGCTCCGGCGCGCAGGGGCAATTTGCTGAAGAATTTCTCGTGTTTGTCCGCCATTGGCTCGTAAGCCACACCCACTCCGAGTTTCCAGCTGTCATCGTATTTGTCCTTGTCCAGGGCGTCCCAGGCCTCGTAGTGGAAATCCGCGGCGACCTTGACCTCCGGGAATGGCAGGGCCGTGACGCTGGCGCAGGCGCGGTGCGGAAGTTCGTATTCGTAATCCCCGCTCGTCTCGGTCTCGTGGATGGAGGTGCGGGTGGAATCCCCTTTCAAAGTGCAGGCGGGGCTGAAATGCGCGCCCAACGCCAGTTTGGCAAAACGGTGCAGGTAGCCGATGGTCAGGCCGGGATTCTTGAAATCGCGGGAGACCTCCTCGCGGGTGTTGAAGGGCTCATATCCGCCTTCCTGTATCAGCAGCCGCGTCTCGTGGCCAAAGTAATAGTTGCCGCTGATCCCGATGCTGTTATTGCCCAAAAGCAGGCTGTAGATAAGATCCGCCCGGTAGAGGTAACGGTCCATGGATTGCTTTTCCAGGTACTGGATGCCGTCTTCGGATTCCATGTCGCGCTGGTTGTCCACCACTCCGGAGGCGTAGGAATTGACCTGAAAGCCAATGCGGTGCTTTTTCAGCGGGATGCTCAGGCTGAAATAGGGAAGATCCAGCGAGTTGTCCACATAGCTGTATTTTTTGCCCGCGGCGTCCTGCGACCGGTAGGCGTTGTAACCCATCAACAGCCCGGTGGAAAAGAGGCTGCGGTTGCTCAGGTTGGACTGGGCGGGGTTGCTGTAGCCGGTGTTGTTGCGGAAGACGTCGCTGGCGCCGGTATCGCCCATTCCCAGGCTGTAGATGTCCTTGCCGAAATACTGTACGGGATAGCCGTCGTAGGCGAAGATGGAGTTTCCCGCGGCCAGCGGAAGGGCCGCGATGGCCAGCAGGAGGATAAGGTAGGCGGTTTTCTTCATTTATTTCTTTCTCTTTTCGGGTTTGGTTTTGCTGTTTTTGGCGGGAGCGCTTTTCACCGGCTTGGCAGGCGCTTTTTTCACGGGCTTGGCTGGAACGCTTTTCGCCTGTTTGGCTGGAACGCTTTTCATTGGTTTGGCGGTGGTTTTTTTTACCGGTTTGGTTGGAGCGGTTTTTGTCTGCTTGGCCGGAGTGTTCTTCACCGCTTTGGTTGGAGTGCTCTTCACCGGCTTGGCGGGGACTTTTTTTACCGGTTTGGTGGGAGCGGTTTTTGTCTGCTTGGCCGGAGCGTTTTTCACTGCTTTGGTAGGAGTGCTCTTCACCGGCTTGGCGGGGGCGCTCTTTACCCCTTTGGCCGGAGTGCTCTTCACCGGTTTGGGTAGAGCGGTTTTAACCTGCTTGGCCGGGGCACTCTTGACCTGTTTCGCGGGGACTTTTACATCCGGCTTGGCGGGGGCTTTTTCAACCGTTTTGACGGTAGTTTTTTCAACCAGCTTTACCGAGGCACTCTTGACTTGTTTTGCGGGGGCTTTTTCAACCGGTTTGACAGGAGTTTTTTCAACCGGCTTTATGGGTGTGCTTTTCGCCGGCTTGGCAGTGGCGCTTTTGCCCGGCTTGGGTTCCTTGGAGGATTTTCCGCCCTTATGCGGCGGTTTGACCGGATCGGGCGGGATGCGGAAAAACTTGAAAGCGTTCTCGAAGGAGTGTTCGGCCACCTCTTCGGGTGTGATCTCGCGAATGGCGGCGATCTTTTCCGCCACCAGGTGCAGGTGCAGCGGGCTGTTGCGTTCCCCGCGGTGCGGATGCGGCGGCAGGTAGGGGCAGTCGGTCTCGATCATGAACTGGTCCAGGGGCATCATGCGGATCACGTCATCCAGGTTTGCATTGGCGTAGGTCACGCTGCCGGTGAAGGAGATGTGCCAGCCTTCGTCCAGGACCTGCTGCGCGAAGATGATGTCGCCGGAAAAGCAGTGGAAGACGACGTTTTTGGCGTTGGCCTGCTTGAGGATCTTATAGCATTCCTGATGCGCCTCGCGGTTGTGGACCACGATCGGCAGGTCATAATCCAGCGCCAGCAACACCTGGTTGCGGAAAACCTCGCGCTGCACCGTGTAGGGCGAAAGGTGGCGGAAAAAGTCCAGCCCAATCTCCCCAATGGCCAGCACGTTCTTTTCCCGGGCCAGGCGCTTGACCAGTTCGGCGTCGAAATCCATCGCGTCGTGGGGGTGGAACCCGGCCGTGGCGAAGATGTGCAGATGCTTTTTGGCCAGTTCCAGCGAGTTCAGCGAGGTTTCCTTGTTGAAGCCGATGTTTATGATATACTCGATACCGCTGCCGAAGCATTCTTCGATCAGCGCCTCGCGGTCAGGATCGTAATCAGGCAGGTCGAGGTGGGCATGGGTTTCAAACAGTCTCATTTTACGTCGTTTTTCCCTAATTAAGATTTAAACCAAGAAAAAAGAAATCCCCGTTTCTTGTCAAATGAAAAGAATTGGCGGGCCGCCGCCGTTTACATTACCCCGCCGCGGGAAAAACCATGCGCCATTTCCGCCTTCCGAAACAGTGAAGGGTTTTTCCAGCCGGGGATGTATAATCCTGCGAAGCCCTCGGATACGACCTCAGGATGCAAAAATTGATTGACGGAAATCCGGCGGCTTTATACAAAGGATAAAATCAAACATTACAAGAGGTAAAAAATGAACGACAAAGTCAAGATACTGCTTGTTGCCCTGCTGTTCGCGGCCCTAGCTCCGGCCCTCTGCGCCATGCAGCAAACCATCGGCCTGCGCGGCGGACTCAGCTATCCCCTCAACGACGTCAAGGACACCAGGGACCTCAATCCCGCCTTTGGCATCAGCTACGAAGCCTGGCTCAAGGATTACCTCAGCCTCGGGATCTATCCCTACTCCACCACCCTGTCCGGTAAGGACAAAGACGTGCCGGTCAAACTGCACGATTACGAGACCAGCGTGCTCGGCGCCGACCTCCTGGCCAAACTGCGCCCCACCAAAACCCTGTGCGTCAATTTCTCCGACGGCGCCCTCAAGCGCATCGCACCCTTCGTGGAACTCGGCCTCGGCGCATCCTATTACGACAACGACATCGACGACGCCAAAGCCGTCCTGGTGGCTCCCAGCGCGGGAGCGGGCGTGTCCTTCCTCACCAAGTGGAACGTCAACCTCGACCTCGGCGTGCAATTCGAAAAAACCTGGGACGACAACATGGAATCCCTGGAAAACGACAAAGCCCACGATTCCTACCTGATGCCCTTCCTCGGCCTCGGCTACACCTTTGGCAAGAGCGGCGCCGGCGACGGTTCCAAGTACGAACCCAAGAAGATCACCCGCTACCAGATCAGCATGAAGGAAGACTTCATCCTCAAGGGTGTGCAGTTTGAGTTCGATAGCGCCGACCTCACCTATGAGGCGAAGACCAACCTCGACGACGTGGTCAAGGCCCTCAAGCAGAATCCCAAAGTCAAACTCCGCATCCAGGGTTACACCGACAGCGTCGGCGACGACCAATACAACTATGGCCTTTCCCTGCGCCGCGCCGAATCCGTGAAGAACTACATGGTGCAGAAGGGCGTGGCCGCTGAACGCCTTACCACCCAGGGCTTTGGCGAAAAGAATCCCATTGCCTCCAACGACACCCCGGAAGGCCGTGCGGAAAACCGTCGCATCGAATTCGTCATCGTGAAGTAAGGCTCTCGCCCAAACCACCTTATCTTTCACCGAAAGGCTCCCAGACCGGGGCCTTTCTTTTTTTACTCCGTATTTGCCGCACCCATCGCTTTTTCTTCCCATATGAAGAAACGGGAGTTCAATGAGGCGATAGAGTCGCTTATCGAGCGTGACGCTATAACCTGCCAGACTGGTGAGAAGCAAGCCAACAACCGTTTCCCGAAAATATATGTCCTTAACGCTGAAATCATGTCATCATGGAACGACGGCGAGAGAGCACAACTTGAAGCCCTTAATCGTAATCTGCTCTTTAACGAGCCAGTTATCGATGACTGAGCCTGATAACAAAAGGGGTGGGAATTTCCCACCCCTTGTCTTTCAATGAGTTAGATGGCAAATTCACTCAAATCCCCAATTCCAGACCCCCCTCTCTCAGCCAGCCGGGAATATGGCTTGCCAGTGCATCTTTTTTGAGTAGCACACAGAGAGAAGACAATGCTAACTATATACTATATATACTATATATATCTATATGTATACATATTATTATATCCATTATAAGTCAAATATAAGTTTTACCACCCTCTCTTCCGGGATCTGGATGAGAGACCCCTGTAATTGGGGTTATTTGAGAATTTGACATGTAACTTCATGTATCTCAGTGCTTTACAGAATTCACAGGAAAAAAGGAGAAAAAGAATTTGGGAATTTGCGATTTTCTGCTGCTGAACGCCATTCGTTACACACTACTATATAGAGGCTGCCACTCAGCGGGACAAAAATGCTATCTGCTTGTTATACAGCCAGATAATCCAGACCTTCTGCTGAACTCCTGCCGCGGTCCTGCTGATAGTGTGCAGTGGCGTTAGAGAGCAAAGACTGGAGTGTCCAC
>JAKQNV010000086.1 GCA_029565595.1 Candidatus Cloacimonadota bacterium
CAACCTGGTCAACGCGGACAAGACCGCCAAATCCACCAAGGAAATGGACGGCCAAAACGCGTTCCTGGCCGGGACCGTGGCGATGTTTGAGGGCTCCAGCGTTTCCATCACCTACATGAAACAGCAGCCGATCAACTTCAACATCGGCTACGCGCCCTTGCCTACCTATAGAACCGATAAGAGCGCCATCAGCGGAGCCAACATCGTAATCTTCAAAAGCGGCGATCCGGCCCGGGAAAAGGCCGCCTGGGAATTCATCAAATGGTTCACGGACACCGAGCAAACCGCCAAATGGAGCGCCCGGACCTGTTACATGCCCCTGCGAAAAAGTGCCATGGAAACCCCCACGATCAAAGAGTTTCTCGCCACCTATCCGCAATTCAAGGGGATCTATGCCCAATTGAACGACGCGGTATTCGAACCCCAGCATCCGGCTTGGTTCGTGGCGCGCGACGAGCTGAAAAAGGCGCTGGAAAAGGCCAAGGAAGGAGTCCAGACGCCGCAGCAGGCTTTGGACGGCATGGCCGCCAAACTGAGCGAGCTGATCGCCAAGGAGCAATCCGCAAAGTGAGACAGCTATCCGGCACCTTGGCAACAATGTCCAAGATTATCGTTTAGGTGGGCAAGATTCTGCTTGACAAAGTCCTAAGCCAAAAGAAAAGGGAAAAAATGTGCCGAAGTGGTGAAACAGGTAGACGCAGTGGACTCAAAATCCACCGGGCATTAGCCCATGCCGGTTCGATTCCGGCCTTCGGCACCAGCATATATTTGAGGTGACTCTGCGAGAATTTGTTTGCCAGATGGCAGCATTTCCTGTAGTATAGTAGTGATAATTGAGCATTATTTGGGGTGTTTTCCTCCCTGATCATAAGTCAATAACACCGCGCGGGGACTTTTTTCCGTTCCGGCGCTTAACATATCTCGATGGAGGTATAATGTCCATACCGAAAAAGATGACGCTGCTGGCGCTGATCATGATGCTGAGCCTGCCTTTCGCGCTGAACGCGATCTCACAGGGCTCGATGCTGTTTCTCACCTTCGAGCCGGGAGCCCGTGCCAACGGCCTCGGCCGCGCCTATTCCGCAGTCGCCAACGACGCCTACGCCGCGTGGTGGAATCCGGGCGCCACAGCCTTCAACCGCAAAACCCAGCTGGCTGGGACCCACATGCCCTGGCTGCAGGGCGCCGGCACCGGCTTTGACGATATGTATTACGAATACCTGGGTTTCAACAAGTACTTCGACGGCATCGGCAACATGAACATGCACCTGGTGCTGCTGGACGCCGGAACCCAGGAACAGACGGATGAAAATGGCAATCCGCTCGGGGAATTCCACAGCTTCGATTTCGCCGGAGCCTTCGGCTACAGCTATGAAGTGATCCGCGAAAAACTGGGCGTGGGCGCCAATTTCAAACTGATGTACAGCTATCTCGGACCGGGCACCGGCCAGACCGAAGACGTGGGCAACGCCTTCACCTTCGGCTTCGACCTCGGCGCCAAGTACCAGGATCTTGTCGTGGACGGGCTGGACGCCTCGCTGGTGATCCAAAACATCGGCCCGGACGTCACCTACGTGGACCAGGACCAGGCCGATCCGCTGCCCATGACGGTCCGCCTTG